>NZ_CAXUBQ010000001.1:18683-415774 GCF_964249465.1 Ruminococcus sp. Marseille-P328 | reverse complement strand
TCGCCTTGGTAGGCCGCTGCCCTGCCAACTAGCTAATCCAACGCGGGTCCATCTTATACCACCGGAGTTTTTCACACCGAACCATGCGGTTCTGTGCGCTTATGCGGTATTAGCAGTCATTTCTGGCTGTTATCCCCCAGTATAAGGCAGGTTACCCACGCGTTACTCACCCGTCCGCCACTAGAAATAAATTAAATCAACCGAAGTTTCAATAAAATATTTCCCGTTCGACTTGCATGTGTTAAGCACGCCGCCAGCGTTCATCCTGAGCCAGGATCAAACTCTCTGATAAAGTGTTTGATGTACTCAAGACAACCAACTAGCTTAGTTATCTCTCGTCATTACTGTTATAAAAAGTTCATTCTTTTGAATGATGATTCGTTAAGAATTTTCGAGAATCGTATGTGTTTCACTGTTTAGTTATCAAGGTTGTTTCGCTGTCATCTCTTTGCGACAGCTTGTTTATTTTACCTCATCTCTTTTTGTTTGTCAAGAACTTTTTTAAGTTTTTTTCAAAACTTTTTTGATGAAGTTTTTTGTCTTTATTGACGACTTGTCTACTTTACCACAAGCAGAAAGCTTTGTCAACCACTTTTTTGATTTTTTAATTTTAAAATTTCAAAAAATCAAAAGCGGAGAAGGAGGGATTTGAACCCTCGCGCCGCGTTAACGACCTATACCCTTAGCAGGGGCACCTCTTCGGCCTCTTGAGTACTTCTCCAGTCTCCGAACTACTTAACCAATGTTAAATTGTGGAGTTGCGCATCTTTCGTAGCGCATTTGTTATTATACTTAAAAGATCACTTCTTGTCAACATCTTTTTTAAGTTTTTTATTTTTTATTTATTTTCATTTGCCCGGATAGTCTCTTCAATTCTTCTTTTTACCTCTGCGGCAATCTCAGTTGATTTCATATCTTTATATTCTTCATATTCCATGGGCTTCAGGAAATACACCTGAACATTCAGCATTTTTGCAGAACCGGTATCAAATGCTTTATAAGAATCAATCAATGCAACCGGTACAATCGGACATTTTGCTTTCATAGCGGCCTTAAAACTTCCGCCTTTAAATTCCTGAGGATGGTTTCCATTTTTGCTTCTGGTCCCTTCTGCAAAAATAAGATAATTTCTTCCTGCTTTTACTTCTTTCGTTACATTAATGATCACCTGCATAGATTGTTTAATATCTTCCCTGTCAATCAAAAATGCCTTCATACATGAAAATACCTGCTTCAAAAACGGTACATTTCCAACTTCCTTCTTTGCAACTACTGAAAAAGGTACCGGGCAGACCTCCATTATGGCAAGCACGTCATACAATCCCTGGTGATTCGGATAAAACATAAACCCATTTTGCGAAGGTATATTTTCTACTCCATGGCCGTCTATATGAAGATTTCCTCCACGATTAGCTGCATGGTCAATTTTTTTCAACATGGCATAGCGCTGTTCCTCTGTGTATTTATCCACATGCGCAGCATACCAGTTCAGCATGATCCAATAATATGGTACGAATATAATATTCTTCAGTACCATTACAATGATTCTTTTCATTTCCAAGCTCCTTTCCTCTATGCAAAACTCCCCAGTGCGATAAAAATATTTTTCGGTTCCATATCAAATCACGATATGAAAAAGGGCCACTGCAAGATTCAATCATCCTGCAGCAGCCTCCCTTCTACTCTGCATCCAGCTTATTTGCAATTTTCTCCTCATACCCCGGGTTCTTTTTGATAAATACATTGTATGCTTTCGTATAAGTCTTATAAGAATCTGCAGTCATAAACTTGGCATAGTCATCCGCAGCCTGATTCCGCAGATCATCTGTGATCTCGGAAGGTGACATTACATAGTATTTACCATCTTTTTTCTCCGTCATATAGGTTCCTACGCATGGATACTCCTGGTCATTTTCCAATACCAGATTGTAAATAATGTACACGTAAGTATAGTCACCGTTTTCGGAAAGAATATCGCACTGTTCCACCTTTACTTTTGTTGGATTATGAGCAGCAAAATATTTCAAAGTAGCATCAATCTCATTCTGCAGAAGTTCATTGGTATCCTTTTCCTGAGAATAACACTGCTTCACCTTCTTCTCACTTCCGCTTACATAATTCTTTATGAGGGCTTCCACTACTCCCTCCGGCGATTTATGATTTACGCCGCATCCGGACATTGCCATGATAAACATCATGGCAATACCCAGGATTAAAATTCTGGTTCTTTTTTTCATACTTCACAGATTCCTTTATTCTGCATCATTTGTATCCTGTGAATCCTCTTCTTCAAAAACTTCCTCAGTCTCCTCAGTCGGCTCCTCACTGCTGCCGTTCTCCGTATTTCCCTCTGCTTTCTCGCGAACCTTGGCAAGACTTGCCACTGTTACACCCTCATCCAGATTGATCAGCTTCACTCCGGAAGTGATTCTTCCAAGAATAGAAATTCCAGCACAGGTAATACGAATAATGATTCCTTCTGTAGTGATCATCATAATCTCGTTTTCTTCATTGACAGCTTTAGCACCAATCACATTACCGGTTTTCTCGGTGATCTTGTAACACTTCACACCCTTACCGCCACGGTTCTGGCAGGTAAATTCACTCATAGCAGTACGTTTGCCCATACCATTTTCAGATACTACAAGCAGGTAATCTCCCTGAGAATTCAGCTGCATTGCCACAACTTCATCTCCAGGATCAAGATTCATACCCCGAACACCCATGGAGCTTCTTCCGGTACTTCTTACATCAGTCTCCTTGAAACGGATGCACATACCGTCTTTCGTCACAAGCATAATATCTTTTGTATCGTCTGTAGCCTTAACTTCAATAAGCTCATCATCATCACGAAGTGTGATTGCCACAAGACCTGTCTTACGTACATTTGCATATTCTTCCATAGGTGTCTTCTTCACAAGACCAGCCTTAGTTGCCATAACCAGATACTTGCCTTCTTCGAATTTACGCATAGGAATAACAGATGTAATGCGCTCACCTGGCATAAGCTGCAGAAGATTGACAATTGCAGTACCTCTTGCAGTTCTTCCTGCCTCAGGGATCTCGTATGCTTTTAGTCTGTATACACGTCCTGTATTGGTAAAGAACATCAGATAATGGTGAGTAGTAGTCATAAGCAGTTCTTCGATATAATCGTCATCTATGGTCTGCATTCCCTTGATTCCACGTCCGCCTCTGTTCTGGCTGCGGAAATTATCTACAGTCATTCTCTTGATATAACCAAGTTTTGTCATAGTAATGACAGTATTTTCCCTTGGAATCAGATCTTCTGTGGAAAGATCATAGACATCATATCCGATGGCAGTTCTTCTCTCATCGCCGTATTTGTCAGCGATTGCGAGGATTTCTTCCCTTACAACACGAAGAAGGAGATTTCTGTCTGCAAGAATTGCCAGGAATTTGCGGATCTTCTCTTCTAATTCTGCATATTCTGCTTCCAGCTTCTCTCTTTCCAAACCGGTGAGAGCTCTCAGACGCATATCTACAATAGCCTGAGCCTGCACATCCGTCAGTTCAAATCTGTCCATCAATTCCTGCTTCGCAATCTGAACATTGCGGGCAGCACGAATGATTCTGATAACTTCGTCGATATTATCCAGGGCTTTCAGCAAGCCTTCCAAAATGTGGGCACGTTCCTGTGCTTTATTCAGATCATATTTGGTTCTTCTGGTAACAACGTCCTCCTGATGAGCCAGATAATGCTCCAGAAGCTCTTTCAGATTCAGTACCTTTGGTACAAGGCTGTCGCCCTGAGGTACCACACAAAGCATGATAACGCCAAAAGTATCCTGCAGCTGGGTATGCTTGTACAGCTGATTCAGAACAACATTTGCATTGGCATCTTTACGCAGGTCAATACAAATACGCATTCCCTCACGGCTGGAATGATCATTCAGGTCAGTAATTCCATCAATCTTTTTATCACGGACAAGCTCTGCGATCTTCTCGATCAGCCGGGCTTTATTTACCAGATAGGGAAGCTCCGTAACGATAATACGTGATTTTCCATTTGGTAAGGTCTCAATATTTGATACTGCACGTACACGGATCTTTCCGCGGCCTGTGCGGTATGCCTCCTCGATTCCCCTTCTTCCGAGAATAGTAGCTCCTGTAGGGAAATCCGGACCTTTTACAACGTCAAGAAGCTCTTCAATTGTGGTTTCTCTCTGCTCCTCGATGGTATTGTCAATAATTTTTACAACAGCATTAATAACCTCACGAAGATTGTGAGGCGGAATATTGGTAGCCATACCAACAGCAATACCTGTAGTACCATTGACCAGCAGGTTCGGGAACCTGGAAGGAAGCACCTTTGGCTCTCTCTCAGTTTCATCAAAGTTTGGCTGGAAGTCTACAGTATCTTTATTAATGTCAGCAAGCATCTCCATGGAAATTTTGCTCAGGCGGGCCTCAGTGTATCGCATGGCAGCTGCGCCGTCGCCGTCCACAGAACCGAAGTTTCCATGTCCGTCAACAAGAGTATAGCGGAAAGACCAGTCCTGTGCCATATTTACAAGTGCTCCGTAAATAGAGCTGTCACCATGAGGATGATACTTACCCATGGTATCACCAACGATACGGGCACATTTACGATGTGGCTTATCCGGACCGTTGTTCAATTCGATCATAGAATACAGCACTCTACGCTGTACCGGTTTCAAACCATCTCTTACATCAGGAAGCGCTCTTGAAGCAATAACGCTCATAGCATATTCGATGTAAGATTCTTTCATGGTTTTTTCCAGATCCACATCATGGACCTGGTCAAAAATCTTGTCATCCATATTGTTCTATCTCCCCTAGATATCCAGATTCTTTACAAAGCGTGCATTCTCTTCGATAAATTCACGTCTTGGTTCTACCTTGTCACCCATAAGTGTGGTAAATACAAGGTCAATTTCGGAGGTAGCTGCCTCATCCATTGTAACGCGGAGAAGAATACGCTTCTCCGGATCCATGGTAGTCTCCCAAAGCTGCTCTGCATCCATCTCTCCCAGACCTTTGTAACGCTGGATCTTATTGTTGGAGTCTCGTCCTATCTCTGTAAGGATGGCGTTCAGCTCATCGTCATCATAAGCGTACCATACCTTCTTGTTCTTCTCGATCTTGTACAGCGGCGGCTGTGCCAGATATACATAGCCCTGCTTGATCAGTTCCGGCATAAATCTGTACAGGAATGTAAGAAGCAGTGTGGCAATGTGGGCACCGTCAACATCGGCATCAGTCATAATGATGATCTTGTGATATCTCAGTTTGGAAATATCGAAATCATCATGAATACCGGTACCAAAGGCTGTGATCATAGCCTTGATCTCTTTGTTTGCATAAATCTTGTCCAGACGGGCTTTCTCTACGTTCAGTATTTTTCCACGAAGAGGAAGGATAGCCTGTGTAGCACGGTTACGAGCTGTCTTCGCAGAGCCACCCGCGGAATCACCCTCTACGATATAGATTTCGCAATTCTCCGGATTCTTGTCCGAGCAATCGGCAAGCTTGCCTGGAAGGGACATACTGTCAAGGGCAGACTTCCTTCTGGTAAGATCTCGGGCCTTACGCGCTGCCTCTCTGGCTCTCTGGGCAAGTACAGACTTCTCTACGGTTGCCTTGGCTACAGCAGGATTCTGTTCCAGAAAAATCTCCAGCTGTTTGCTTACAACACTGTCTACAGCTCCTCTGGCCTCACTGTTGCCAAGTTTCTGCTTCGTCTGGCCTTCAAACTGCGGATTGCCAATTTTAACGCTGACAATGGCTGTCAGGCCTTCTCGGATATCATCACCGGAAAGGTTTGGCTCGCTGTCCTTGAGAAGCTTATTCTTTCTGGCGTAATCGTTAAATGTGTTTGTAATGGCATTTCTGAAACCAGTAATATGGGTACCGCCTTCAGGAGTATTAATATTGTTTACAAATCCGTAAGTATTCTCTGTATAAGAATCATTGTGCTGCATGGCAACTTCAACCGCCACACCGTCCTTCTCACCCTCGCAGTAAATGATCTCCGGATAAAGAGCTTCTTTACTTCTGTTCAGATAAGTTACAAATTCACGGATACCACCTTCATAGTGGAAAGTTTTCTCCCTTTCCATACCTTCCCGCTTGTCAGTAAGAATGATCTTCAGACCTTTGGTAAGAAAAGCCATTTCACGGAGACGCTGTTTCAGGATATCGTAATCGTATACAGTCTCCTCGAATATCTGCTTGTCCGGGAGAAAAGTAACAGTAGTTCCGGTAGAATCACCACATTCTCCAACTTCCTTAAGCGGATACATTGTCTTACCACGCTCGTAACGCTGCTCATATCTCTTTCCATCTCTGCAGATTGATACTTCAAGCCATTCAGAAAGTGCATTAACAACGGATGCACCTACTCCGTGAAGACCTCCTGATACCTTGTATCCTCCACCGCCAAACTTACCGCCGGCATGAAGAATGGTAAATACCACCTCTACAGCTGGAATGCCGGCTTTATGATTGATTCCTACCGGAATGCCTCGTCCATTGTCTACAACTGTGATGGAGTTATCAGGATTGATCGCTACATTTATTTCTGTACAGTAACCAGCCAGTGCCTCATCTACGGCATTGTCCACGATTTCGTATACAAGATGATGGAGACCACGGCTGGATGTACTTCCAATGTACATACCAGGTCTCTTACGTACGGCTTCCAGACCCTCCAGAATCTGGATTTGGTCCGCTCCGTATTCTGTATTTGTTTCGCCCATGATATTCCTCCTGTTATGATCTATTAAAAAGTTACAGGAATTTACGGCTCATTTCTGCTGCCAGATCTCATTCCTGTTTTTGCGCATAAAAATACAGATTTATTATAGCACAAAATCCCCGTTTTTGCCAGTTAAAAGCCATTTCAAGATGTAAAAAAAACGGCGTATTTTCAACGGATATCCGTCAAAAATACGCCTTATCTCCCCCTATATGTCTGCTTGTCAGGAATAACACCTGCCAGAACAGTTTCTTCTCTATTTTTGCAGCAAAAGCGCCTGGTAAATATCTCTTTTTGTCACACCTCGATCCTTTGCAACCATCTTCATTGCCTCTTTGCGTGCGATCCCCTGATTCTCATAAATCGCCATATGTTCCTCAATGGAGATGTCTCTCCAGGATTCCTGTGACTCCTGTTCCATTTCCTTTCGGCTTCTGCCCTCGATCACCAGGACACACTCTCCAAGGGGCTTCTGATCTTTGTAAAAAGCAATCAGATCTTCGATTGTTGTCCGAAATGCCGTTTCATACTTCTTGGTAAGCTCACGGCAAAGAGTCATTCTGCGGTTTCCAAGAGCCTGGTACAATTCCTGCAGGGTACCAACCAAGTGATGGGGTGCCTCATAAAGGATGATGGTGCGGGTTTCGTTTTTCAACTCTTCCAGAATGGCTTTCCTCTCTTTTTTATCCGGAGGTAAAAAGGCCTCGAATGCAAATCTGCGGGTGGAAAGTCCGGACAGGGTAAGAGCCGTGATGCATGCTGCCGGGCCTGGAAGCGAAGTTACTTCAATTCCGGCATCGTAACACATAGCAGCCAATACTTCCCCTGGGTCAGAAATTCCAGGTGTTCCCGCATCTGTGATCAGAGCCACATTCAGACCCTCCTGCATTTTCTCAATGAGGGTGTAGGCTTTCTCCACTTTGTTGTACTCATGGTAACTGGTCATTGGAGTTTTTATGTCAAAATGATTGAGAAGCTTGATACTGTTGCGGGTGTCTTCCGCAGCGATCAGATCCACTTCCTTCAGAACACGGAGCACGCGAAGCGTAATATCCTCCAGATTTCCGATTGGCGTGGCACATAGATATAATTTACCACTCATATTTTTCTCCCTTCTGCAATCATCTGTTTTTCATTTTTTATTTGCGATCTTTTTAAATCATATCGTACATTTCCAGAATGTCCTTTGTATAGACTCCCGGCTTCTCATACACGATCAGCGGTCTTTCCACAGTAATCCGGGAATTGCCGCCTTTCAGGGCTTCTATGAGCACCATATTAGGCTCCCTGTCAATGTATGGATAAACAAGCTGCATACGCTTAGGCTCCAGCTTATATTTCGTCAAAACCTGCATAATTTCTGTCAGTCTGAACGGTCTGTGTACCATGTAAAAACGTCCTCTGTCTCCAAGAAGCTTCGAAGCCTGGCTTACCACATCCTCAAGAGTACAAAGGATCTCATGTCGGGCGATTGCCTTTGGCATATGCGGATTGGTCAGTCCATGCTGCCCGATCATATAGGGCGGATTGCAGGTGACAACATGAAAAGAAGCTGCCCCGAAAATACTGACAGCCTCCTTAATATCACCTTGTCTGATACTGACCCTGTCCTCCAGGTTATTGTATTTCACACTTCTTGCTGCCATTTCAGCACACTCTTCCTGGATTTCCAGACCTGTGAAATGCTCTCCCACAGTCTTGGAAGCAAGGAGTACCGGAATAATACCAGTTCCCGTTCCCATATCGAGAACCTTCTCTCCCTTCTTCACTCTGGCAAACCCAGATAAAAGAACAGCGTCCATACCGAAGCAGAATTTCCGGGGATCCTGAATGATATAATAGCCATTCTGCAGATCATCTACCCGCTCATTCTCCTTCACAAGATCATTAATCATCTAATTTGGAATCTCCCTTTTTATCTTCAAGATCCTTCAGTTCCTTTAATTCCTGTTCAGAGACTTTTACTTTCTTTTTTCTGGAACGGAATTTCAGTTCGCCTACAGGGAATTCCTGAATTTCTTTCTCATCACCAATTTCTACTACTACCTTTACAAGCTGGCGGAGTACATTTACACTCTGTACATTGCCCTGGATTCCGTCTGGAGTAGTTACCGTATCTCCGATTCCCGGAAGTCTGCGATTCAGCTCCTCATAGGTCTCCTGCTCATTCTTCAGACAGCACATCAGTCTTCCGCATACACCTGAAATCTTCGTCTGGTTCAGAGAGAGATTCTGTTCCTTGGCCATTCGGATGGATACAGGTGCAAACTCGGAAAGATAAGTATGACAGCAGAGACATCTGCCGCAGATACCGATTCCTCCAAGAATTTTTGTTTCATCTCTTACACCAATCTGGCGAAGTTCAATTCTTGTCTTAAAAATAGATGCAAGATCCTTTACCAGCTGGCGAAAATCAATTCTGCCGTCTGCTGTAAAGTAAAACAACACTTTATTGTTATCAAAAGTATACTCTGCGTCAATCAGCTTCATCTCAAGTCCATGCTCGCGAATCTTCTTCTGGCAGATCTTGAAAGCTTCCCTCTCACGCTCCCTGTTATACTTCTCTCTTTCATCATCGTCTTTGGTAGCCACACGAAGCACTTCCTTCAAAGGATGTACCACCTGGTCATCCACCACATCCTTAGGTGCAAGCACCACCTTTCCATACTCAACACCGCGGGCAGTCTCCACAATTACATGATCGCCCGGTTTCACTTTATAGTTCTTCGGATTGAAGTAATAGATCTTACCTACATTCCGAAATCTTACGCCTACTACTTTTGCCATTCTATTTCTCCCTGATTGTAAGGAACAGAAGCTCAAGAGCAAGTTCTGTATTTACATTGGCACGAAGACGTACTTTTGTTTTCTCCAGTGCATCCAGAATCTTCTCCAGGTTCTCATAGGAACGCTGGCTTGCCTGTTCCCTTATATAATTTATTTCCTGCTTAAATACAAGATTATCAACTTCCCGTGTAGCCTTAAACATCAGTACATCACGGAACCAGAACTGGAAAAGATCCAGATAGTCACTGATGTTCTGCTTGTCATTGGAAAGCTCCTTGATTGCTTCTGTAAGCTCATATACTTCCATTCCGTCTGCATTCTTCAGGATGCGGAGTGCATTCTGGGTCATATCTGCAAACTCCTGGGAAGTAGCTACCTGTTTCGCTCTGCCAATACTGCCATGAGCATAGGAAGCATCGATCTCAGCCTGATAATCCGGTATATGGAGATGCTCCATCAGGTACTTCTTTACCAGACCGTCATCTACAACCTTCAGATCCAGACGTACACATCTGGAACGAATGGTCGGCAGCAGAGCATCAATATTGCTTGTGAGAAGCATGATAACTGCATATTCCGGCGGCTCTTCAATGGTCTTCAGAAGAGCATTCTGTGCCTGGGGATTCATCAGCTCTGCATTTGCCACAATATAAATCTTGTATGGGCTGCAGTATGGCTTAATATCCACATCATTGATAATCTGTTCCCTGATTTCGTCAATTGTAATCACATTTGGCTTCTCATGGGTCACCATAATGATATCCGGGTGATTCTTACCGATTGCCTTCTTGCAGGAATCACAATGTCCGCAAGGCTCCGTACCGCCCTCTTCACACTGCAATGTCATCGCATAGGTTCCTGCCAGCAATTTCTTTCCAGAACCAGGGTCACCTGTAAAAATATACGAATGGGACACTTTCTCTGTCTGTATGGCATTCTTCAAATGTCTGATTATCTCTTCATGTCCTATAATGTCGTTAAACCCTAACATCGGAATCACCTCACCCTATCATTTTCGCTATTGTCAAAGGCTGCGGTCAGCACCCCTGCATAGCTTATTTTGTACAAATACACTCTAAATGTATTTACCCTTTAATTCTATCATGTACGACAAAATCATGCTATAGTTTTTTGTGAATTTATTCACTTATCAACAAAAAATGTGTTACTGTTCACTCCGTGACCAGTAACGCGCTTCGCGATGCACATTATGCCTGTCTGATATATTCAGCAATTTCTTCTACACATTCCTCCAGATCAACATTCTGGAATTTTCTCGTAATCCCGGCAGCAGCAATTTTTTCTTCGGAAAAATCCTCCTGATCTGCAAGAAATCTTCTGCACATTTCCTCATAGCGGGGTATCTCCTGACCACGCTCTCTTTTCAATGCTCTTGCAAGACGCTCTCCGTCCTCCACTTCGATATAAACAGGACAAACATTCTCTTTTCCATAGTATTCTCTCATTTTCACATAAGATTCAAGTGTACCGATTCCCAGATAGTCAGCATTTTCCAAATCCACCTGACCGTCATCTGCTGTAAAATAAGTCCAGATTCCATGTATTGTATGATAAGCTCTGGCCTCGATCAGATTTCCGCTTTCTCGAAATTCTTCCAGCTTTTTATCATCCACGAAATAATACTGTTTGCCATTTTCTTCCTCTGCACGGATTGGGCGGGTCGTATAAAGAACCAGCTTCTTAAGTCCCAATCCCTCATGTGCTGCCAGCCTGGCATATATATGATCCTTACCAGATGCGCTTTTTCCCATAATGTAAAATATTTTTCCCATAATGTATCAGGCAGGGGTTACACCTCTGCCTGCTCCTTTACTACGCTTATTGTTTCGTTATTTTCTCCGCAAAGACCGTGAAGATTCAGTCCCTGTTCCATATATCTTCTCACATTCCTTGTAAAAAGTCCAGTAATCTGTTCGCCTGGAACAATAATGGGAATCCCCGGCGGATAAAGATATACAAATTCTGCGGCAATTTTCCCTGCACTTTCTTCCAGAAGACAAAGCTGGGATGGGGCATCCATTGCCCTGGAAATGGACATAAGCTGCTTCATAGGACCACACTTGCAGGCATATTTTTCATTTCGCAAGCCATCGCTGCGGGTATCCTTTTTGTCACATCTTTCACAATCTTCAGAATTACATTTAACACAATTCTGCCTTTCCACTTCCGGTACATAATCTGAATTTCCAACAGCTATTTTCTCTGTTATATTCCTGCTCTTCTCTGCCAGTTCAGCTTCCTGCCTGTCGATTTCTTCTATAGCTTTGCAAAGTCTCCGGAATCCTTCCCTGGTGTCTCCAACTGCTGCCAGCGCAAGCACATAATTCTCTGTAGTCATCTCAACTTCCAAATGATATTTTTTTCGAAGGATTCCCGCAAGTTCCGGACCATTTAAACTGCTGTGCAATGTGGACAGAATCAGCTTAGAGCGGTCATAATCAAATATTTCTGTTGTGCCCTGTTCGTCCTTTTCTTCCCCAGTCTCTTCCGGTGTCTGTAACAGACGTATATACCTGCGCTGACCAAGCTGTCTGCGGGCGGCTTCCAGATTTTCCGTAAATTCATCAAATAATCGTCCGCTGTCTTTTTCCAGCTTCGCTACACAGGCATCCAGACTGGACATAAGTATATAAGACGGACTGCTGGTCTCATAAATTCCAAGAAATCTGCGGATCAGCTTCTCACTTACACGTTCACTGCACAGATGAAGCACTGCAGTCTGGGTCATGGCCGGCAATGTTTTGTGAAAGCTCTGGATCACCACATCTGCTCCCAAATCTGTTGCTGAAACAGGAAAATAGTCAGAGAATCTGAAATGAGCGCCGTGGGCTTCATCCACGATCAGCGGAATTCCATGTTTGTGGGCAGTTTCCGCAATCTTGCGCACATCTGAAACCACACCATCATAAGTAGGCGATGTAATAAGGACTGCTTCAATTTTCGGATTTTCCTCAAGATATCTTTCCACACGGGATACGGAAATTGAACCATTTATCCCCAAATCGTTGTCAGATTGTGGATAAATATATGTGGGAACCAGTTCCCGAAGGTAAATTGCGTGGTAAACAGCCTTGTGACAGTTTCTGGCCACCAGAATCTGTCCACCCTTTTTCACAGATGCGGAAATGGCAGTAAGAATTCCTGCCGTACTTCCGTTGACACTGAAAAAACTTTTCCTGGTGCCGTACATTCTGGATAAGGCATTCTGCGCTTCAAGTAAAATTCCCTCAGAATGATGCAGATCGTCGAATCCGTCTATTTCTGTAATATCACGTTCAATAGGAAAATCCCCCTCTATGCACGCCTTATTCCGCTTGTGACCAGGCATATGGAAAGGATAAAAGTCGGATTTGCCGTAGTTCTCCAATTCTTTATATAGTCTTCTCATCTTACCTCTCAATTTTCTCAGAAATTATCACACTTTAAATCTGTATCCCACGCCCCAGATGGTCTCGATATACTGCGGCTTGGCATTATTATACTCAATTTTCTCACGGATTTTCTTGATATGAACCGTAACTGTGGCAATATCACCTACCGATTCCATATCCCAGATTTCCCTGAAAAGCTCTTCCTTTGTAAAAACTCTGTTTGGATTCTGGGCCAGGAATGTGAGCAGATCAAATTCCTTGGTGGTAAAAGTTTTCTCCTCGCCATTTACCCAGACGCGGCGGGCAGTCTTGTCGATCTTGATTCCACGAATCTCAATAATATCGTTCTTTTGCGTGGTGGAGCCGATCAGACGGTTATAGCGATCCATATGTGCCTTTACTCTGGCAACAAGCTCGCTTGGGCTAAATGGCTTGGTCATGTAATCGTCAGCCCCAAGTCCAAGACCGCGGATCTTGTCAATATCATCTTTCTTCGCGGAAACCATAATGATCGGAGTATTCTTAGCTTCTCTTACCTGGCGGCAGATTTCAAACCCGTCTATCTCCGGCAGCATCAGATCCAGAATAATCAGGTCAAAATCTTCTTTCAGTGCCATATTAAGCCCCAGATCGCCTCTGTTGCAGATTATAACTTCAAATCCTGAGAGCTCCAGATAGTCTTTCTCAAGCTCTGCAATTGCTTCTTCATCTTCAATGATCAGAATTCTGCTCATTTCATTGGTACCTCCTGGTATTTTCTAAGTACAAAATACATGATCGTGCCGATTCCAAGACGGCTTGTGGCCCATACCTTTCCCCCATGGTCCTCCAGAATTTTCTTTACAATGGAAAGACCGATTCCGCTTCCGCCTTTGGAAGAATTTCGTGAAACATCTGTACGGTAAAAACGGTCGAAAATATAAGGCAGATCCTTCGGACCAATACCTTTTCCATTGTCCTCAATCTCAATCTGGATAAAATCACCCACATCCTTGATTCGGATTTGAATGATTCCTTTAGGCTTGTCCATATATTTGATAGCGTTGCTGATAATGTTATGGATAACACGGCGGATCTGCTCCCCATCGGCAATTACCATAACATCTTTTTCCACATAGTTGGCATAAACCAGCTCAATTCCCCTGGTCTCAAGTTCCAGACCAACTTCCTCTGAACAATCTTCAAAATAATCTTCCACATTTAGTTTGTTGAAAGTATAAGGAATGCGGTTGGTATCGATTTTGGAATAAAAAGTCAGCTCGTTGATAAGATGATCCATCTCATTTGTCTTGTTGTAGATGGTGCGGACATAGCGATCCATTTTCTCAGGGGTATCTGCCACTCCATCCATGATTCCCTCTACATATCCTTTCACTGCTGTGATCGGAGTTTTCAGATCATGGGAAATGTTGCTGATCAGCTCTCTGTTCTCTTTTTCTATAAGGCTTTTTTCTTCTGTAGATTCTTTCAGACGGCGGCGCATTTCCTCGAAATCCTGACAGAGCTCAGAAAATTCGTCTTTTCCTTCTACATCCAGAACGAAATCCAGGTTGCCCTCTTTTATATTCTGCGTCGCTTTTTTTAATTTAACCAATGGAACGGCAATGCTGCGATATACCCAAAGACCAACTACCAAAGCAACGGAGATCAGGATTACAAACGCACTGATAAACAAATCCTTGGCCATTACATGTACCCTGCCCTGACTGTCGGCTGAGTCTGTTATGGAAATATCATATACTGTTCCATCGCTCTCAGTCACTGCCTGTGCTTTCTGCGCCTGTGACTGGCTGAATCCATACAAAGTGGCGGCAAACAGAAGCAGAGGCATAAGAATGATCATGGTGAATCCCAGAATGATTCTTGTTTTTAGCTTCATAACAGTTCTATCCTTTTTCTTCTTTTTACGGAAATTTTCAACAGCTTCCCTGTCGTATGAAGCTGCTTCACCGGATTTATATAGATTATAGCATAAAGCTCTGATTTCATCTCTTAATTTTCTATAAAAAATAGCTCTATAATATTCAGTTTTTCAACATAAAAAACCTGGAAAAGACTTCTTCTGCTATATACCAGTCTCTTCCAGGCTCTAACTTTAATATGGAATTTTCAAGCAGGCTTCAATACAAGCCATTTTCTTTTAACCAAATTTTACGCAAGATATTTCTTCAGATCATCAACCTTGTCCAGATGCTCCCACGGAAGATCTACATCTGTACGGCCAAAGTGTCCGTATGCAGAAGTCTGTTTGTAGATCGGGCGGCGGAGATCAAGCATTTTGATGATTCCAGCCGGACGAAGGTCAAAGTTCTCACGGATGATCTCTACCAGTTTCGCATCAGATACTTTACCTGTGCCAAATGTTTCTACATGAATAGAAGTCGGATGTGCAACACCAATTGCATAGGAAAGCTGGATCTCGCACTTGTCAGCAAGACCTGCTGCAACAATGTTCTTTGCAACATAACGTGCTGCATAAGCTGCAGAACGGTCAACCTTTGTGCAGTCTTTTCCGGAGAAGGCACCGCCGCCGTGACGTCCTGTTCCGCCATAAGTATCAACAATGATCTTACGTCCTGTAAGACCGCTGTCGCCGTTTGGTCCACCAATAACGAAACGTCCGGTCGGGTTGATAAAGTATTTCGTATCCTCATCTACCATGTCTGCCGGGATGATCTCATCAAATACATATTTCTTGATGTCCGCATGGATCTGCTCCTGTGTAACATCCGGGTCATGCTGAGTGGAGCAAACTACTGCATCAATACGGCTTGGTTTTCCATTCTTATCATACTCAACTGTTACCTGAGTTTTTCCATCTGGTCTTAAATATTTCAGAGTGCCATCTTTACGGACTTTTGTCAGCTGACGGGAAAGTTTGTGTGCCATGTTGATTGCGTATGGCATGTATTCTTCTGTCTCGTTGGAAGCATAACCAAACTGGATTCCCTGGTCACCAGCTCCAATAGAGTCAAGCTCGTCCTCATCCATCTGATTCTCTTTCTGCTCAAGTGCTTTATCAACACCCATTGCAATATCAGCAGACTGTTTATCAAGTGCTGTGATTACCGCACATGTATCAGCATCGAATCCGAATTTTCCACGAGTATAACCAATCTCGCGGATTGTCTCTCTTACGATTGACTGGATATCGATATTTGCCTTGGAAGTGATCTCACCCATAACCAGAACAAGACCTGTTGTAGTTGCAGTCTCGCAGGCTACACGGCTCATCGGATCCTGTGCGATCAGAGCATCCAGGATGGCATCAGAAATGGCATCACAGATTTTATCCGGATGACCTTCAGTTACAGATTCGGAAGTAAATAAGATTTTTTCTTTGTTTTCCATTCTTTTGTTTTTCCCTTTCTTCGATGGAGCGAAAATTTCCAAAACAGCTAATATCTATCGCTGCATTGTATGTTTTCCGCGAAAAAAAGAACAGCCCGGACAAGCGGACTGTCTTATAAATGACTTTTTATATAAACAATCCTCTTATTGTTCGATCACTCGCTCAGGTTGGCACCTTCCTCTCTTTCGAGGGGTTGCCGTGGCTTCATAGATCCTATGTATCTCCACCACTCTGAATAAAAGGCTATTCTTCAGTTTTCCTGTTGCAAGCAATACAATATACTGATTGCTTATAATTGTCAATAGACATTTAACGTCTTATGACTATTTTTCACCAGATTAAATCTGATACTCAACAGATCAAGGCTGTCAGGCTGCGATCTGAAATTAACAATTCACCCTACACGCAGGCGGAATTTCTGGATATCCTTCTCACTGGAAACTCTCTCGATCTCTGCGCCAAGGCTGCGAAGCTTCTCTTCGAAGTTCTCATAGCCACGCTGGATGTAAACAATATCATCCACAATGGTGATTCCCTCTGCTGCCAGTCCTGCAATAACAAGAGCTGCCCCAGCACGAAGATCCGGTGCACTTACTCTTGCACCAGTAAGCTTATTCACGCCATCAATAATTGCGGAATTGCCTTCAACCTTAATACAGGCTCCCATTCTGGAAAGCTCATCGGCATATTTGAAGCGATTCTCAAAAATACTCTCAGTTACGATGCTGGTTCCCTCTGCAAGTGCAAGGGTAACCGCAATCTGCGGCTGCATATCAGTCGGATATCCCGGATATGGAAGGGTCTTCACATGAGTGCGATGAAGTCTGCCCACTGCACGTACACGTACGGCATCATCAAACTCCTGAACTTCACATCCGATTTCCTCAAGCTTAGCTGTAGTAGCTTCGAGATGCTTTGGAATTACATTCTTAACTGTGACATCCCCACCGGTAGCTGCTGCAGCGAACATAAAGGTTCCTGCCTCGATCTGGTCCGGAATGATGGAATACTCTGTGCGGTGAAGCTTCTCAACACCCTTGATACGGATCACATCTGTACCAGCACCTTTGATATTGGCTCCCATGCTGTTCAGGAAGTTGGCAACATCTACTACATGTGGCTCTCTGGCAGCATTCTCAATAATCGTACGTCCTGGTGCAAGAGATGCTGCCATCATAATATTGATGGTTGCTCCTACAGAAACTACATCCAGGAAAATATGGCTTCCATGAAGATTAGATGCCTCGGCAACAATGGCTCCATGAAGAATATCAACTTTCGCACCAAGGGCTCTGAAACCTTTCAGATGCTGGTCAATCGGACGGCTTCCGATATTGCAGCCACCTGGAAGAGGAACTTCTGCTCTTTTATATTTGCCAAGTAATGCACCAAGAAGATAGTAAGATGCACGGATCTTCTTAATATACTCATAATCTACACTTACATCACCAATGGTAGAACCATTGATCTTAACAGTTGATTTATTGATTCTGTCAACCTGTGCTCCGATGCCAGCTATTGCCTCCAGTAAAACGTTAATGTCTCTGACGTCAGGCAGATTCTCGATGAGAATTGTCTCATCCGTCATAATGGCTGCTGATAAAATAGCCAGCGCTGCATTCTTTGCACCTGCTATCTCTACTTCACCAACAAGCGGATTTCCACCTTTAATCACATACTGTTCCATAATACACCTCTATTATTCTTACTCCGCGAGCCAAAAAGGCTATTGTCAATTTCTCTCCAATAACCTGACAGCCCTCCTCTGATTCACAGTTACTTTTCACTTCGTTCATCGTAACACATTCCGCGAATAGTAACGATCTACAGTTACTTAATAACCCCTGTCTGTAGTGTTTCCAAAAGTGCCTGCAGACTTGCTTCCAAATCTTTCCCTTCTTCATCTACCACAATGTCTGCATATTTCTCGTATAAGGGAACTCGCTCCTCATATAAACTCTTCAAGGTCTGTCCTTCTTTCAGAAGAACTCCCCGCTTCTTAAGATTTCCAAGCCGTTTCTCAAGAGACTCCAGAGAAAGGCTGAGGTAAACTACCTTCCCAATTGATTTCAAGTGTTCCATGGCTTCACTGCAATATACCACACTTCCCCCAGTAGCAATTACAGTATTCTCTGTATCAATCGACGCATTTACGCGATTCTCAATGGTCTTGAAACCTTCTTCTCCTTCTTCATCAATGATCTGATAAAGACGTCTTTTTTCTTCTTTTTGTATTAAAAGGTCTGAATCTAAAAATTCGTATCCAAGTATTTTCGCAAGAACAACGCCCAGTGTGCTTTTACCTGCACCGGGCATTCCAATTAATGTTATATTATTCATTTTCATTCGATACTCCTTTAAATAATAACACATAAGAGCCATTATTGCAATCACATTAAAAAATTGTTACTGAGTTCGTTTTTTTAATGGGTGATTTTTAAGTTTCTGATTATGCTTTTTTCCTTTTTTTACGCTATATCCAAAGGTGCCCAACTTCTTTCCAAGCCCAAGATATTCCCCATGGGAATACACCATCAGTTTTGACTGATTCAGCTGAAATTTATTATTTTTATCCATATAGGCTTCGTCCGCATGCACTGCAACTACTTCCGCAAGGAACATGTGATGAGAACCAAGCTTCTCAATTTTCTTAACTTTACATTCAATATTTACAGGAGCTTCGCCGATCATTGGTGCCTTCACATGATCCGCCTTTTCTTTTGTAAGATGAAGCTCCTGGAATTTATCAACCTCTCTGCCGGACCGCACGCCACAATAATCGGTGGCGTATGCAAGCTCTTCTGTGGTAAGGTTCAGAACGAATTCCTTTGTCTTGCAGATCATATCGTAAGAAAATCTGGTGGGACGAACGGAGATGCTTACCATTGGCGGGTTGGTACACACGGTGCCAGCCCACGCTACTGTTATTATATTATCATTACCCTCGCCATCTGTAACGCTGACCATCACAGCAGGAAGCGGGTAAAGCATATTGCCTGGTTTCCAGGTCTGTTTTGCCATATTTTGCTCCTCTTTTATGTGAAAATTTCCCGTGCAAAGAACCTTCTGCGTTACTTTTCACTTTGTGAGCAGTAGCTTTTAACAGCCTCTTTGCCGGGAAAATCTTTATCATCAGTTAAAGTCATTTGCCATGATCTGTGCGGCTTCCATCATAGCCGGGATCATCTGTTTCTTACGGGAAACCACGCCTTTCAGGTGGAAGCACTTATCTTCCGGTTCCTGCTGAAATGCGATTTTTCCCATTTCCTCGCTGCCCTCGCCGTAATAAATTACATCTGAGGACTCGTCCATAATATTGGTTAACATAAAGTAAACACGGGTAATTCCATGGCGTCCGCACTCGCTTACCATAAATGGTTTCAGGCGAACTTTGATCTCCTGAAGTTCTTCCTCGTCCATGGAACTGATCTGTCCAACACCAAAAGCCACATTTCCTTCTGCAATAAATTTCTTGTAATCCTGATAGAAAATTTCTTCAGGTGCTTTATCCTTCAGATTGCTTCCAGCCTTGAACATTTCTCTTGCGAAATCTTCAATCTTAATGTCCGCGATCAGTGCAAGCGCACTTGCTGCGATCTTGTCCTGCTGGGTGCAGGTTGGGGAACGGAACATTAAGGTATCGGAAATAATGGCTGCACAGAGAAGTCCTGCGATCTTAGGCGGAATCTCCAGTCGCTGCTCGTCATAAATCCGGTAAAGGATTGTCGCAGTACATCCAACTGGCTCATTTCGGAAATTAATCGGCTTCATAGTTTCCAGAGAACCAAGCTTATGATGGTCAATGATCTCCAGAATCTCTGCTTTCTCAATATTATCAACAGCCTGGTCTTTTTCATTATGATCTACCAGAATTACCTGTTTCTTGTGCATGTCAAGGAAATTTCGTCTGGAAATGGTTCCCACACATTTTCCCCGCTTATTGATAACAGGGAATGCACGATGGCGGTGCTTGATCATAACATCCTGGATATCATCTGTGAAATCTTCAGTATTAAAAGTTACCAGATTATCTTTTTTCATCACATAATTTACCGGAATACTCTGGTTGATCATGCGGGCAATTGTGTAGGTATCATATGGAGAAGAGATAATGATGATCTGTCTCTCCTGAGCTTTCTTTATTACCTTCTCACTTACCTGAATACTCATTCCTACAATAATGCAGCTTACATTCAGTTCTATTGCCTTTAACTGATCTTCCTCACGGTTTCCAAGAATAACCATATCATTTTCTTCGATATAGTTCTTCATCACCTCCGGATCAGCAGTTCCAATAAGGATTTTCCCTTTGGTAAAATAGCCGTGACCGTTTCCTTCTACGATTTCACCGTCAAGAGTATCCCTGATCTTGTTATACTGAGTTCTGGCATTTGAAAGAAGATAGCTGTCCTTGGTATCCATGTAAACATCAGCAATATCGCCGATTGTTACAATTCCCTCCAGCTCATCCTCGCTGTTACAGATGGGAAGGGTCACAATGCCTTTATTCTGCATCATATCCCAGGCATTTTTCAGGGACATGGTACGGTCTGCATCCGGTTTTGGACGGATATCCATATCTTTTACCTGCGTTCCGATATTTCCCAGATAAGCCGGTGGCTGTACGCCAAAACGATTCAGTACATACTGGGTCTCTTCATTGATCTGACCGGCACGTCTTGGAATATAACGCTTGGTCTGGGTGGTTCTGTTTTTGATATCTGCGTAAGCAATTGCCGAACAAATAGAATCCGTATCCGGATTCTTATGTCCCATTACAAATACTTTCTGATTCTTCATTCACATTCTTCCTTCCAAAATTCAGCTGACCTCTGCACACTTTTCATCTGTAAACAGAGTTTTTTATTTCGGGTCTACTTTTCAAACACGCTCTACAGAAGATTTTCATTTTGGGCGATTGTCTTAATCGTCCAAATCTGCACTTTATATTAATTCAGTTTAATATTTGCAAATAAAGCTCCCAGAGATGTGGTTGCCTCTTCTCCGGACTGTGGGATTTCTATTTTCTCTTCTTCCACTTCTTTTGCCATCATATCAGTTGCTTCTTTGATACTCAGGCTCAGTTTTCCATCTTTCACTGCAGTTACTTTTACTTTCACCTTATCTCCAACTGCAAGAACTTCTGATGGTTTACGGATTCTCTTTTCGCAAATCTGGGAAATATGTACCAGTCCGGATACGCCGTTTCCAAGATCTACAAATGCGCCGTATGGCTGAAGGCTCTCTACAGTTCCTTCTGTTACAAAGCCTGGCTGGATATTGGAAATTTTATTCTTTCTTTCCTCTTCTGCTTTTTCCCTTAAAATTTCTTTCGCAGAAAGAATCAGTTTTTTGTCCTCTTTATTGACATCGATTACCTGAACCTGGATGTGTCTGTTCAGATATTCGTTGGTGTCTTCTACGTAATTCAAGGCCAGCTTGGAGGCCGGGATAAAGCCGCGCACACCTTCTACATAAGCAACTGCACCGCCGTTTACTACACCTTTTACCACTACATCAAGAACCTCTCCGGAGGCTTTCAGCTCTTTTAATTTGTCCCAAGCCAGGACGTCAGTAGCTTCAACTTTGGATAAAAGGATGTTGCCGTTTCCATCGTCTTTTCTTACGACTGTGGCGGAAACTTCATCTCCAGGGTGTACTTCTTCTTTAACGTTAAAGCCCGGCTCTCTACTGTAATCTTCTACCGGGATAATACCTTCTGCATAATATTTTAAATCTACAATAATTTCTTTATCATCTACACTCACAACTGTTCCTGTGAGAATGTCGCCTTCTTCAATTTTCTTAAAAGAAGCTTCAAGTTCTGCTTCGTAATCCTTCATTGTCTCTGCCATGACCTAGACTCCTTTGCCCCTGTTTTTGCTTCATTATAGCACACCGCTTATTCGTTGCAAATAAATTTTGGAATGTACATTCGAAAAAACACCGCTCTTTAAGCGTCAGAGTGTAATATCTGGCGTTTAAAGAGCGGCATATTCAGACAAATTTTCCCAAAAATTGTGACGCACATCTTGCAAAAAACCTTTTTCAAACACGCTCCAGAGCGTGCAGATTGCAGGAATACTTTTTCAAATACGCTCTAAAACGAGGAGTGCCCCGGCAGTAGCTGCCGGGGCGATTATTATGAAAAAATTTTATGTGTAATGGTGTCATTACAACGTCTTCTGTGTATGTTCTTTCGAACTGATTATATAGTATCAGATACTTATGAACAAAATACATGCAAATTGTTAACGAATAATGAACATTTGTTTTATTTGCACAATTTCTTCTTTCATTTTCCTCTTTTTTTATAAATTTACCACATTTGCATCTTTACTTTAATTTGGTAAAGTTATACATTTTGCACATTTTACATTTCTCATTCGAATAATCCTTTTACAAATTCGATTAACTTCGACACAAGACCTTTGGCATCATCCTTTGTAACACCCATATCCTGCAGCTTACTGTATACAGAATTTACATCGCTTCTAAGAGCATCTTCGTCAATTTTTGCATCCAGAACCTTGCGTACTACAGAAACAAGGGAATCTACCTCTGAATCAGAAAGAGATACCCCAAAATGGTCTGCTGCCTGAGTTACAGCACTTCGTACCTGGTCATCTGTGATGTTCTGCTGGTCTACAAGATCCTTGGCATACATAATAATGTCTACTGCTTTTCCAGGGTCAGAAGCAAGAAAATCAATTCCACTGTCCAGAAGACTTTCTACTACTTCTGTATCACTGGATGCCATAACCGGCATCGGCATGGAACATGCAAGAACTCCTGCAAGGATAAGTGCTGCTGATTTTTTCATTTTTATCATGATAATTACCTCCTGATTGAATGTTGCTGTTCAAGACTTGCCCAGTAACGATTAAATGTCATCTGTTCAAATCTCTCCAGTAACAATTAAATAGCTGCTGTTCATGGTCTGACCAGCAATAGTTAATATTCTGTTCACAAACTGCTGGAATCTGGTCATATTTATGATCTGATTTCCTCATATCAAGTAATTTTCTTCTGAAATTTAATCAATACCGGAAATAAATCTTCCTCCAGATTCCAGCCCATTATACTACACCTTTTCCTTTTATTTGTAAAATGTATCTAAAAACTTTATAATCTTTTTATAACTAATCTCCAAAAACAGCCCATTTTTCCAGGAAGTTACAAATCTTTTCAAATTCGTTCACTAATTTTTCATAAGATAAACACGATTCTTTCAAACTTTCCCGATATACTAACATCATAAAAATAATAACAGCCAACATTATTTTTATAAAATTTCTTTTTCATATGTCAGTCACCCAAAAGTGATTGACTCTCCTTCCTTTTAAAAAATATATTTGAGACAAAATAAAAATCACCCGTCTAGCCACCGGGTGATTTTTATTTGTATAAGATTTATGCAGTAAATCATTTCCGAACATGTGAAGGATCACGGGAGCCGCAACGCTGCGAAGCAATCCGAAGATATCGAGAACGGGGCTTACGCCCCGTTCTTGATATCTATCTCAATTTATTAAATGCGTTTGCAAGATCAGCAAATTCTGCTAAAGTAAGCGCTTCGCCTCTCACATTTACCGGAATTCCGGTCTCTGCCATAGCTTTCTCAATTTCCTCTTTTGAAAAATCAAGCTCCTGGGAGTTCTTCAGTCCATTTACCAATGTTTTTCTTCTCTGATTAAAAGATGCCCGGATCAGCCTGAACATCAGCTTCTCATTGTCCACCTGCACTGGCGGCTCTTCATATCTCACAAGCTGGATAACAGCACTTCCCACCTTCGGTCTTGGCATAAAACAGTTTGGCGGAACATTCGCAATGATCTGCGGTCTGGCATAATACTGAACAGCCAGAGACAAAGCACCGTAATCCTTTGTTCCAGGACCAACCTGCATTCTGTCTGCCACTTCCTTCTGTACCATAATGGTGATTGAAGAAATGGGAACATGGTTTTCAAAAAGTCCCATGATGATTGGTGTGGTAATATAATAAGGCAGATTGGCAACCACCTTGATAGGCTTGCCCCCATTTTTCTCCTGTGCCAGCGCCGCAATATCAACTTTCAGGATATCCTCGTTGATCACAGTCACATTATCCCAGTCTTTCAAAGTATCATTTTCCAGAATCGGGATCAATGTCTTATCAATCTCTACAGCCACCACTTCTCTGGCTGCCTCAGCCAGATACTGGGTCATGGTTCCAATACCCGGTCCGATTTCCAGAACAAAATCATCCTTGGTGATCTTGGAAGCCTCGATTATTTTTTCCAGAACATGGGTATCGATAAGAAAATTCTGACCAAACCTTTTCTGGAAAGCAAAATTATACTTTTGAAGAACTTCAATGGTATATTTCGGATTTCCTAAATAAGGTCTGGTCATATTAATTTCCTCTTTCTTTTAAATTATTTAATCATTATCTGCAAATCACACAATCTGGGCAGCTGTCTGCAATTCCCCTATTACTTATTTTGCAAAATCTTTCTCATAAAGAACCGTAAATCCATCACGGTCTACTCTCTTTTTCTTATTAAACTTCAGAAGTCCGCCCTGGGATTTCGCCATTGCTGCGTCAAGCATTTCCTTAACTGCGCCAATGTTCATAGGCTGGTCTTCTTTCTGGTTCACACCGATCAGATTATACAATGCAAGCATTCCCATCTGGTCGATCTTGTAACCATTTTCCTTGGTGTAAACTCTTGCAAAGTTTACAAGTTCATCATTGGTAAATACCGGAATGTTGATCATGGATGTAAACTTCTTGGCAAATTTCGGGAATCTTGCAATCAGCTTACGCATTCCGATCTTCTCATCCTCAATAATCACAGTAAGTCCGTCTGTGCGGAACTCCATAGCCTTATCCAGAATATCCACTGTTTCCTGTGTCAGTTGATTAGCATTCTCAATGACAAGGAAACCACCGCTAAGCTTGCCGATCACTTTCGTAATATCCATCTCGTTCAGCTGGTCGGCAAACACATAAGCCACCTTGGAAGCCGGCAGATTCAGCTCTTTACAGATTGCCGGAATCAGACTTGCGATCAGTCTTGTCTTACCAGTTTCTTTCCCACCCATGACGATCACGTTTCCAGTCTTGGAGGTCTTATCAGCCGCTGCCATCTGCACATCGCAAAGTGCACTGATCAGCTGTTCCCGCATTCCCGGAACCTTTACAAAATATGTAAACAGCTTCTTCTCATCATCGGTAAGTGATTTCTCTCTTGGCACAATGTCAGATGGATTTCTCTTATCCTTTGGCTGAATAGAATCAATAAACTGTTCCAGTTCTTCTTCCTCGGAAAGAGATTCAGAAGACTCTTCTTCCTCTTCATCCTCGTCAAAATCAAAGTTTTCGTCCTCAGAATCTTCCGGTTCTTCCGCTGCATCTTCCGTTTCAACCACATCATCAGCAGCTGGAGGCATATCCTCATCCTCTTCTTCTCCAATGCTCTCTCTGAGAAGCTTGGCAATAAATTCATCCTCAGACATGGAATCATCAGAAGGCTCTTCTTTCTCCTTATGTCCTGCCGGACCATTCATAAACTCATCCTCAGCAGCCTGAAGATCCTCTTCGGAAAGGAATTCCTCTTCCTCAAGTTCTACAACCGGCTTTTTCTGTTCTGGTTCTGGCTCGATTTCTTCCTCGTCCTCAGTGATAACTTCCTCTTCTTCCGGAATCTTCTCTACTTTTTCTTCTTTTACAGCTTTCTGAGGTTGTGTAGATATTTCTTTGGCGACTTCTACAATTTCTTTATTTTCTTCCTGAACTTTCTCTTCATCTACCTTCTCATCCGGAATCTCAATTCCCTGTGCAGAAGCAGCAGCAAGAATCGTATCCTCCAGATTGAAATTTGAAAAATCAAATGCAGGTTTCTCGTCTTTCATTTTCTCCGCAGCATCAGCCTCATCACTGAAAAGGTTATTCTGTACAGGTGCCTTGGGAACCTCAATCTCTTCCGGTACCATATTCTTCATAGAATCCGGAATATTCAGTGTAGGCATTTTCAGGTTCTCAACAGGTGTTTCTGTTTCTGTGGAAAATGCGTTCTTCTCTTCTGCAGACTCTGAACGATCTGCATTCTCTAAACCTTCTGTATTTTCTTCTGAAACTGCTTCCGCTGATTTCTCTGCAGTCTCATCTGCTGTATTCACAGATTCTTCAGCAACAGTCTCCTTGGTATTCTCCACTTTCACCTTGCCAGTTTCAGGCTCCAGCTCCGGTACACTTTCATATTCTTTCTCAGAAGCCGGATCACGAAGCATTTCTTCCTGAACCTCTTTCGTCTGCTCAGTGGAAACAATGCTGTCTTCCATTTCATCCATCTTACGGCTTCCAAAGATGTCACGAAGTCCTTTGGAAATTTTATCCTGAAGACTCTCTACGCCATCCAGATCCTCGCTCTTGATCTGAATACTTTCAATAGATTCGCTTCCCTGGTTCTCAGCTTCCGGTGCTTTCTCTTCTTCCTTAATGGTATCTGCTTCCTCAGGTTTCAGAAGCTTCGGTACAAACTGCTGTTCATACCGCTCTTTCTCCTCGCCGGTAAGAGCACCCATACGCTGTTTCAGGTCCATAGCCTTCATCACGTAGTTACCCTCGTTGAACCAGAGAATGATCTCGTTGCAAAGCTCCAGACATTTCTCTTTGTCACCATCCTGATAGTACAGTTTGGCAAGCTCGTAAGACCATTTTTCGGTAAATTCTTTCTCCTTATAATCCTCCAGAACCTTGATTTGCTCTGCAAGAGGAGCCTTTTTTACTTTCAGGATCTTGTATTTCAGGATGTACTGCGTATTATCATTTGGCGCAACTTCCCTGTACTCCTGATAAAATTCCACTGCCTCGGAAACCTGTCCCAGCTTCAGGGAAACTTCTACAAGACGATAAAGAATGTTCTTACCAATGGAGGCTCTGTGATAAGCCAGCAGGAAAATTTCCTTGCTGTCCTCATAGCGTTTATTGGCAGCATAGATTTCACCAACCACACAAAGGGTACGAACATTTTTCACACGGCGCCAGTCAATGCTGTCTACAACATTCATGGCTCCCTTATAGTCCTTCTGTTCTACTAAATGGTTAATCTCTTCAAGTTTAACCCGAAATTCCTCTTTGTCCAAATTTTTCACCAACTTTCCATAGTTAATGCCAGTTTAGCATATCGCATACTACTTCGCAAGCTTATTTATCTGCAGGACATCCCATCGGCTGATACACATGCCCCGCCACAACGTGAAACACTTTATTGATTGTAAACTGATGACTGACAAAATCATCCAGACCAGTACAGGTGATCATGGTCTGAATATCATGAATACTCTCAAGAAGATAATTCTGACGGCTGCTGTCCAGCTCCGAAAGGACATCGTCCAGAAGCAGAACTGGTTTATCATGAATGATCTTCTCCACCAGATAAATCTCCGAAAGTTTCAGGGAAAGAGCTGCTGTTCTCTGCTGCCCCTGCGAACCATATTTGCGGATATCAATTCCGTTCACAGCCACCATTAGGTCATCCCTGTGAGGTCCGGACGAAGTCATTTTCATCCGAAGATCCCGGTCTCTGTTGCGGAAAAGGCTCTCTTCCAAAGCCTCACTCTCCACGCTTGGTTCATATATCACTTCTATATTCTCAATACCGCCGGTAAGATTTCTGTGAATTTCCTTAATGATCTCATTAAGGGACTCCACAAATTCTCTTCTTTTGCCAATGATCTTACGGCCATAATTTACCAGCTGCATATCCCATACATCCAGAGTCGCTCCAAGATCCGGTCGCTTATACATATCCTTCAGCAGCTTATTTCTCTGATTCAGAACATGATTGTATCCGGCAAGATCTGTGAGGTATAGTTTATCCAGCTGACAAAGCTCCGCGTCCATGAATCTTCGTCGCTCTCCCGGACCGTTTTTGATAATATTCAGATCCTCCGGGGAAAAGAAAACCAGATTCACCACACCGAGAAGCTCTCTCGCCTTCTTTATGGGAAGCCCGTTGATTGCCACGCCCTTGGCCTTATTTTTCCGAAGGTGCATGTCAATCTTATAAGACATGGAATCTTTTCCCACCATCATGCGGATATGGGCTTCATCCTGTTCAAAGCGGATAATCTCTCGGTCTTTGCTTCCTTTATGGGATTTGCTGGTTCCGCACAGATACACAGACTCCAGGATATTTGTTTTTCCCTGGGCATTATCCCCATAAAAAATATTGGTTCCTTTGTCAAAAGAAAGTTCCAGCGATTCGTAATTTCTGAAATTGCTTAATTTTATGGATTCAATATAAGCCATTTTACTCGTTTCCGGACAGAACCTTCACATCCTGGCCATTATAGGAAATAACGTCACCGCCATAAACCTTGCGGCCTCTTCTGGTATCTACTTCGCCATTTACTTTTACAAGTCCGTCGTTGATCACATATTTTGCCTCAACGCCGTCTGATACAAGGTCAGCAAGTTTCAGTGCCTGGCCAAGTTTGATAAATTCATCTCTGATTCTGATTTCCAATTTTCTGCCTCCACTCTTCTGGCATCACGACTGCAATTCGTTTTCCAGACTGTCTCCAGCCATTATTTGCAGCCCGTGTTCACTTCCATTCCTCTTCCAATTGTCTGTTACGTTTCTCTCTGTGACAAGTGTCATTATCTTGCCTGGTTCTGATTTATGTTAACCGGAAGAATCAGATACGTGTAAGTTTCTTCCTCATCTCTGATAAAGCAAGGTGCTTTCGGATTCACTAGGTAAATGTCGATGGTCTCATCATCAATAACCTTCAGTGCATCGATCAGAAACTTGGGATTAAATCCGATCAGAATATCTTTACCCTCTTTCTCAATATCAATATCCTCGTTCATGGAACCCATTGCAGAATCAATCTTCAGCTCCATGCTGCCATCTGTAATGTGGATAATGATCGGTTTCTTATCTCCTTCTCTTACAAGGAGTGTGGCACGGTCGATACAATCCAGGAATTCTTTTTTGTTAATGGAAAGTTTGGTCTCATAATCGCTGGAAAGCATCTGGTCAATACGGAAATATTCCCCCTCGATCAGACGTGAAACTACCATAGTCTGGTCAAATTCAAATAAAATATGATTGTTTGTGAAGAAAATGCTGACTACATCATCCATTTCTCCGGATAAGATCTTACTGATCTCATTCAGAGTCTTGCCTGGAACTACAACCTTGCGGTCTGAATAGTCTTTCTTCAGAGGCATTTTGCGGATCGCAATACGGTGTCCATCCAGAGAGACAATTTTCAGACAATTATCCTTAATTTCAAACAGCTCACCAGTCATTAATTTGTTGTTATCGTTGACTGCAATTGAGAATATTGTCTGATAAATCATATTCTTTAATGTATATTGAGAGATAGTTAATGGTTCATCTCTTTCAATCATAGGAAGATATGCGAAATCTTCTCCTGATTTTCCAGGAATATTAAATTTTGCTTTCTCACAGGTGATAGTTGCAGCGAATTTTTCATCAGTTTTAATGGTAACATCGTTGTCTGGAAGTCTTCTGATGATCTCGTAAAAGATTTTCGCATTCAGGGCAACCATTCCTTTTTCTTCTATAGTACCTTCGACAATGGTTTCGATTCCAAGTTCCATGTCATTAGTAGTAAATTTGATCTGATTTGTTGTTGCATCAATCAGAATACATTCCAGAATTGGCATAGTTGTTTTGGATGGTACAGCTTTTAAGGAAATGCTGACGCTCTTCAACAAGTTACTTTTGGAGCAAATGATTTTCATAATGTGTATAACTTCCTTTCTGGAGAAAATGGGTTTTTCATTAAATATATTTAAGAAGATATCCGCCGTATCCGCCGTAGGGGGTGTGAATATGTGAAAAACTCACTTCCGCCCAGTGAATAAAAGGGTTTCGGGTATGGATAACTTCGTGTAAAAGCATTGGTTTAGAGTGTGAATAACCTGTGTAAAACCACATAAGCGATTTTGTTGCCAAAAGTTATTCACATTAATACACATAATGTCAACATCTTATACACATGAAATGTGGAAAAAATGTGTTAAGTTTGTGGATTAATTTTTTTCTTTAATGTATCGATGGTGTTCTGGAGCTGTTCGTTGTTCTGGAGCTCCTTTTCGATCTTTTCTACTCCGTGCATAACGGTAGTGTGGTCGCGATTTCCAAGATACTGTCCTACATTTTTCAGCGGGATCGCCAGAATTTCACGGCAAAGATACATTGCCACCTGTCTTGGCATCACGATCTTGGAACTTCTTTTATTTCCACAAAGATCGGCAGTACTTACATTAAAATGCTCTGCTACCATAGAAATAATGTAGTCTGCAGTAATTTGTTTATTTTCATTCGGTGCGACGATATCCTTCAGAGCCTGCTCGGCAAGTTCAAGGGTAACCTCTTTTTTCTCCAGTTTTGCATAAGCAACTACCTTATTGAAGGCACCTTCCAGCTCACGGATGTTGGATTTGATATTATTTGCAATATATTTGATAACATCTTCGCTTACATTGTAGCCGTCCATGTCTTCTTTTTTATGAAGAATGGCCATCCTGGTCTCGTAATCCGGCAGAGTAATATCCACGATCAGTCCCCATTCGAATCTGGAACGGAAACGCTCATCCAGAATTTCCATATCCTTCGGCGGTTTATCGGAAGATATGATAATCTGTTTGTTTGCACTGTAAAGGCTGTTGAAGGTGTGGAAAAATTCCTCCTGCGTGGATTCCTTTCCTATAATAAACTGAATATCATCAATGAGAAGGACATCAATGTTACGGTATTTCTCGCGGAATTTACTCATGGCGGTGTTATTTCCATTACGGATGGTCTCGATCAGCTCATTGGTAAATTCTTCACTTGTAACATAGAGAACCTTACTGTTATCATCATTTTCAATAATAAAGTGGGCGATGGAATGCATAAGATGGGTCTTGCCAAGTCCTGCACCACCATAGATAAACAGCGGATTGTACGTATTTCCCGGAGATTCCGCTACTGCCAGGGCTGCAGCCTGAGCCAGTTTGTTGTTGCTGCCCACGATAAAAGTATTGAATGTATATTTGGGGTTCAGATTTGCTTCTTCACATCTGGCCTTAAAACGGTTGTCCTGATCAGGCGCAGCGTCGGAAATGGATTTCTTCGCCGGGACGTCTTCTGGAAGGATAAATTTCACTTCGCAGTCGGTCATTCCGGTAACTTCGCTTATGGTAACCTGCAGAGGCAGTTTGTAATTCTTATTAATGTAGCTTAATCGCACCTGGTCGGAAGCGACGATGGTAACTACATTTCCACTGACATCATAAACCTTCAGGGGTTTCAGCCATGTGTCGAATCGAACATCGGAAAGATCGTGCTCCTTTTTCACAATTCCCAGGATTTCATCCCATTTTTCTATTACTGTGCTCATTTTTTCCTCCCGTACACATCTGATTGTTTCTTATATTAAATGATGCCGTCCGTCGGCGACATGTCCGTTTATCAAAATACCAGCTGGAAACAGGAAATTAGGGTGTGGCAGGCTAAATATACCGGAATTTTACTGGTATTTTGATAAACGGACATAAATATCCTTATATATATTATAATAAATCCTGTCTTTTCGCAACGACAAAATCTTATTTATATAGGAAATTTATGTGGAAAAGTATGCACATCCTGAGAAAAAATCAGAACTGCTGTGGATTGTCGTAAAAGGATGGGGATGTGGGTGGGAAAATGTTGTACTGGACGTGAAAATAGGAAAAACAACTGGGGAAAAGTGCAGAATTGTCCACAAAACATCCATAATTTGAAAAAATTGCAGTGGATAATAAAAAAATTCCAGGAAAAAAATGGGGGATATCTTGTGAATAAACTGGAAAGTTATCAACATTTTGTGTGTGGATAAATGTGGATAAAAAGGTTGATAACTATTCTGGTTACCATAACATGGTTTTGCGGGTTTCAATAATGAAAAATTATGTGTATAACTCTATCCACTGTCGAATCCCCTCGAAATATACTGTTTTTTGTGACATATGCGTTAAAATCAACAGCCAAAAGTGGATATTTTTGCTGATAATCCCCAGGTTATCCACAAGTTATCCACAAAATGTGGATAATGTTACGTAAACCTTTTCAAAATGACAGGTTATGCACAGTGTGGAAAACTTTGTGGATATAAAAAATTCTAGGAAAGCAAGAATTTTTACTTGACGAGAATGCCATTTATGAATATAATTGAAATGATGTTCTGATTAGGTTAATAATTTTAAATTCCATATAGATAAAGGAGGTGCTTTACCTATGAAAATGACATTTCAGCCGAAAAAAAGATCTAGAGCGAAAGTCCATGGCTTCAGAGCTCGTATGAGCACAAAAGGTGGACGTAAAGTATTAGCTGCCAGAAGATTAAAAGGAAGAAAGCAGTTATCTGCTTAAGACCGTTAAGACCGCAGTTACTGTGGTCTTTTCTTCTATACAGAAATAATTATTTCAATATCATATAAAGGAGAATCAGATGGAATACTCAGACTCCTTAAAGAAAAATAACGAATTCCAAAGGGTATACCGAAAAGGAACATCACAGGCAAATCGGTATCTGGTGATGTATGTGCTTGAGAACCATGACAGGCACATGGAGAATCGTCTGGGAATATCTGTAAGTAAAAAAGTTGGGAATAGTGTGGTACGCCACAGAGTCACCAGACTGATACGAGAGAGCTACCGCCTGAATGAAAGATCCTTCCGTCAGGGACTGGACATTGTAGTGGTCGCAAGACCAAATGCAAAGGACAAGTCCTATCAGGAGATTGAGAGTGCGCTTATGCACCTTGCAGGCAGAATGAAGATCCGCCGTGAGGCTGAGCTTCATGTGGAAGATTAAACGGTATTTGGGCAGTATTGTTGGTTTGGTAAAGGAGCGGCAATATTGAAACAGATTTGCAGGAGAAATTATCATGAGCAGATTTAGTCCAAGGAATATCATGATTCATATGATTCGTCTCTATCAGAAATATATATCGCCGATGAAGAGAACAAAATGTCCTTATATTCCCACATGTTCTCAATATGGTTTAGAAGCAATTCAAAAATATGGTGCGTTAAAGGGCGGGCTTCTTGCAGTGTGGAGAATTTTGCGCTGCAATCCTTTTTCACATGGAGGATACGATCCTGTGCCATAAACTGTACTGAAACAGATAGTGTACAATAAATGACACTTTAAACTGATTTTCAGCACAAAAACTCAAACTTTGACAATTGAATAGTTACACCGAAAAAGCCTAGGAGGAAACAAACTTGGATATGATTTTATTAACGAAGAGCAGTGTCCCGATTATTGGACAGGTTGCTTCTATTATGGGCTGGATCATGGACGGGATTTACAGAGTTCTTGATCTGGTGGGTATTCAGAACCTGGGTCTTTGTATCATTATCTTCAGTATTATTATTTATGCACTGATGACACCATTGCAGGTTAAACAGCAGAAGTTTTCTAAGTTAAGCTCTGTTATGCAGCCTGAGCTTCAGAAGATACAGAAGAAATACAAAGATAAAAAAGACCAGGCGTCCGTGCAGAAAATGCAGGAAGAAACTCAGCTTGTATATCAGAAATACGGTGTTTCACCTACCGGCAGCTGTGTGCAGCTGTTGATCCAGTTTCCTGTCCTGATGGCATTATGGCAGGTTATTTACAAAATTCCTGGTTATGTTGGCAGTGTAAAGAATGTTTTCACAGGCCTTGTTGATCAGATCACAAGCGTAAGTGGCTACACAGACCTGATCCAGAGCTTTATCACAGACAATAAGATGACTCGTGTACAGCTGGCGCTGGATAACGGAAAAGCGACCAGTAATTCTGTCATCGATTTCCTTTATGCATTATCTCCATCTCAGTGGAAAGATCTTGCATCAATGGATCAGTTTAAGGGATTTGCAGATACCATTAACACCACGTCTGCAGAAATTTCCAAAATGCAGAATTTCTGTGGATTAAACATTGCAGATCAGCCTCTGAACTACATTAAGGCTGCTTTTGAGGGAGCATCTATTGCACTGGCAATCGCTGCACTTCTGATTCCTATTCTTGCATGGGCGACTCAGGTACTGAACTATAAGCTTATGCCACAGGCTACTTCATCTGCTGAAGGAGCTGTTGATACGATGCAGGCTTCCATGAAGACTATGAATACGGTTATGCCGCTTATGTCAGCAGTATTCTGTTTCACATTCCCGGTAGGTCTTGGTATTTACTGGATTGCAAGTGCGGTTGTAAGAAGTGTTCAGCAGTGGTTTATCAATCGTCATCTTGATAAGATGGATATCAATGATCTGGTAAACGAGAACATGAAGAAGATGGAGAAACAGCGTACGAAAGAAGGACTTCCGCCGCAGAAGATCACCAATCAGGCAAACCAGTCTACTAAGAATATCAATACCAAGATTGATAAAGGTTCCAGTAACACAAACGCAGAAGAGAGAGCCAGAAAAGTAGAGGAATCCTACCAGAATGCAAGAAATGCAAAACCTGGAAGTATTACAGCAAAAGCAAATATGGTCAGGGATTTTGACGAGAGAAACAAGAAGAAGTAATTGTTGTCGGGAACGGAGGGTTTCATAGATGGAGGAGTTTATCCAGTTTTCAGCAAAAACGAAAAATGAAGCAATCACCAAGGCGTGCATCGAATTAGGTGTTTCCAGTGATCAGCTGGAAATTGAAGTGGTTTCTGAAGGTAGTTCCGGATTTTTTGGCATCGGAAGCAAACCGGCAATCATTAAAGCACGCAAGATCAATACAGTTTCTGAAGAGGATGAGATACAGGAAATCGTTGATACTGTTAAAGTGGATGCGATTAAGGAAGAGCAGAATAGAAAGCCTGCCAAACCTTTTGTAAAAGCTGAGAAACCGGCACCAAAGAGTGAACCGGTGAAAGAAAAAGCACCTGTAAAAGAGGCGAAAGAGCCAAAGCCTTTTAAAGAGCCAAAAGAAAAACAGCCGCGCCAGCCGAAGGAGAAACCTTTTAAGGAGCGTCCTGTAAAAGAAAAACCGGCAAAAGAAAAAATGCCGAAAGAGCCAAGAGAAGAGAAGCCGAAACAGTCCAAACCTGTTGAGATCATCACAGATCCGGTAGAGATCAAAGAAGTGGAAGAGAGAGCAATTGTTTTCCTTCGCGACGTATTTGCATCTATGAATCTTGGTGAAGTGGAGATCACTTCCAAATACAACACAAATGACGGTTGTCTGGAAGTTGCTTTTGAAGGAGAGGATATGGGAATTCTCATCGGTAAGAGAGGACAGACCCTTGACTCCCTTCAGTATCTTACAAGCCTTGTTGTAAATAAGGGCAAAGCAAACTATATCAGAGTAAAGCTCGATACAGAAGATTACCGCAGACGTCGTAAAGAGACTCTGGAGAATCTTGCAAGAGGAATTGCCTACAAGGTTAAGAAGACCAGAAAGCCAGTTGTACTTGAGCCGATGAACCCATATGAGAGAAGAATCATTCACTCAGCACTTCAGGGTAATAAGTATGTAGAGACTGTCAGCGAGGGCGAAGAGCCGTATCGTCATGTGGTTGTAAAATTAAAAAGATGGTAAATCTTGCATAAAACATCTGAATGTGTTATAAAAGATTTGCAGAATGAATAAGAGGTTATTCCAGGTGAAAGATGGAAGAACTGAAGCGTTATGCTTTTGTTTTAATATCTTTCCCTGGGGTAACTTTTTTTGTATAATAAAATAAGATGATAGGAGTGTCAAAAAGTCTTTTGCCACTCATTTGATACCCAGGATTGCGATCCAGCTACGCTGTTCCCACAATCCTCCAAATATTCGAAATCCGCTGATTTATTACGTAAATCGCTGCTTTCTCATATTTGGCGTGTCTCAGGTTCAAACGCCTCGTGCAAGCATGAACGGCTTTTTGACCTTTTGACACTGGTATCATAAGATGTGTTACGTTTATAATTTGAATTGTAATTTACATGGAGGAAATCACATGAATACAACGATTGCAGCGATATCTACTGCTGTGAGTGCTTCGGGAATCGGAATCATCCGAATCAGCGGCCCGGAAGCCATGGACGTTATATCCCGCATTTACCGTTCCAAGGGCGGGAAAAAGAAAATTAAAGAAGTGCCCACCCACACCATTCATTATGGTTATATCTATGACGGGGAAGAAATTGTGGATGAAGTTCTGGTCATGGTCATGCGCGCACCCAAAACATTCACAGGAGAAGATACCGTGGAGATTGATTGTCACGGTGGTGTCTATGCCATGAACCGGGTTCTGGAAACGGTTTTGAAAAACGGCGCCAAGATTGCTGGCCCCGGAGAGTTTACCAAGAGAGCCTTCTTAAATGGCAGGCTGGATCTTTCCCAGGCAGAGGCAGTTATGGATGTGATCCAGGCGAAAAATGAATATGCGTTGAAAAGCTCCATGAGTCAGCTGAAAGGTTCTGTACAGAAGACCATCAAGGAGATTCGAAGCGACCTGATCTACGAGATTGCTTTTATCGAGTCTGCTCTGGATGATCCGGAGCACATCAGTCTGGAGGGATATCCACAGAAATTACATGGAATTGTGGAAAAAGAGCAGAAATCCATTGAAGAGTTGTTGAAAACCTCCACAGATGGCAAGATCATCCGGGAAGGAATTGAGACGGTTATCGTGGGTAAGCCAAATGCAGGTAAGTCCTCCCTGTTAAACCTTCTTGTAGGGGAAAATAAGGCCATTGTAACGGATATTGAGGGTACTACAAGAGATATTCTGGAGGAGTATATTACTCTTCATGGAATTACGCTGAAAATTGTGGATACGGCAGGCATCCGCGAGACAGAGGATGTGGTGGAGAAAATCGGTGTTTCCAGAGCCCGGGAGGTTGCAAAAGGTGCAGATCTGGTGTTATACGTAGTAGACAGCTCTACACCGCTTGATGAAAATGATGAAGAAATCATTGAAATGCTGAAAGACAGAAAAGCAATTGTACTGTACAATAAAACAGATCTTGCTTCGGCTGTGAGCATGGAGGCATTAAAGGAGAAAATCAACCATCCTCTCATTCCGATTTCTGCGAAAGAGGAGACTGGAATTGCCCAGCTGGCGGATACCATTAAGAGTATGTTTTTCAGCGGGAAAATCTCCTTTAACGATGAGGTTTATATTACAAATGCCCGTCACAAAGAGGCATTGGAAGAGGCAGCAGACAGCCTTGCAATGGTAAAACAGAGTATTGAGGATGGCATGCCGGAAGACTTCTTTTCCATTGATCTGATGGCTGCTTATGGAAGCTTGGGGAAAATTACCGGGGAAGAAGTTGGGGAAGATCTGGTGAATGAGATATTTAGTAAGTTTTGTATGGGTAAGTAGTGGTAGAGGGACGCGATAATATATGAATGAGTGTGTTATAGAGGAGATAAAAATGAAAAATTTAGAGGAGAATTATGACATAGTAGTGGTCGGTGCCGGACATGCTGGCTGTGAGGCAGCGTTGGCTGGGGCGAGACTGGGATTGAGTACGATCATGTTTACGGTAAGCGCAGAGAGTATTGCGCTGATGCCTTGTAACCCAAATGTAGGCGGTAGTTCAAAGGGACATCTGGTCCGTGAGTTGGATGCTCTTGGTGGAGAGATGGGAAAAAATATTGACAAGACTTTTATTCAGTCTAAGATGCTGAACTGTTCCAAGGGTCCGGCAGTGCATTCCCTTCGTGCTCAGGCTGATAAGCAGGCTTACAGTAATGAAATGAGAAAGACGTTGGAGAATCAGGAGAACCTGACCATCCGCCAGGGAGAGGTTACCAAGCTTCTGGTAGAGGATGGCAAGATCACAGGTGTGAAGACGTATTCCGGCGCTGTCTACCATTGTAAGGCGGTAGTTTTGTGTACTGGAACTTATCTGAAAGCACGCTGTATTTACGGTGATGTAAGTAATTATACAGGTCCAAATGGACTGCAGGCAGCCAATTATCTGACTGATTCTCTGAAAGAACTGGGAATTGAAATGTTCCGTTTCAAGACTGGAACACCTGCCCGAATTGCAGGAAATACCATCGACTACAGCAAGATGGAAGAGCAGTTTGGGGATGAGAGAGTAGTGCCATTTTCTTTTTCCACAGATCCGGAGGATGTGCAGATCGAGCAGAAATCCTGCTGGCTGACTTATACCAATGAGACTACCCATGATATTATCCGTGCCAATCTGGATCGTTCCCCGTTGTATTCTGGTATGATCGAGGGAACTGGTCCACGTTATTGCCCGTCTATTGAGGATAAAGTAGTTCGTTTTGCAGATAAAAAAAGACATCAGGTGTTTATTGAGCCAGAGGGAATGTACACAAATGAGATGTACATTGGCGGTATGTCCAGCTCTTTGCCGGAAGATGTGCAGGAGGAAATGTACCACAGCGTACCAGGCCTTGAGCATGCAAAAATTGTGAAGAATGCTTATGCTATTGAGTACGATTGCATTAACCCAAGACAGCTTTATCCAACGCTGGAGTTTAAGAAAATTAAAGGTCTTTTCAGTGGCGGACAGTTTAATGGAAGTTCAGGTTACGAGGAGGCAGCAGCCCAGGGACTGATCGCTGGTATCAATGCAGCCATGGAAGTGCTGGGAAAAGAGCAGCTGATCCTGGATCGTTCTGAGGCTTATATCGGTGTTCTCATTGATGATCTGGTTACAAAAGAGAACCATGAGCCATACCGTATGATGACCAGCCGTGCCGAGTACCGTCTACTTCTCCGTCAGGATAATGCGGATCTGAGACTTCGTAAAAAGGGCTGGGAGGTAGGTCTTGTAGATGACGAAACCTATGCAAAAGTAGTGGAAAAAGAACGCTTGATAGCGGAAGAAATCCAGCGTGTGGAGAATACAAATGTGGGTATGACAGAGGCAGTTCAGAGCCTTCTGGAAAGCAAAGAAAGCACACCACTTAAGTCAGGAATCAGTCTTGCAGAGCTGATCCGCAGACCGGAGCTTTCCTATGCAGAGGTGGCTCCTATTGATAAGAACCGCCCTGAACTTGCCTGGGATGTGCAGGAGCAGGTAAACATTAATATTAAATACGACGGCTATATCCGCCGCCAGATGAAGCAGGTAGAGCAGTTTAAGAAGCTGGAAGCCAAGAAAATTCCAGAGGATCTGGACTATGAGAAAGTAAAGAGCCTGCGCATTGAGGCACGGCAGAAACTGGAACTTTACAGACCTGTTTCCATTGGACAGGCATCCCGAATTTCCGGTGTTTCACCGGCGGATATTTCGGTGCTGCTGGTTTATATGGAGCAGTATGGGAAGGAGCGTCACTAAACGGACGCGTTTCTGCAAGTAATATTCCACGCAGGTCGGTTGGGCACTAGAGCGTGTTTGAAAAAGGCTTTCTGCAAGATGTGTGTCACAATTTGTGGGAGATTTTGTTCGGATAAGGGCGCCGTAGCGGGCTACGGCAACCGAATTCGGGCAAAATCTCCCGCAAAGTGGGGCGTGCAGATTGCGGAAATGATTTTTCAAACACGCTCTACGGTGAAATAACTGGTAACTACGACTAAGACGCTTGGGAGAGACCTCTTGTCTAAGTCGACCTGACCAGTGGATTTCACCTTCGTTAAAAACGCACCTGAAATGACCTGCTAAAGAATATTACTTGCAAAAACGCTGTGTATTAGCAACTGGAAAGTAAAAAAATAAGTAGTTTGAGGTATAAGGAGAAGTTTATGGAATATGATTTAACCCTCTTTGAGAAAGGACTTGAAGAGCTTGGAATTGCTCTGTCCCAGGAGCAGAAGAAGCAGTTTATCACTTATTATGAGTACCTTGTAGAGAAAAATAAGGTAATGAATTTAACTGCAATTACCGAGTACAACGAGGTGATTTTAAAGCATTTTCTTGACAGTTTATCTATCGTAAAAGTAGGCAGTTTTGACCAGAAAAAGCTGGCGGGAAAGTCCGTGATCGATATCGGAACCGGCGCTGGTTTCCCTGGAATCCCGCTGAAAATTGCTTTTCCGGAGCTTAAAATCACCCTTCTGGATTCTTTGAATAAAAGGGTGAATTTCCTTAATGAAGTAATCGAAATGCTTGGTTTAAAAGACGTAACAGCGCTTCACGGAAGAGCCGAAGACTACGCGAAACAGAAGGAACACAGAGAAAAATATGACTTCTGTGTCTCCCGCGCAGTAGCCAATTTAAGCACCCTTTCCGAGTATTGTATCCCCTTTGTAAAAGAAGGTGGCAGCTTTATTTCTTATAAATCCGGCAAGATTGATGAAGAGCTTGCGCAGGCAGAAAATGCTGTGAAAATCCTTGGTGGAAAAGTTCAGGATGTAGTGAAATTTCCACTTATGGACACGGATATGGATCGTTCTTTTGTGGTGATCAAGAAGATGAAACCGACCGCGAAAAAGTACCCCAGGAAGGCTGGCTTGCCGGCGAAGGAGCCGCTGGCGTAGAATATATGTTAATATTAAGATAACTTTAGGCCTGAAAGAGGAAGAAATCCGTACTATATTTCTCTCCGATAATATCGGCGATTTTTTTCTGAGATAACATAGGTTCTGTCTCAATCACTTTCAAAATACGAGTTGCTATGGAATTGTCTTCATTGGGAATAGTTTGGTTAGTAGCTTGGTTAGTGTGATTAACCAAGCTACTAACCAAGCTCTTAAACATAACCATAATATCCTCACACTTAATCGTATATTCTGGCATAGGATTTCCAGCTTCCTCGCAACTGTCTTTGATTTTTTTTCTATTCCACATCCCCGTGCCTTAGAGCGTGTTTGAAAAATCATTCCCGCAATCTGCATGCCCCACTTTGCGGAATGTATTTTATTTTGGGACACATTTCCAACACAAAATAATCACATATTTCTCACATAATTATCTAAATTTCCTCACAGGTTGCACATAAAATAATCATAAACAGATGCATGGGATAAGCCATGCATCTGCAACTTGAAGGAGGTAAGAAACTTGATTGAAGTAAAAAATCTGGTAAAACGCTACGGCGATCACACCGCTGTAGACCACCTTTCTTTTGAAATAGAGAAAGGCAAGATTTATGGTTTCCTGGGCCCCAACGGTGCTGGAAAATCCACGACCATGAATATGATAACCGGCTATATTGCATCCACCGAGGGAACAGTAGTCATAGATGGTCATGATATTCTGGAAGAACCTGAGGAGGCAAAAAAATGCATCGGATATCTACCCGAAATGCCACCTCTTTATTTTGATATGACCGTTCTGGAATATCTGAAATTCGTAGCAGATCTGAAGAAAATTCCTAAAGATAAAAAAGCATCCATGATCGAAGAAATCATGGATATGGTAAAGATCACCGACATGAAAAACCGCCTGATCAAGAATCTTTCCAAAGGTTACAGACAGCGTGTAGGAATCGCCCAGGCAGTGCTTGGCTACCCGGAAGTCATCATTCTGGATGAGCCGACTGTCGGTCTTGACCCAAAACAGATCAACGAAATCCGCGATCTGATCAAAGGCCTGAAACAGAAACACACCGTTATCCTTAGCTCCCATATTTTGTCCGAAGTCAGCGCCGTTTGCGACTACGTGCTGATCATTTCCCATGGAAAACTGGTAGCCAGCGATACCCCTGAGAATCTGGGAAAACTGGCAGCAGGCTCAAACAACCTGAATCTGCTTGTAAAAGGTCAGAAAGACACTATCAGAGCCGCTCTGGAGGCCGTAGAAGGGGTAAAAGAGGTTACGGTAAAGAAAAGCCCGGAGGAAGGCGTATATGCCATTACAGTGGGAACAGAAGAGAATATGGATGTGCGTGAAAAAGTGTTCTACAGTATGGTAAATGCCAGCTGTCCGATCCTTGAAATGCAGTCTAAGAAAGTTTCTCTGGAGGAGATCTTCCTTGAACTTACAGAGAGCGAGAAAAAAGATAAAGATGCGTCAGGAAAAAAATCCGGAAAATCTTTCTTTAAGACGGCAGCAGATGCTGAGAAGTATTTGAATGAGAAAAACGAAGATACTGTCCATGATAATGGACTTGAAGAAAAAGAGTTTGATGAATCGGGCGAAGTATCCAATGATGTGTCAGATAATGGACTGTCTGGTGATAAACAGGATAGTTTTGCCGCATCTGAGGAAGAAAAGGGGGAAGAGTAAACCATGCTTGCTATTTATAAAAGAGAGCTGAAAAGCTACCTGACCTCCATGGTCGGCTACCTGTTTATGTTTTTTGTGTTGCTGATCGCAGGTATTTACTTTTCAGCGTACCAGCTTTCAGCTGCTTATCCGAAATTTGAATATACTTTAAATGCCATGACCTTTGTGTTTCTGATTGCAGTGCCGATCCTGACCATGCGTGTACTTGCTGAGGAAAGAAAGCAGAAAACAGACCAGCTTCTGCTTACTTCTCCAGTATCTGTATCCGGCATCGTAATGGGAAAATATCTTGCACTTGTGACTATTTATGCAATCCCTATTGCAGTTCTTGCAACTTATCCGCTGATTATGGCGAAGTTCGGAACCGTTGCATTTGGTTCCGCGTACACAGCACTCCTTGGATTTTTCCTTTTGGGAAGTGCAAACATTGCAATCGGCGTATTTTTCTCAGCAATCACTGAGAGCCAGGTAATTGCAGCAGTTCTTACCTTTGTATTTTTATTTGCTTTTTATATGATGAATGGAATTTCTTCCTTTTTCTCAGAAACAGCAATGTCTACATGTGTGACATTTGGCATTCTGATCATAGCGCTTAGCCTTATGATCTACAGTATGATTAAAAATGCAGTGATTTCAGGTGCTGTCTGCGTGATTGGAGAAGTGGCACTGGTGATTATTTATGTTGTAAAATCCAGCGTATTTGAAGGAGGAATCCAGAAGGTTCTTGAAGTGTTTAACTTAAGTTCACACTTTGAAAACTTTACAAACAGTATTTTTGATGTGACTGGAGTTCTTTATTTCCTGTCTGTCATTGCCATTTGTATATTCCTTACCATGCAGACAATTTTGAAGAGACGTTGGAATTAAGGAGGTGGGGAAAATGTTTTTTAAGAAGAAAAATGATAACAATATTGACAATAACGATAAAAATGCAATTGATATTGAAAGTGCTGAAAGTAATAACAATAATAACAAAAAAGAAAAACGAAAATTTAAAGACAGTATTAATAAAAAGTACTTGAAAAATGGAAGCTATAGTTCTGTTATGATTGTTGTTTTCGTTGCTATCATTATTGTTATAAATATGATTGTAGGAAATCTTCCTTCAAAGTATACGCAGCTGGATATCAGCTCCGAGAAACTTTACACCATCGGTGATGAGACAAAAGCGATGCTGAAAGATCTGGACAAGGATGTAACCATATATCAGATCGCCCAGAGCGGAAGTGAGGATGAGACTATCAGTAATCTGCTTCAAAGATATGCAGATGAATCTGATCATATTAAGGTGGAACAGAAAGATCCAGTGGTCAATCCTAAATTTGTCAGTGAATACACCAGTGATAACCTTTCCTCTAATAGCTTAATTGTTGTATGCGGAGACAGAAATAAGGTTGTAAATTATAACAATATTTACGAATCTACAATGGATTACAACACATACAGTTATCAGACAACAGGCTTCGACGGCGAAGGACAGATCACAAGTGCCATCGCATATGTAACCAGTGAAAACCTGCCGGTATTGTACACATTAGAGGGACATGGAGAGCAGAAGCTTGATTCTACGATCAAGGAAGATATTGAGAAAGCAAACATGGAAATCAAATCCCTGAATCTGCTTACAGAGGGAAGCGTTCCAGAGGATGCCAGCTGTCTGCTGATTGATTCTCCTACAACAGATATCTCAGAGGATGAGAAGACTGCATTGATCGATTATCTGGAAAATGGTGGAAAAGCAATGATTTTCTCCGATTACACAGGAGAAAAAATGGAAAACTTTGATGCAGTGCTGGAAAACTACGGCGTAAGTAGAGTAGATGGCCTGGTATTTGAAGGAAATGCACAGCATTATGCCGCTCAGATGCCGTACTACCTGGTTCCAACTGTAAACAGCACAGATATTACATCTGATGTGGCTTCTTCCGGATATTACATTCTGATGCCGTATGCGCAGGGAATCCAGAAATCTGATGATGTGAGAGACACTGTGAATATTGAAAGCCTTCTTACAACTTCCGACAGCGCATATTCAAAGACGGATTTGAACAGCGGTTCTCTTGAAAAGGAAGACGGTGATGTGGATGGCCCATTTGACCTGGGTGTCAGCATTACAGAGACTGTAGATGATGATAAAGAGACTCATATTATTTATTATTCCACATCAAACCTGCTGCAGAGCCAGATCAATCAGATGGTTTCCGGTGGAAATGAGAAACTTGTGATGGCTTCTTTAAGTTCTCTGGTAGACACAGAAGACAGTACAACAGTTTCTATCCCATCAAAGAGTCTGGAAGTATCTTATCTGACTTTGACAGCATATGATGCAAGCTTCTGGAAAATCTGTACCATTGGTCTGATTCCTGGAGCATTCCTGTTGATTGGATTTATGATTTGGTTAAAGAGGAGAAAAGCCTGATGAAGAAAAAATCAGTAAATCTTATTACAGCAGTGGGCGTTTTGGTTGTCCTCAGCGGCGCATACGTAGGCGTAAAAGCCTACGTAGCCAAGCAGGAGGCCGCGGATACTGAAAGTGCGGAGGAAGAAAATCCGGAAATTATTTCCATAGCGTCTGCTGATGTGAAATCAATAAAATTTGTAATTGATAAAAAAGAAGTTACCTTTGAAAAAGATGGAGATTTCTGGGTGAAAAGTGATGAAACTGGTTTCCCGGTAGATCAGGATAAATTTGATACACTGGTCAGCTCCCTGAATTCTATAAAAGCGGAAAGAACACTGGAAAATGTGGAGGATGCATCAGAGTATGAATTGGATCAGCCGGAGAACACGATCACGGTTACCACAGAAGATGGGGAAACGACAGTAATTCAGCTTGGAATGGAGAATGATTCCACAAGTCAGGAATACATTGACTTGAACAAGGATTCTTCTACAGTTTATGTAGTAAGCAATTCCACGTTTTCTTCTTTTGAGGGAACTTTGTACGACTTTGCAAAAAGCGGCGTTTTCCCAACTGTGGATTCCTCTACGGTCAGCAAAATTTCTGTAGATGGAAAGGATTCTTCCTATGTTGTAGAGAAAGATGAAAATAATTTCTGGAATATTACTGGCAATGGAGAGACTGAGAAAGCAGATTCCGCGAAGGCAACTTCCTTAGCCAGTACATTATCCAGTGTGGCTTATGCAAGTTATGTAAATTATAACTGCGCAGAAGATGAGCTCTCTCAGTACGGATTAGATAAGCCGTATGCAGAGATTACAGTGGATTATCAGGAAGAAGTTGAGAAAGAGTCCACTGATGATGAAAACGAGGCTGAAAATGGCGATGAGGAGGTCTCAGAGGCATCTGGGGATGAGAACCAGGCGGATGAAAATGCGGATTCTGAAACAGATGGAAGCGAAAGCTTGGATGAAAATGCGGATTCTGAAACAGATGGAAGCGAAAGCTTGGATGAAGATGCGGATTCTGAGACAGATGGAAACGAAAGCTCAGATGAAGATGCGGATTCTGAGACAGATGGAAACGAAAGCTTAGATGAAGATGTGGATGTGGCAGACACAGAAGATTCAGAAGCTGTAGAAAATGAGAATACAGATGAAACAGCAGATGACAACGTCGAAGCAGAAGATACAGATGTAACTGAATCAGATGACGAGGCTGGGGTGGAAACAGCAGATACTGAATCCGCAGAAAGTTCTGAAGATGCAGAAGAAGATTCAGAACCGGAAACTGAAATGGTTGACAGAGAACTTGTAATTCAGGTTGGAGATCAATCTTCAGATGGTGGAAGATATGTTCGGGTGAATGACAGCAACGAAATTTATACAATATCCGAGGATTCTCTTGATACTTTCCTTGGAAAAACAAATGCTGATTTCTGGGATTTGACAGTAAGCTATTTGTCTGCAAATAATCTGGATACTCTGGATGTGAACTACGGAGGAGAAGATTATATCGTAAATGTTTCACGTGAAACATCTGAGGATGAAAACGTAGAAACATCGGATAATGAGACGGAAGATGAAGATACAACAGATAGTACCAGCAGTGATGTTGCCGACGGCAACGAAGTAGAGGGAAATGCTGCTGATGATAACACTTCATCAGGTGATTTGACCGGCGAAGATACTGAAAATACAGATGACAGTTCTTCTACTGCAAGCACCACAAGTTCAACTAGTGTAACCTTATCTTATACACTAAATGGAAAAGATCTGGACAGCACAACATTTACAACGTTCTACAATAAGCTGATCAACATGACAGCGCAGAAACGTCTGACTGATGAATTTAAGTCCAATACAGATCCGGAAATGACTGTGAAATTTACAGATATAGATGGAAATGAAATGGAAGTGGAGTATTATTCCTATGATACAAATTACTATGCCGCTGTTATAAACAAAAAAGTATATCTGGTAAATAAAATGACAGTAAAAGAACTGTTTCAGGCATTTGAATCTGTAACTGGTGAGAAAGAGGAAAACGAAAACGCTGAGACAACAGATCCTGAAACAAATGCTTCTACAGATAATGCTGAAACAGAAACGACAGAGGCTTCAGAGGATGCTGAAGAGTAGTAGCTGAAAAAATGATTAAAAAAGATCCTTGCCTGTGAAAAAAACAGGACAAGGATCTTTTTTGCTGTTTGGAAAAACTGTTGAATTGCCTGTTGCATAAGAATTCTACTGGATATGAATATGCGCGTACATCGTTTTGCAAATAACGATATCAATCAAGCTGGATGCGTGAAGTTGAAGGTGCGGATGGAAAAAATGTGTGGCGGGCTACGCCCGAGCGTGTCTGAAAAATCATTCCTGCAATCTGCACGCCTTGCTTTGTTATATATCTTATTCGGATTCGGTCGCTGTGGTTCACTACAGCAACTGAATTTAAGTTAAAGCTCCTGTGAATTGTGGCATGCATTTAAAAATCATTCCTGCAATCTGCGTGCCAAATTTTGTGGTATATTTTGTCCGAATTCGGTTGTCGCAGCTCGTTACGACGCCCTCATCCGGGCAAAATCTCCTACAAATTATGACGCACATCTTGCAGAAAGCCTTTTCCAAACACGCTCTGGTCCGCTGATATTTCAAATGGTATGAAATATGTAATTAACGTTGGCTATTTTGTCTGTTTGAATTTCTATATGCATTGTTTTTGAAAATAAAATTTTAAAAATCTTTGAATTTTACTCATATGGTTTTACATTAGCCGACTATATAAAAAGTCCGAAAACAGAAACTTTGCTTTTGCTTTCTGAAATATTACGGTAAATATAAAATGTAATAATAACTTTTATAAAATAAAAACCTACTAAAACATACAATAAAGTCCAATAAATAACACTTAACGACACGATGATACAACAAAGGCCTATTTAATGTACTTTGAACAACAAAACAGGCAAATGAATCGTAAAAATCCTCTGAAAAATATATTGTTATGTAAAAATATACTTTTAAACAATTCTAATTAAAACAAAAAGATTGTATAAAGATAAAATGGAACAGCGCATAATTGAAAAAATAACAAAATAACAACAAAACAATACGAAAAGAGCTCTGAGATGTATTTGAAAATCATTTCTCAATCCACCCCCCCACTTTGCAGTATATTTTACCCGTAGTTGGGTGTGTCGTAGCACGTTGCAGCACCTTCATTCTGGCCAAATCTCCCGCAAATTGTGGCGCGCACCTTGCAGAAAGCCTTTTTCAAACACTCTCTGGGATGTATCAAAAAACATTTTCGCAATCCGCACACCTTACTTTGTGGTATATATTCCTGAATTTGGCTGCCATATTCGCTACGGCAACCTCATCCTCATCCTGGTCAAAGTCCCACAAATTGTGACGTACATCTTGTAGAAAGCTTTTTTAATATGCTCTGGAAATATAGAAAGAACAGGAAAAGCATAAAGCATAATAAATTATTATTACAAAAACAAAAAAACTTCGGGATTATATTATACAATCTCGAAGCTTTTTATTCTGCTTTGAAGGCATATCTATATCTTTATTTTAATTAAAAGAATGCACCAACTTGCTCAAGAAATGCTTCTACATTCTCAATATGTGGAAAATGCTTGGAACATGGAATGGTTGCTGACTCAATTGCTGGATTTACTTTCTGATAAGCTTCTACAATTGCAGCACCATTTGGCTCATCTTCACCTTCTACGATATAAATGCTGTTATCAATTGATTCTACAGCATGGCGAATGTTGATATTCATATATTTAGCACTTTGGCTGGAGTATAGGCATTTTGCATAATAACCACCTTTGTGCGCAGCTTCATAATATGCATCCAGGACATCTTTGTCTACATGGAATGGATTATAATAAAGCTTATCAAGGAAGAAATCATTAATTGTTTCACGCGAAACAATTATATGGTAGATAAAGGTTCCAAATATAGGCAGTTCGATAAAGAATTTGAATAATTTATCCTTTTTTGTGGTAGTTTGGGCAAGAGAAATCATGCTTACCGGATTAATAAACATGATTTTATTAATGCTTTCTTTATCGTAAGCAGCGGCAGTAGTAACAAATGAACATGAGAAACCACTTGCAATGATGTCGGTTTTCTCTTTAATTACATTTTTTATAAAATCGCAGATGATTTGTACGAAAAGAAAATTTGTATATGTAATTCCAGCTTTTTCCGAACGTCCGCAACCTAATAGATCAAGGGTATATACGGTGTGCTCTTGAGCAAGTTGATCCTCAACACGAGACCATTCGTATCCACTGGCTCCAGGCATTGTATCATGAATAAGAAGAAGAGGAGAGCCTTTTCCCTTCTTGGTATAATAAATTTTTCCGAAACGCCAATTATAATAGTTGTGATTGGAAAAATCAAGCATTTCTTTTAACTGGGAAGAGGCAACAATCACTCTATTGGTGAGATGGATGACACCAGCGGCAATCGTAGTCAACGCGGCCAGAGTCAGAATTTTATGTTTAGTGTCTTTCATTTTATAGAGGACCTCCTTTGGGTTTGTATGTATATTATACGCCAAAGAGGCTGATTTTACAATGTTTTTTGGCATATAAATGGGAATTGACAGAATACTGGGCTGCTGTTCACTCCGTTCACAGTAACACGCTTTGCGATGCACAGGAAGACGAATCTTCTTGTGACAAGCACAAGAAGTAGCGTTTGCTGCGCAAACTTAATTCTCGGGGGTTCTGTGAATTTTTTTCACAAAAAACACCTCGCGGAGCATCACTGGTGAACAGCAACAATACTGATTGCTACTCATTTCGTGACCAGTAACATGCTTCACGAAAAAAGACATATTATTTGCTTTTGATAACCTGTTTAGATATGGTTGATATTTCGCGGTTTTATTGGCTTTACCAAATCTATAACTTATTTAATGTGTTGGTCGTTATCCCGGACGCGATTTCACAATGTATATTCACCGCCGCGCGTCGCAACGTTCCGGCAAGCTAATGACTAACTGCGACTAAGACGCTCAGGAGAGCCTTCGCGCCTAAGTCTCCGTAAGTCATGGATCTCACCTCCACTAAAACCGCTCCTGAAATGCGCGGCTTGCGAATATACATTGCAAAATTGCTTGATGCTGGAAAGGGAAGAAAGAAACAGTAACGATAACAACGGGAGTGGGGGAAGTAATTGGTATCCCGCAACTTTATTGTTTTTTGCAAATCTATCGTTGCCAAGAAAGTGTAGGGAAAACAATCACTCCCCCTCCCCTCTTCATTAAAAGTTCTTATCAACCAGCAAGTCTCAGCCAGTACACAGCATTTGGGCAATGTGTATTACTCCAGCGAGCCATTTCAGGCGCGCTCTTAGCGTAAGCGAAATTCAGCGCTTACGTAGACTTATGCGTGAGGGTTCTCCCGAACGCATTAGTCGCAGTTAGCGATTAGTTTGCTGGAGCGTTGCGCCGGCGAGTGAGTAATACACATTGTCCAAATGCGTCCGCATTGAAGAACTTTTAATCAACTAAATAGCAATAGAAAATAATAATAATTTTTTATATGTTGACTTCCAACAAATACATTCCAAAAAATGTTTAAAATCCCACAGTTAGGGTTATAATTAATAAGAAGATAAAAATAGACAATATTTTTATGAAAAGAAATGCCATTTTCTATGTTTCACGTGAAACATTATGTGGCGAGATAAATTTAAAAGTGTTATAATAGCAATAGTTATATGATAAGATTGCAGAACCTGTAGGATGGTGGTGTAATCTATAAACTTTGGTTATTGTGTGCAATTAAAATTTGCAAAATGTTTCACGTGAAACATTTTTATGTAATAAGAAATTCTGTTAAAATTTTCTATTGCATAAAAAGCCCTACCAGGTAGGATTACACTGTGGCAGAAAGTTAGATGGCGCTCGAGGTGCCCCGCCGTAGGTGGAGAATCCTGCAAGCAGGCTTCTTTTTACAATTAAACATGTTGCTTTTTATAAAAATGTTGTGTGAACAGTAACCTAAATAATATGAAAGGGAGGGTTGATATTGGGCAGAACGATTGCGGTTGCTAATCAGAAAGGCGGCGTTGGCAAATCTACCACAGCCATTAATCTTTCTGCATGCCTGGCAGAACAGGGAAAAAAGGTTCTGACAATTGACATGGATCCTCAGGGAAACACTACCAGTGGATTAGGTGTTGATAAAAATGAAGTAGAAGATACCTTGTATGAACTTCTGGTAGGACAGTCCGATGTTGAGAAGACGATTGTCAAAGATGTAGTAGAAAATGTAGATTTGATACCATCAAATGTAAATCTGTCTGGCGCAGAGATTGAGCTTGTTGGTATTGATAATAAAGAATACATATTGAAAGAGATTACTGACAAAATAAAGAATAATTATGATTATATCATTATTGATTGTCCACCATCTCTGAATATGCTTACTATTAATGCACTTACTGCTGCGACATCTGTTTTGGTTCCGATTCAGTGTGAGTACTATGCATTGGAAGGACTATCACAGCTGATACATACTATTGATCTGGTAAAGGATAGGCTGAATAATGATCTTGAGATTGAGGGCGTTGTGTTTACTATGTATGATGCCCGTACAAATTTATCGCTACAGGTAGTAGAGAATGTTAAGGAAAATCTTCAGCAGAATATTTACAAGACTATTATTCCGAGAAATGTCAGACTGGCAGAAGCTCCAAGTTACGGACAGCCGATTACTCTTTATGATCCGAGATCCACAGGAGCAGAAGCTTATCGCCTTCTTGCGGAAGAAGTGATAAACAGGGAGGTTGAGTAATGGCAGTTAAAAAGAAAGGTCTTGGAAGAGGTCTGGATGCTCTTTTCCCGGAGAAGTCAGTGAAGCCAGCTGAAAAAAAACAGGAGCAAAAGCCAGTTGCCACAAATGAAAGCTTACATCAGCAGGAAGAAGGTTCTTTGAATGCTTCAGCAGTGAAGAGTGCTGCAGAAACAAAAGATACAGCACAAGCTGCAGTAGTTGAAGAACCGAAGAAATCTGAAATGCTTGTGAAGATTTCAAAGGTAGAGCCAAACAGAACTCAGCCACGCAAGCAGTTTGATGAGGATGCTTTATTGGAATTATCTGAATCAATTAAGCAGTTTGGCATCTTGCAGCCACTTCTGGTTTCGAATAAAGGCGATTACTATGAAATTATTGCGGGCGAGAGAAGATGGAGGGCAGCTAAACTTGCCGGGGTGAAAGAAGTTCCGGTAATCATTAAGGAATTTAATGATCAGCAGGTAGTTGAGATTTCCCTGATTGAAAATATTCAGCGGGAAGACTTAAATCCAATAGAGGAAGCGATGGCCTATAAGCGTCTGATCGACGAATTTAAGCTGAAACAGGATAATATTGCAGAACGCGTTTCTAAGAGCAGAACTGCAGTGACTAATTCCCTTCGCCTTTTGAAATTGGATGAAAGAGTTCAGCAGATGCTGATTGATGAGATGATTTCAGCTGGGCATGCTCGTGCAATTCTTGCGATTACAGACAAAGATAAGCAGGCAAGTGTGGCAATGAAGATTTTTGATGAGAAATTAAGTGTTCGAGAGACTGAAAAACTGGTAAAACATATTGTGGAGCCACCGAAGAAAACTCAGAAGACGGTAAATACAGCTGAAGATGCGATTTACGAGAGTCTCGAGGAGAAAATGAAGGGCATTATGGGAACCCGGGTTTTTATCCACAGAAAGAAAAATAATAAAGGTAAAATTGAAATTGAATATTATTCCAGAGATGAACTGGAAAGAATCATTGAGTTGTTTGAATCAATAAGATAAGGAGAGTGCATGAGCAGTATTTTTGACAGCCTGGGAATTGACCCGGGTATCATTATTATTTTACTGCTGATTCTGACCATCGTTCTGGCGGTGAATGTATTCAGCAGCAAAATGAGGCTTAGCCGTTTGGAACGTAAATACAAAATGTTCATGAAAGGCAGTGACGCACAATCTCTTGAGAAAGTTTTTGTACGAAAATTCGCTCAGATTGACCGCCTTTATGAAGCCAAAGAGGATCATGAGCACGACATCAGCTTTATCAAACATCATTTGGAATCTATGTTCAGCAAATATGGCGTTGAAAAGTATGATGCGTTCGATGATGTAGGCGGAAAACTTAGTTTTGCACTGGCTTTGTTGGATCAGGATAATTCCGGAGTAATTTTGAATGCAGTACACAGCAGAGACAATTGCTTCCTTTATCTGAAAGAAATTGTAAAGGGAGAGTCCTATGTAATGTTGAGCCAGGAAGAACTTGAAGCCCTTAGAAAAGCTGTAAATTTTGGCTTGGAAAATATTGAAAAAGATGAGTAAATTGGTTGCTGCGAACAGTTGGTAAAAAATGAGTATAAGTCATAAAAAAACAGCGAAAAATGACAAAATTGTTATTAAAAATAAATAGTAATGACAATATTGTTATAAAACGAAAAACAAAACAGATACTTGCCATAAAAAGAGATATGAAAAAATAAAACAGATACTTGCTGCAAAAAGAGATATGGAAAAATAAAACAGATATTTGCTATGAAAAATAAAGTATCAGTACAGGAGGAAGACATGTTAGACATCAAATTTGTGAGAGAGAACCCGGAAATCGTAAAGCAGAACATCCGCAATAAATTCCAGGACAGCAAACTGGAGCTGGTTGACAAGGTTCTGGAGTTGGATAAGGAAAACCGCGAGATCAAACAGGAAGTAGAAGCTCTTCGTGCAGAGAGAAATAAAATTTCCAAACAGATTGGTGCTCTTATGGGCCAGGGAAAGAAGGATGAAGCAGAGGAAGTTAAGAAACAGGTTGCAGCTTCCGGTGAGCGTATTGAGGAACTTTCCAAGAGAGAGAAAGAAGTTGAGGAAGAGCTTCTGAAGGATATGATGGTAATCCCGAATATCATTGACCCATCTGTACCGATTGGTAAAGATGACAGCGAGAACGTTGAGATTGAGAAATTTGGTGAGCCTGTTGTTCCGGATTTCGAAGTTCCGTATCATACAGAAATCATGGAAGCTTTTGACGGAATCGACCTTGATAGCGCAAGACGTGTTGCTGGTAATGGTTTCTATTATCTGATGGGGGATATCGCAAGACTTCATTCTGCAGTTATTGCATATGCACGTGATTTCATGATTAACAGAGGATTCACATACTGTGTACCGCCGTTCATGATCAGAAGTAACGTTGTTACAGGTGTTATGAGCTTCGCTGAGATGGATGCCATGATGTACAAGATCGAAGGTGAGGATCTGTACCTGATCGGAACCAGTGAGCATTCTATGATTGGTAAATTTATTGACCAGATCATTCCGGAAGAAGAGCTTCCAAAAACTCTTACAAGTTATTCTCCATGCTTCCGTAAAGAGAAAGGTGCTCATGGACTTGAAGAGAGAGGCGTTTACCGTATCCACCAGTTTGAGAAGCAAGAGATGATCGTAGTTTGCAATCCAGAGGACAGCAAGATGTGGTTTGACAAACTGTGGCAGAACACTGTTGATCTGTTTCGTTCCCTGGATATTCCGGTTCGTACACTGGAATGCTGCTCTGGTGACCTGGCAGACCTGAAAGTGAAATCCCTGGATGTTGAAGCATGGTCTCCAAGACAGAAGAAATACTTTGAGGTAGGAAGCTGCTCCAACCTTGGTGATGCACAGGCACGTCGTCTGAAAATCCGTGTAAACGGAAAAGATGGCAAGAAATATCTTGCTCATACTCTTAATAACACAGTTGTTGCTCCGCCAAGAATGCTGATCGCGTTCCTTGAGAACAACCTGAATGCAGATGGAAGCGTAAATATTCCAGTTGCCCTTCAGCCATACATGGGTGGAATGACAAAAATCGAGAAAAAGTCCAAATAATTGGACTTAAAAATGAAATAGCATAAAAATACCAAAAATTGGACTTTGAGCTGAAAATAGTAATAGATCAAAAGTAAAATATCAGATGGTCCGGAGAATATCAGAATATCTGAAAAGTTGTTTGATTTGCAATAAGACTGCTTAACAGGGAGGTGATAATGTGCATAGTTATTTAAGAACTGTTGGCTTTTCAAAGGTAAAGTCACGTAAAGAAATGCAGGAAATCATTCAGGATGTGATAAATACTTACGATGAGAAAATTGCAGTGGAGAATCATCCGGATGGAATTTTTGTACAATATTCCAAGAATTATGGCTGTGACTGTGGAATAACAGTCTGTGGACAGTATGATGAAGACAATGAGTTTCACGTAGAATATTCATTTCCGTTCTTTCGCGGCACAGGAATCACCTCTCAGGAGAGTGTAGTCGTGGAGAGACACGCAGAAAAAGAGTCTTATGCAGGGGCGTGTGATGACATGCGCCTTGGCGTGACTTTGATCTTTTATCTTCAGAATCCTGCAGAATATATGCTGGAGAAGTATAAGGGGAATGTGCGTGAAGGACAGCCACTGACGATTACAGGACTGGCAAGAGAAGGGAAGATCCTTTTTCCGGTTCAGAAAGATAAAGAAGCTGTAAAAGTAGAGCGAGAGCTGACAAAAAACCGCAATAATCTGATCGCGGCTGCCAGAAATGGTGATGAAGAAGCCATGGAAGACCTTACAATGGAAGATATGGATATGTATTCCATGATTTCTGAGCGTATTGTTACAGATGATGTGTTGACAATTGTGGATACCTGTTTTATGCCTCATGGAATTGAATGTGACCAGTATAGTGTGATGGGCGAAATCGTGGATTTTGTGAATTTTAAGAACATTCTCACTGGTGAGAAACTGTGCCAGATGACTATCGAGTGCAATGATATCCAGTTCGATGTGTGTATAAACTGTGCGGATCTGCTAGGAGAACCGGCTGTGGGACGCAGATTTAAGGGGCTGATTTGGCTGCAGGGGCAGCTGCATTTTTAGACGAACCTTTAGATTCGTATTCATAGACTAATTTAATTTAAGTTATAAAACACAATCTCAAAGTTAATAAAAAAGCTCTTGACAACTTCGAAAAAAGCTCCTATAATGCAGAATCATCAAAAAGCAAACGAAACTACAAAGGCGTAGAACACTTCAATGTGTCTGCGCCTTTTTCAGACTTAAAAACAATTTTTTTACGAGGCGGAAATTAACTATGAAAAAATTGAAAACAATTTTAATGGGACTGAGAACTAATCTTGGTGCAACACAGGTATTTGTAGATGATAAGTGAAAAATGGGACGAAAAAGTAATTGAGCTGGCAAAAAGTCTGATAAACTGTCAGAGCTATTCAGGACACGAGGATAAAGCGGCGGAAGCTTTAAAGGCGTATATGAAAGAGACCGGTGTTTTCGATGAGATAGAAACTGACTGCTACGGAAATGTGATCGGTCATATTAAAGGAAAAAATCATGGTTCGAAAGTCCTGTTTGATGGACATATAGACACGGTTCCAGTTGGAAATTTAAAGGATTGGAAACATGATCCATTTCATGCAGTTGTTGAAGATGGAAAGCTTTATGGCAGAGGAGCTGCTGATATGAAAGGTGCGGTAGCCGCATTTACAGTTGCTGCGCATAGATATGCGGTGGAAAATGGGAAAAATTTTGCCGGAGATGTATATGTGGCCAGTGTTGTGCATGAAGAATGCTTCGAAGGTGTTGCCGCGCGAAAAATAAGTGCGAAAGTGAAACCGGATTATGTGGTAATTGGTGAAGCATCTGAAATGAATTTAAAAGTAGGACAGCGTGGCCGTGCAGAAATTGTGGTTGAGACCTTTGGTGTCCCGGCACATTCAGCAAACCCGGAAAGGGGCGTAAATGCAGTATATAAAATGTGTGAGGCCATTCAGGCTATCCGTGAGATTGAACCGCCTGTCCAGAATAAACTTGGAAAAGGAATCCTGGAGCTGACAGACGTAAAATCTTCCCCATATCCAGGAGCCTCCGTTGTTCCGGAATACTGCCGTGCAACCTATGACCGCAGACTTCTGGTAGGTGAAACCAAGGAAAGCGTGCTTCAGCCAATCATTGAAAAAATGGAAGAGCTGAAGAAAAAGGATCCGCAGTTTTCCTATAAGGTCTCTTATGCAGTGGGAAAAGAGGAATGCTACACCGGAGAAAAAATCCAGGGAGAACGTTTTTTCCCAGGCTGGCTGTTTGGCGCAGAAGAGGAGTGGGTGGCAAAAATAAAATCCGAACTGGAAAAAGAGGGTTTTTCTCCAGAGGTAACTACCTACAATTTCTGTACAAATGGAAGTCATTATGCAGGAGAAGCTGGCATCCGTACTATTGGAATGGGACCTGCAAGGGAAAATCTGGCGCATACCATTGATGAATATGCGGAGGTGGAAGATCTGACAAATGTATTCAGATGTTATGTGGGGATTATGAAGGCGTTGTTGGGATGATGTATAGCTTTCGGTAAAGTGAAGAAATAATGTGAAAATGATAGAAAAGGCATTCTTTTTTGAGTATACTATTACTTGGAAGGGAGTGCTTTTTTATGATTATTGATAGGCTTTCGGTGTTTGTGAAATGAAAATTTTGGAAGCAGTTGAAAAAAGATAGCCTACAAAAAGAAGCAGCTAAAAAATGAAAAATAGAAAGAACAACTGGATAAAAATAGTTATCCAACTACTGTCGTTTATCTTAATCCCAGAACTGTTCGTAACAGGATTTACAGCTATTGGAGATATCTTTTCCCAGATCTATGCTGGAAGTATTTCCTGGGAGAGTGTCAGGTATTCGGTGTATGTACTAATCGCGACAGTGCCAGGAAGTGTACTGGTGGGGAGATTTTTTTGCGGATTTTTCTGCAGCTTTGGAGCTGTGCAGGATTTCTTGTGGTTTGCAGCGCGGAAGCTGGGAAAAGGCAGCTGGAGGCGGAACAGAAATCCAGAAATATACAAGAAAGCTGACAGAGTTCTGAAACTGGCAAAATATGGAGTACTTGTTTATTTTGTAATATTTATATGGAGTGGTGTTTTGACCTGGAAAAAGCAAGGTCCGTGGGAAATATTTGGCCAGTATATTGTGCCTGGACATTGGCCGGGAGTGAAGCCTTTGTGCTCGGTGGGGGGAATTTTACTCTTGGTGATTTTGACAGGATCAGTGTTGGTAAAGAGATTCTTTTGCAGATATTTCTGTCCAATGGGAGCGGTGTATGCACTGATTTCCAGAGGTGCATTTTTGAAAATCGAAAAGCTCGGACGAGAATGCAGTGCCTGTTCTTTGTGTACTGCGAAATGCAGCATGGGAATTGATTTTACGAAAAAGGAACAAGTTACAGGTGGAGAGTGCATTGCGTGCCAGCAGTGCATTAGCTGGTGCCCGAAAGGAAATGTGCATTTTGGAATTAAATATGGAATGGTGATCGGAGTATTGCTCACGTGTGTGATGATTGGGGCTTCCCAGCTCCTTACGGCGAGAAGCTATACGAAGGATAGAAATATAGCAGGCGGTGTTGTTGAAGGTTTCAGATATAAAGACGGTACTTATACTGGAACAGGTGAGGGCTATCGTGGAGCGATACGTGTCACTGTAAGTGTGGCGGACGGAAAAATAACCAGTCTTACACTGGATAGTTATGAGGATGACAAGTCTTATATGGAAAAAGCGAAAGCTGAAATCTTTTCTGCAATAATCGGACAGCAGAATACGAATGCAGATACCGTATCCGGTGCTACATATAGTAGTAAGGGGCTGATTCAGGCTGTACAGAATGCTTTGAAGGAGGCAGGAACTTCAGAGACTGCGGAGAATGGTTCTGATGATAAAGCTGCGGACAAGGCTGAATTTATTTCTGCAGGCCGCTTCCGGAACCTTGTCGATGGCGTATATACAGGATCTGCCGATGCTTTTCGTGGTGATGTAGAAGTTCAGGTTACTGTGGAAAATCAGCAGGTAACGGATATTTCCATCTTCTCATACTGTGACACAGAAGAATATTTTTTTAAAGCTGCGCCAGTTGTAATTGAAGAGATGAAAGAGGAACAAAGTCTGAACATTGATGCTGTCAGCGGAGCCACATACAGCAGCAACGGAATTATTCATGCTGTGGCAAATGCATTGGAGATTCCCGAAGATCAATATGCCGAATGTCCTGGCCGGAATCTGGCTGCCAAGAAGAAAAGCCATGGACATATTGTAAAACATGTAATAGAAAACCAGGAAGAGTATGAAAAGAAGGTTAAGGAGTATGAAAAATAGATAACAGAAATCAGAAACGGAGGATGCAGACTGGGAATCGTGAAGAATAGACATTGATAGCCCTTATACATCAGGCATATAATATATCAGATATACACAAAAAATATATGCAAAAATGTAAAATATCTGGTAACTATTCAATATCTGCGCTGCAAGCGTTACAATTTGGAGTATAAGTACTGGGGAAAAAATGAGACGAACGAAAGCATATCGGTTGATTTTTGTGGGAGTGGCATCTGTTCTGCTGGGAGGCTGCTCGGGGAGTTCGAAGGCAAACATGGAGGAGGCAGCAGAGCAGCCCGCTGTGGTGGACTATACCTGTATTTCTAATCCGGAAAGCGATAAGCAAATATATGTTATTCTGAAAAATTATCATGGTGCTTACTGGGAGAAGGTAATAGATGGTATAACAGAAGCTGCAAAAAAACTGGATGAAGCGGTTTATCTTGGCGGAATTGATAACGAAACTGACATTTCCGGTCAGATTGACCTGATGAACCAGGCTATGGAGCAAGGCGCTGACGGAATCCTGCTGGCTCCGGCAGATTCCAATTCACTGGCAGACAGCTGTCAGAAGGTACGGGAAAAGGATATTCCGGTAGTACTTATTGATTCTTCTATTAACAGCAGCGAATTTGATGCCTGTTACATGACAGATAATATAGATGCCGGAGAAATGGCAGCGAAAGAAATGCTGGAGTTGCTGTATGATGCAGGAAATTCACCCACAGACCCACTGGAAGTGGGAATCCAGTTGTCATCGGATAGTTCACAGGCAATGGTAAATCGTGTTTCCGGATTCCTGAATTTCTGGGCGGGCAATGCACCGGAGCAGTGGGAAATCGTTCAGGATATAAGAGTTAATGGCGGTGATACGAAAAAGGCACAATCGGATGCCTCTGCATTATTGAGAGAAAATGCAGATATAAAGGGCTTTTTCGGGTGTAACAACACATCTACTGTTGGCATTGTAAATACTCTTTTGAAGGAAGAAAGAACAGATGTGGTGCTGGTTGGTTTTGACCTGGCGGACGAAACGAAACAGATGCTTCAGAATCCGGAGTATCATGCAGTGACTGTGCTGCAGAAACAGGATCAGATGGGATATCTGGGAATGCTTTCCCTGAATTCTCTTATAAAGGGAGAAAAATCAGAGCAGAAGTATTTTGATACCGGAGTCATTATGGTTGATTCTGATTACCTTATGGAGAATGCTGTCTCATGAAAGATCGAAGAAAAAATAAAAGAAAAAGAAAAGTCCTGCTGACTTTGTATCTGGCAGTCTGCCTCGTCATTATCGTGGCGGCATACTTTCACCTGAGCAGAATTGCGCGGAATTTCAATACAGAGCATCTGGAGCTGATCACAGGCCTGTACGCGGAAAAGATGAATGATTCTATGGAATATCTTCAGAACTATGTACAGGAAGATATAAAGATGATCCGGTCTATGGAAAATGCCCAACCGGAGGAAATCCTGGAACAGCTGGAGAAAAATCTTGACAAGACTGTTTTCGGTGATATTGGTTTTATTATGAATGATGGCGAAATTTATGGCAGCAGCAGCTGCGCTGTTTCCGATATCAAAAAGAAGAAGCTGGATGAGGCGGCGCTGGCTTCGGATACGTCTTTTAACTCGGATCCTTACCAGTCCAGCAGAACTGGAAATATGACCATGACCGTTTTTGTGCCAGTAGGGGATACTTCACTGGTTCATACACTTTATGTGTCGATTATGATTGAAAATCTCAGACAGTTGGGTGAGTATGAGCTGCTTCAGGGCAAGATCAGTATTCACCTGTTAAAGGCCGATTCAGAAAATTTTATTACCTGTGTCAGTGACAATTCCGGCCCGTCTGGCAGTTGGAACAATCTTTTACTTCAGCAGAAGTATTTCCAGTATGATGCAGGTTATTCCTACAACCAGTGGATAAAGGACATGCGTTCCGGAAAGAAGGATGGGAGATTTTCCGCTATTATCAGAGGAGAGGAATCTACAATTTCCTATAGGAGTATTTCTGTTATGCCAGGCTGGTATGTGATCGTTGAATTGACAAATAAGAATATTTCTGATATTACTCAGCAGTTTTCCGCCTGGGGCGGAGTATATGGAAGTATTCTGGTAGGCTTCACGATGCTGTACATGCTGACCCTTGTGCTGTTGGAGAAAAAAGATAAGAAAATGTACATGGGATTGTCTACTACAGATCCTCTTACCGGAATTCTGAACCGTAGAGCTTTTCAGATTGCCGTGGAAGAAGAATTGCGTAAAAAAACGCCAGGCATCTTCATCTTTATTGATGTAGATAATTTTAAAATTTATAATGATACTTACGGTCATAACAATGGAGACTTCTGCCTGAAGCATTTTGCGAAAACTATGAAAAGCTGTTTCCCGGAGGATAGCATAATCGGCCGGTATGGCGGTGATGAATTTGTGGTTTACCTGAAGAATCTTACAGGGGAAATGGCGCGGACTTATATGGAAACGTTTCAGAGGATGATTTCCCAGCTTACACTGCCTACAGGAGAGGTTGTAGAGCTTTCAGCCAGCGCAGGCGGAGCTGCATTCCCGGAACAGGGAGAAGACGTTATGTCTCTTTGTAAAAGCGCAGATATGGCTTTGTATAAGGTGAAACAGAATGGGAAAGCTGATTTTAAAATGAAAGGAATGTAAATGAAAGGATCCCGGCAAGGTCGAGGCTTGTTAGCCTTCTACCTTGCGAGGGATCCTTTTTACCTGATAAATGTGTCCTGCGGAAATATCTAATTTACGTTTGCCGGATCAAGCTCTGTAATGGTTGGTGCCGTCCAGGTGTCCAGTGCATCCACATCCTACGCGATTGGTATAGTTATTTACGAAACCATGTTTTTCTACATAAAAATTTTATGGCTCGATAATATTAAAATATTTATACTCTGAGGTAACCATAACTGCATCCATCAATCGTGTCAGGCAGGTCTCATCACCCTCCTGCTGGATCAAAGCTGCAATATTTTCCGTGTTTTTCTGAATAATAGACAGCAGTCCGGCACGTTTGGTAGTCCATGTCACATCAGCATCCGCATCCTGTGTATCTTTCTGATAAAGAAGTACGCCATTTTTCACACGGAGTACATAATTACCTTCCGGCAATACAAGATTTGCTGTAAATGTCAGATCCGAAACCTTCGTTGTATCTACAAGAATTCCCAGATAATCCAAAATCATTTCAGGTGTCATATGTGAAACAACATCACCGGTACCCTTACCTCGCGTTGCATCATCGGTATTTGTACCATTTCGCAGCTCCTGGGCAGCACAGAGGTAAGCACTGCGCCATGGACCGGCTTCTGCCTGATACCCCAATTGCTCTAATGCATCTGCACAAAGATAACGTGCATCCATATTTTCCGGATCAGCAAAAACCAGCGTATTGGTGATCTGGGCAACCCACTGATATTCTCCCTTTGCAAAATCTTCTTTTGCTTTTTCAAGAACCGCATCTGTGTCACCGAAATATTCTACCAGCTTTTGTGCATAATCCGATGGTGTAAGTTCGGCAAGATGAACAGGATTACCGTCATACCACCCCATATATTTCTCATATACTGCCTTCGAATTATGAGAAACTGTGCCATAATACTGACGGGTATACCAGACTTTCTCCAACTCCTTGGGAAGCTGAATCATATTAGCAATCTCTGTTTCCGTATAACCTTCATTAATGTAAAGCAATGTCTGGTCGTTAATAAACTTATATACAGCTGCAGTATTGGTCATATATTCTTGAATAATATCATTTCCCCAATGTGGCCAGTTATGAGACTGGAATACTACATCTGCCTGATCACCGTAAAGTGCCAGAGATTCCATAATGTACTCTGCCCATGCGTTTCCGCCACGTACCTGGGCTCCGCGGAGTGTATACAGGTTGTGGAGTGTTCCTGTACAGTTTTCAGCCATCCACAAAGCATTTTTCGATCCAATCCAGAAGTTCATCTCCGCCGGTGCTTCGGTACCCGGAGTAAGCTGAAATTCAAGTTCCACTCCATCAATAGTATGCTTCTCACCGGTTTGTGTGATTTCAAGTGTAGGAGAAATATAACTTGTGCTGCCCCTGGACTGCCCCATACCAATACCAATAGCAAGAGCTCCTGTTTCACTGGCCTCAAGCATTGTTCCATACTGATAGCTTGCTCTGCGCCCCATGGCAGTACCTGCATAAATATTCTCGCTGACAGCATGCTTCTCAAAGCCCTCCGGTGCAATTACTTGCACATCACCGGATTGTACATCTTCTTCTGAAATAATTCCCCTGACTCCACCGAAATGATCAATATGGGAATGACTATAAATTACTGCCTTTACAGGAAAAGTACCAAGGTTCTCTTCTACCAGGGAAAAAGCCGCTGCCGCACATTCCATGCTCATCAGTGGATCTACTACAATCCATCCCGTATCACCTTTTATGAAAGTGACATTTGACATATCATAGCCACGCACCTGATAGATTTCATCGGTTACTTCAAAAAGACCATAAATATGATTCAGCTGTGTATCTCTCCAAAGACTTGGATTCGCTGTATCCGGAGCATCCTGATCCAGAAAAGCATACGCTGTCTGACTCCATACAAGCTTCCCGTTCTCATCATAAATATCCAGAGTATCCGGAGACGCAATCAGACCTTTTGTAGCATTTTCAAACTCCTCAGTATCCTCGAAATCCAACAATGCATAAACTTCCTGATTTGCATCAATGGTATACTGGGTGGCTGGTTTGCTTTCCGCTGTTAATTCTGATGCGGCAATCGCGCTGGAACTACCGCAGACAGTCATAGTAAGTGCTAATGCAGCGGTAGTCAAAGTAACTGCTTTTTTTCTTTTCATGATATGTTTCCCCCCTTGTTCTGCAAAAAAATTCAGATATTTTCTGCTGTGAATCTTAATTGATTGCAAAAAATAATATCTAATAAAAATATAGCATGAATATATCAGGGGAACAATCGAATTATAGCGAAATAACATTTCTATTGCGGTAAATCAACATGATAAGCGGTAAAACGACATTTGTTATTTGGAGGAATTATTTTTCATGGAAACTTCAACCAATCTGACCAGATGATTTTCTTCACTTATAGATTTCATTTTGTCTGCATTAAACAAAATGCATCCACAGTGTCCCGGAAATGTAGGAAAACATATAATTTTCAGATTCGTATCTATTTCAGGACTATAATCCATGATTTCCAGCGTTTCACCATACAAGGTGGCACGTTCATAAACATGAAGCCATTTTGCGTCCATATTGGAAAAAAGACTGGAAAAAGAACTTCCGATCATCTTGTCTAAGGGCTGCTTTTCCAGGGCAGCCAGCGCTTCGTTCCCATAGCGGAAGATCCAGTCCACTGCCTTTTTTTCTTCATTGAATACCATTTCTATATCTGTGAATGCAAAAGGGAGAGCATCACATATTTTATAATATTTGCGATACTCTTCTGCTGTCAGCGGCAGCTTTTTTTTACTGATTTTTGCAATTATAAGCTCCTGATTTTTCTGCAGTTCTTCTCTGAGCACCCTTTTTTTGCGTTTTGTATAGCAAATCTTCTCACCATTAGACAGCAAAATCCTGTCTCCAATATCACTGATTGCAGATACAGCTACCATACAGCCACGTTTTACCTCAATAAATTCTTCATTCAATTGTTTCTTTAATTCTTTCAGTGTCATTCGGCAACGATACACGTTTCCATCAAACATATGAATCCTGCAATGATCATCTGACATGATCACATAGAGAATGTCTGCACATCGGATCGCGATCTTCGTGCGATTGAAGGTTACTGTAATGAATTCCTGCTGCATGGCTGAGGTCTCCTTCTGGTAATTAAAAATCTATTTGAAAAATACAACTTTTACTATTCTAGCACTGTGTCAAAGCTCTTACAAGTATACAGATGCCAACCGTATAGTGCATCAATTTGTGTTTCAAAAGTGGTAACTGCTTCGTAATGCATATCTTGTAGAAAGCTTTTTTCAAACATGCTCTAACGAACAGTAACCATTGTAAGGACGGTATAGAAGAAAAGTCTTGTAATTTGTGTGTAATTATAGTACAATTGAAGCTACAGATTTGTCCTGTTAGTTTAATGGATAGAACAAGTGCCTCCTAAGAGAAAGCCGAGGCATTCCCCAAAGGGAAAAAATGAAAAACAACTTTCAGTTCGAATCTATTCTGAAAAATGCTAATGGTGACAACAAAGCATTCCCCAAATTGGGGAACGTTCTAATGTTACCAAATCAAAAAAATCTGTAGATTGACAACTCGAAAAAGAGTTGATATCTTATATATGGCCGAAGGGAAAAATCCCAGAAACCCAGTAAAATCAAGGGTTTGCGGCATGTGTCGTCATAGCTCAGCTGGATAGAGCACTCGCCTCCTAAGAGAAAGCCGAGGCATTCCCCAAAGGGAAAAAATGAAAAACAACTTTCAGTTCGAATCTATTCTGAAAAATGCTAATGGTGACAACAAAGCATTCCCCAAATTGGGGAACGTTCTAATGTTACCAAATCAAAAAAATCTGTAGATTGACAACTCGAAAAAGAGTTGATAATCTTATATATGGCCGAAGGGAAAAATCCTAGAAACCCAGTAAAATCAAGGGTTTGCGGCATGTGTCGTCATAGCTCAGCTGGATAGAGCACTCGCCTCCTAAGCGAGGGGTCGGAGGTTCAAATCCTCTTGGCGACGGGCTTCAAAGCGTTCGAAAATGTTAGCTGGATTAGCTGACAACGAACGCTTTTGTTATTTTCTAATCACGTTCGTGACATGATTTTCCATTCAAAATGATCAATTTCCAGCTAACGCAATCTGATTTTTGTTAGCTGACAGCTAATCAAAATTACCGGTTTGCAAACATGGGTTTTAGGAAGTTCAGCTAACATTTGGGTTCCGCTCTGTTGTCACCCCTTATTCGGGGATGTAAATCAGAGAAAAGGCGGGAAAAGAAACAATCTCTCCCAAACCTGCAAACATGAATTAGCTGAAACAGTATTCAATTCTATTAGCTACAGCTAATGGTCAAACAGCAATGTCTGTTTGGAACTTTACTATCTATAAAAGTTCCAGGCAGGCATTTTTTATTTCCTGAATCCTGGAGGAAAGGAGTCAAGATGACTGAACCAAACAGACAATCAGAAGAAAACGAAGAAAGAATCATAGAAATTGAGATTGAGCGTCTTCGACCGTTCAAAGAGCATCCGTTTCAGGTGAAGGATGATAAGGAAATGTTTCTTCTGCAGGAAAGCATTGAAAAGTATGGAATATTAAATCCGCTGATCGTCAGACCGGTACCGGATGGATACTATGAGATCATATCCGGCCACAGAAGAAAACATGCTGCGGAGAAACTGGGATACCGTAAAGTACCGGTAATCATCCGGGTATTAAGTGAAGATGATTCCATCTTGAGCATGGTAGATTCCAATCTTCACAGAGAACGGATCAGCTACAGTGAAAAAGCTTTTGCTTACAAACTGAAGAATGACGTATTAAAAAGAAAAAGTGGTCGAAAAAAGAGCCAAGTTGACCACAAAACACCAAGAAAGCGGGCAATAGAAATCATCAGTGAAGATTGTGGTGATAGCCCAAAACAAGTGCAGCGTTATATCTCACTGACAAAACTGATACCGGAAATGTTGCAGAAACTGGATGATGAGATCATTTCTTTTTGTCCGGCTGTAGAGATAGCTGCATTAAGTGAAAAAGAACAAAGAGAACTGCTTGTAGCAATGGAGTATGCACAGGCAATCCCATCACTCTCACAGGCCCAGAGGATCCGGCAACTGAGTAAAGAAAAACAGTTGTCACTGGAAAAGATGGAAGAGATCATGTGTGAAGTGAAAAAGGGTGAGATCACAAGAGTGGCATTCACAAACGAGCAGTTGCACAAGTATTTTCCAAATTCTTATACACCGGCAATGATGAAACGGGAAATACTGGCACTGTTGAAATTATGGAAAAAAGAATCATGGGATAGTTAAAGGAGGAAGAAATCATGTGTAAAGTTATATCCGTAGTAAACCAGAAAGGTGGCGTCGGAAAGACCACCACAACCGTAAATGTAGGCATTGGACTGGCAAGAGAAGGTAAGAAAGTGTTGCTGATCGACGCGGATCCACAGGGAAGTTTAACCGCAAGTCTTGGATATGAGGAACCGGATGATCTTCGCATCACACTGGCAACGATTATGATGGATGTCATTAACGAAGAAGAAATCTCTCTGGAAGATGGTATCTTACATCACCAGGAAAATGTAGATCTACTTCCGGCAAATATTGAGCTTTCTGCCCTGGAAGTAACGATGGGAAATGTTATGAGCAGAGAAATGATCATGAAGGAATATATCGATGCGATAAGAGGCCGATACGATTATATCCTGATCGACTGTATGCCAAGTCTTGGTATGATGACAATCAATGCACTGGTCTCTTCCGATTCCGTGCTGATACCTGTACAGGCCGCATATCTGCCGGTGAAAGGACTTCAGCAGCTGATCAAGACCATTCTTACAGTAAAGAAAAGGCTGAACCGGAAACTGGCGATTGAGGGCATTCTGTTGACTATGGTTGATTTCAGAACCAATTACGCAAGGGACATTGCATCGAGAGTACATACAACATACGGAAGCCAGATAGAAGTATTTGAAAATGTGATTCCGATGTCTGTAAAAGCAGCTGAGACCAGTGCAGAGGGAAAAAGCATCTACATGCACTGCCCGAAAGGAAAAGTTGCCGAAGCATATAAGAACTTAACACAGGAGGTTTTGAAAAATGAAAAATAGAAGTGGCGAAAAGATTAAACTGGCAAGCATTGATGAACTGCTTGGTGTGGTAAATGAAGAATCTGCAATGGAGATAGAGATTAGTAAGATCCATCCGTTTAAAAATCATCCGTTCAAGGTGCTGGATGATGAAAAGATGCAGGATCTGGTTGAAAGTGTAAGGATCAATGGAGTACTGACACCGGTACTGCTTCGAATGGATGATAATGAAGAATATGAAATGGTATCCGGTCACAGAAGAATGCATGCAGCACAGCTTGCAGGACTTACAACTATTCCGGCAATCGTAAGAGAATTATCGGATGATGATGCCATTGTGGCTATGGTGGATGCTAACATTCAGCGAGAGGAATTGTTGCCGAGTGAGAAAGCATTTGCTTATAAGATGAAACTAGAGGCAATGAAAAGACAGGGAGTTAGAACAGATTTAACTTTGTCTCAAAATGAGACGAAGTTGAGATCTGATGAAGTCTTGAGCAAGCAAGTTGGGGAAAGTAGAGCTCAGGTTCAAAGATTTGTACGATTAACAGAACTTATTCCGGAACTTCTTGATCTGGTAGATAACAAGAAGCTTCAGTTTACGGTTGCTGTCAATATCTCCTACATCGATAAGGAAGTACAGGGATGGATCTACGAATATATCAGCGACACCGGATTCATCAAACCAAAACAGATTGCAGCACTCAGAAATCAGCTGAATGATGGACCAATCAATCAGATTCAGATGTTATCGATTTTCAATAACTGTGTGATGGCAAAGAAAGTATCCCGGTCTCTTACTTTCTCAGAAAAGAAACTGACAAAGTATTTTCCGGATGATTATACAGCCAAAGATATGGAGCAGGTGATTGAATCATTATTAGAAAAGTGGATGCAGGAACAGTCCTGTTAAGGAGAGAAAAAGCTAAGAAAACAATGTCAAAGAAGTTTAAAAAGAGGACTTCTTAGCAGAAAATGAAAGGAGGAAATTATGGAGAAAAAAATGACATTTAATTATTTTTACGGTACCGAAGCTGATCAGTTCAGCTTCTACCGCATACCAAAAGCATTATTTACAGACAGCTATTTTAAAGATTTATCAAGCGATGCTAAAATTTTATATGGACTGATGTTGGATCGAATGTCTCTTTCCATCAAAAATCAGTGGTTTGACGACAAAAACAGAGCATATATCTACTTTTCCATCGAAGATATCATGGAATTACTGAACTGTGGCAGAAATAAAGCCATCAAATCCATGAGAGAGCTGGATGACGAAACAGGAATTGGTCTGATTGAGAAACGCAGGCAGGGATTTGGAAAGGTGAATGTTATCTACGTAAAAACCTTTATGCCTGAGAAAACAGATGAGAAAAAATTTGGAGAGGAATTAGAGAAGTTTAAAAAACAAACTTCTGTGGAAAATGAAGAGCCTGCAGAAGTTTACAATTTAAACTTCATGAAGTCCCAAAATCAAACTTCTAGAAGTCCCGAAAACAAACTTCAAGAAGTTTACATTTCAAACCCTAATAATACTAATCTTAGTGATACTGAAATGAATGATAATAAATCTAATCCTATCATATCTGTGGATGAGAAAAGATTTGATAGCGATAACCGCTCTGAGGATTATCAGGCTTATGAAAACCTTGTCAAAGAGACCATTGATTATGAATCACTGGAAGTAACCCATCATGACGATATGCGACAGGTAGATGAAATCGTGAACCTGATCGTAGAAACTGTGATGTGTAAAAATGACAAGATATTGATTGCCAGCAACTGGTATCCGGCATCACTGGTGAAGAAAAAATTTCTGATGCTGACCTATTCACATATCGAGTATGTCTTACACTGTATGCGTGGTAACACCACCAAAGTGAAGAACATCAAGAAATATTTATTAGCATCCCTGTTTAATGCACCGTCTACGATGAACGGGTATTATCAGGCAGAGGTGAACCATGATATGCCAGGACTGGTAAGATAGGAGGTGCACATGTTTATTTTAAAACTTGCTGGGAAAATATTATTACTGCCGGTATGGCTGATCCTTTTTGTGATCGGACTGGCAGTAAAGATGACAGTACAGACTTATGCGGTTGTCAGAGGGATCCTTGGGTTTATATTCACTTTGTTGATTATAGCGACTGCATACTGTTACCATGACTGGGTACAGGTTGCATTTCTGTTTTCGCTGAGTGTAATTCTGTATCTGATCCTTTTTGCAGGAGTGTTCGTAGATACTGTACTGGACATGACAAGAGAACGCATTATTGATTTTATTATATCGTGAGGAGGATATGAAAATGAGCGAAAACAATGATTATATTCAGTTACCACCACTTAAAAAAGACACACCGTCCGATGTGGTAGCATTTATGTGGGAGTACATAAAAGTACCGGAGGATTCAAGAGAAAAAGTTAAGAATCTGCTTAAAGATGCAAATGAAAATGGCGTAAAATTAAGTCATCAGGCACCAACACTGTATGATGTTGTCCCAAAAGAAGAAATTACTGAATTTGAAGAGCTTATGCGCAAAACCATAGCTGACATTGTATCAGAAGCCAGTAGCATTGCCTGTTGGGTGTATGTGCAGAAATATGTGAAACAGAAAACTCTTGACGAAATGCTACAAGAATTGCCAGGAGCAGGCCAGTTTATCATTGTCATGGATACCTGGTTCGAAAGACTGATGGCGGAATAATGGATGCTATGATAGAATAAAGAAAACGATTTGAAGTGCAAATCGTTAAGGAAAGAATCGAAGGTGGTGCAAACGAAAAAGCAGTATGGAGACTTTTCATTAACTGCCCTTTCGTTTGCATCAATTTCGATTTTTTCTGGTTGAACAAAGTGCGTCAACTCTATATGGACTTTTAATTATGACACTCTATTTATAATAGGATAGCGTGTACACATAGAAACACATAGAATTTATAATTCAGTCCTGTATTATGACACCAGAAATAAGCCTCCCTAAAGAAGCTAAAAAAATATACAGTTATGATACGTTAACAGAGCATATGTGGTTTGGGTTTTATAAAATGTTGTTCTGTAGACAGAGGAATAATCTTACCACCACAGGAAGAACACTTGCATATATCTTTATTATAAAGAAGACGGATAATGGCAGGTGCATCCATATCTTTCAGCTTGGAAATATATTTTTTGCAACCAAGGATGTTTCTACATAGGGTAATCTTTTTCTTCTTATTTCTGGATGAAAGAAGACCATAGTGCCTGATACGTACAAAACGTTTTGGAGGAACATGCATTAAAAATCGACGGATAAATTCCTCGCCGGATATGGTGATCTCTTTCCAAAGCCCTTGGTTTTTGTAATCTTTAGCGGAAAAAGTAACTGTAGATTCTGTCATGTCTTTGATACGGTAGTTGCTGATAGCAATCCGGTGGGTGTATTTTCCAAGGTATCTGATGACAGATTCGGCACCGTCAAATGGTTTCTTGCAATAAGGAATCCATTCCTTTGTATAGCAGGTATTTAACAATTCCTTGAAAGTATAGTAGTTTTTGTAAGGTGCAGCCGATCCATGAAATTCAAGCCTGTCATTTTCCCAGAGCTGCTTAAGTTCAGCCATATATTTTCCACGAAATATTTTGGAGATCACCTTAATCGGAAGAAAAAACTCTTTCCCGTTGTCTTTCCAATGATTTTTCACATCCAGCCCTCCACCAAGAACAATCGCATGGATATGAGGATGAAAATTCATGGTGCTTCCCCATGTATGGAGGATACAAATATAGCCGATATCAGTCCCAAGATATTTACTATCAGCAGCAAGTTCACTGAGAGTATCTGAAGCCGCATGATAAAGAGCAGTGTATAAGAATTTCTGGTTGCTGTAGATAATGGGATTAAGTTCTTCTGGAACTGTAAAAACTACATGGAAATAAGGAGCATCTAAGATATCCTCACGCCGTGCATCTACCCATTTTTCTTTTGGAAACTCCTGACACATAGGACAGCATCTGTCACGGCAGGAGTTATAGTGGACTGACACGCAGCCGCAGTCCTCGCATACACTTACATTCACACCAAAGGCACCGGTTTTGCAATTCATGATGTGATAAGCGGCCTTTCGCTGAGCGGGAGAAATACTATGTGTGGATTCAAAAGATGGATAAAAACGATGAAAAACATCCTGAATCGTACAATCCTTACTCATGATTCACCACCTTCCGGGTTGTCAAACGGGCTGCGGATTCCAAGAAGTGTCTTGTTGCTCACATGAAGGTAAACATCTGTAGAGCGAGGATCAACATGTCCCAGAAGTGACTGGATATATTTTATATCTGTGCCACTTTCGAATAGGTGGCTGGCAAAACTATGACGGCACGCATGAGAGGAAACATGACGGTTAATGCCGGCGAGTTTAGCACTTTTCTTAAAGAACTGGTTAACACTGGCTATATCAAGATATCCACCGGACCAGGAACTTGGGAAAAGGATATCTTTAGGGCGACCACATTTGTACCAATACTCTGTGAGAAGGTCTAAATTTTTTTGAGACAGAATTGTATACCTGTCAATTCTGCCTTTGGTTTCACGAACATGAATTGTCATGTTGGTACGTGAAATGTCATCATAATGAAGATGAACAACCTCTGATACACGTAATCCGGAAGAATACATAGTTGCAATAATCGCTTTATGCTTCAGATTCGGAGTGGCGTCAATGATTGCATTTATTTCATCGCGGGATAGAACAGCAGGAAGATTTCGCTCTCTTTTCATAGCCGGAACAGTGTCATCATCCCAGAGAATCTTCAACACCTTTTTATATAAGAACTTGATTGCAGACCGATAGTGATTGTGAGTTTCAGGAGACCTTCCTTCCAGACGTTTGGCAGTGAGAAAACTTTCCGCATCTTCAAGTGTAAGATCAGAAACATTTTTTCCAATCCAATGAAGGAAGTAACTGACATCAGAGCAATACAGTTGAATAGTTCTTTCACGCAGGTTACGTTTTTCCGCTTCATTGCGGATGGATTCAAAAATATCTTTATACATAATAAAACCTCCAGAATAAGTAGTGTTAATAATTACATCTACCTATTCGGAGGTGCGTTAGCATCATAATTCCGATTGCGGAAGAGACTGGAAAATGTTATTCTTATCATAGGCAGTGGAGCTTTCTTAGTTCAGTTGTTTCGTGTGGTAACTTAACAATAACGGATTATGGAAAGTAATTCCACTGCTTTTTTAATAAAAATAAAACTGCGCCACAGCCTTGGCAGGCCATCGCGCAGCGATTTTGTTCAATCGGAATTTACTTCTACTTAGACATACAAACTGTTGACAGTAAAACTCCTATATAGTATTATTTGATAAAATACTATATAGGAGTTTTTGTATGAAAATGAATGGCGGATTTCTTGTTACCAAAATAAAACAACTTGGAGATCGAATCTTTGAGAAGATTCTCAGCGAAAAGAATATTGATGCGTTTAACGGAGCCCAGGGGCGTATTCTTTATGTACTGTGGCAGGAAGATGGAATCTCAATCAGGTCACTCTCGATTAAATGTGGATTAGCGATAACTTCTCTTACTACGATGCTGGAAAGAATGGAAAATCAAGGGCTGATAAGACGTGTTCAGTCTGAAACGGACAAAAGGAAAACACTCCTGTTTCTGACTGAAAAAGCACATGCCTTAAAGGACGAATACGATTCTGTATCTGATAAAATGGGCAGTATTTACTACAAAGGTTTTTCGGAGGAAGAAATTACCCAGTTTGAGGAATACCTCGACCGTATCAGAAAGAATCTTGAGGAGTGGCAGAAATCATGAGTATTTGTATCAAAGATCAGATTCAAAACATGAATATCGTCATCGGATGTACAGTGGGGTGTGCATATTGCTATGCCCGCAATAATGTGAAACGCTGGCATATGATTGATGACTTTGCTGACCCTGAATTCTTTCCGGGTAAGCTCAAGATGATGGAAAAGAAACGTCCGCAGAACTTTCTTCTTACCGGCATGAGCGATCTTTCCGGCTGGAAGTCAGAATGGAGAGACGAGGTATTTGAAAAAATCCGTGAAAATCCACAGCATCAGTTCCTGTTCCTTACAAAGCGACCAGATCTGCTGGATTTTGATACAGATTTGGAAAACGCATGGTTTGGTGTTACGGTGACGAGAAAAGCAGAACTGTGGCGTATTGACGCACTACGGGAAAATGTCAGAGCAAAACACTATCATGTTACCTTTGAGCCGCTATTCGACAATCCAGGTTCAGTTGATCTTTCCGGGATCAACTGGATCGTTGTCGGCACCATGACTGGAGTTCAGAGCAGGAAGGTTCATACGGAGCCGGAGTGGGCATGGTCTCTGACAGATCAGGCGCATGTGCTTGACATTCCGGTATTTATGAAGGAAGATCTTGTCCCTATCATAGGGAATGAAAATATGATTCAGGAAATGCCGGATGAATTCAATAAAGTGTTGGAGGTACAGAGATCATGGCAGAAGTAATAAATGGAATCCTCATTAATGAGGCGGAAACAAAGAACATCATGACCAAGTCCAGTCTGCCTGTAGGCGGTTACTCGGTCAATCCATATGTAGGCTGTACACACGCCTGCAAGTATTGCTATGCTTCTTTTATGAAGCGCTTTACCGGACACAAGGAGGAATGGGGCACTTTCCTTGATGTAAAGCATTGGCCGGAAATTAAGAATCCGAAGAAATATGCCGGACAGCGGGTGGTCATCGGTTCTGTGACAGATGGCTACAATCCACAGGAGAAGCAATTCGGGAATACCAGAAAACTTCTGGAGCAGCTGATCGGCAGTGACGCAGATATTCTGATCTGCACAAAGTCGGATCTTGTGGTACGAGATATTGATCTGCTGAAGAAGCTTGGACGAGTAACCGTTTCATGGTCGATCAACACACTAGATGAAAATTTTAAGAACGATATGGACTCTGCTTCTAGCATTGAGTGCCGTATCGCTGCTATGAAGCAGGTATATGAAGCAGGTATCCGTACAGTCTGTTTCGTATCTCCGGTATTCCCCGGTATCACGAATTTTGAAGCAATCTTTGAGCGGGTAAAGGATCAGTGCGATCTGTTCTGGCTCGAAAATCTCAATCTTCGAGGCGGTTTCAAAAAGACAATTATGGATTATATCGCCGGAAAATATCCTGATCTTGTACCACTTTACGACGAGATCTATAACAAGCATAACCGCAGCTACTTTGAAGCACTTGAAGTAAAAGCTGAGGAAATGGCTAAGAAGTATGATTGCCCATTTGTGGATAATGAAATGCCTTATGGCAGAGTCCCGCAGGGACATCCGGTGATCGTAGATTATTTCTATCATGAGGAAATCCGCGGGACAGAGAATACAGGAAAAAGAAATCGTTAATCTAAACGAAAATTAAACTGATGATGGTGGAGAGATTTATTTATCGCCATTTGAAATCGAGAAGTTCTTGTTTGAAAAATAGAGTAATTGTAAAATTGAAGAAAAAATGCACAGTTCTTAGCTTATCGGGAGCTGTGCATTTTTGTAAATAAATACTTTTAATTAGCCGATTACGGCGTCCTCTGCTGTAAAATGTTCCAGAGAATTTTCTTTTACCTGAATGCAGATATAAGTAATTCCGGAAATATCGGATGCAAAAAACTGACGCTTTGCAGCAGGTGCGATTTTTAGCCAGTCTCCAGTTGAAAGGCTGATTTCTTCTCCATCAATTATGGCTTTGCCGTTACCTGAAAGAATTCCATAGATTTCCTCATTTTCTTTATGAGAATGAACAAATGGGACATTTGCTCCTGCAGGTAGTTCGTTTAAACTGATTTCTGCACCTGTTAAAGACAACTTTTCATGCAGTTCAATTCGGTTTTCCTTTCCAATAGTTGTTTTTGTGTAATTTGTCATAATAATACCTCCATAGTTGATTTGTAGTTTCTAATTACATGGCATTAGTATAGTGTGAGACACATACAAAAACAAGTACGCACCTTTTTGTAACTGTACACTCAAAATTGAATGTGTTACAATAGACTCGGAGGTGAGAATTATGCGAGCAAAAGAAGAATTACCGGAATGCCCAGTTGCAACAGCGGTATCTCTCATCGGAGGAAAATGGAAACTGCTGATTTTGCGTAACTTGAAAGAGCGCCCATGGAGATTCAATGAGCTACAACGAAGTATAGATGGTATTTCACAAAAGGTTTTGACGGATAGTTTAAGGCAAATGATGAGTGATGGACTGGCATATCGCCACGATTACCATGAACAGCCACCGAGAGTTGAATACGGATTAACGGAACTCGGAACAAAAATGCTTCCAATTGTTAATTCACTTGCTGACTTTGGTAACTACTATAAATCACTTATTGAACAGAATTAAGTACGTTAGTATTTGAAAAGCTCGAACAATCGGAAGTTGTAGGAGGAAATTTTTAATGAATATAACAGTTTATCTTGGGGCAAACGAAGGAAATGACCCATGCTTACGAAAAGCAGTTGAGGAATTGGGGGCATGGATTGGAAACAGTGGAAATGCACTTGTTTACGGTGGTTCTAAAGGTGGTTTAATGGGAGCATTGGCAGACAGTGTATTGAAGGCAGGCGGTGATGTTACGGGTGTTGAGCCGAATTTTTTTATTGAAAATGAGTTTCAACATGATGGACTGACAAAACTGATTGTGACTAAGGATATGTCTGAGAGAAAAAACAAAATGATTGAGTTAGGAGAAGCCTTTATTGCCTTCCCGGGCGGCACGGGAACATTGGAGGAAATTGCAGAGGTAATGTCGAAGGTGTCTTTGAAACATCTGGAGGCACCCTGCATTCTCTACAACCTGGACGGTTACTACGATGATTTGAAAGCACTTCTAAATCATATGATTGAAAAAGGATTATCTTCTAACGAGCGACAGGAGGGAATCTTTTTTGTTGAAAATCTGGATGATATAAAGCGAATCTTGAGACGGGCATAACTTATGTTTGTACAGTAAAATGGAGTTGCATTAGCGAAAGACAGAGCACGATCAATTCCAGCTTGAAGAAGAAACAAAAATCATTCATGTCCTTTGTCATATAGTTTCTGTATATTTTTTGGAAGTTTATCAGGTAACATGGCATTTATCGTATCTTCATTACCATCTTTCATTGCTGTTTCATAATACCAGCACTTAAATTTTAAGAGGGAGAGAGTTTTTTGAAGTTCCTGGATTTCAGTTTCAACAGCTGATTTTCTGGCTTCAAATAATTCTTTCCTTTTTTCATAGCTGGCGCTGCCTTCAGATACCCAGATAAAAAATTGCTTTATATCTTTGATCTCAAGCCCAGATTTCTTCAGACATTCAATGATACGAAGCGCTTCCAACTCATTATCGCTGAAATAACGGATGTTTCCTTTACGCTCCAGATTAGGGAAAAAACCTTCCTTGTCATAATATCTTAAGGTAGAAACAGGGAGACCAAACATTGCAGAGACCTGACCGATTGTATACATAAAAAACCTTCTTTCAAAATATGCTTGACCTAAAGTTAACTTTAGGTTGTATGATATTTATATCATATACTATTGTTAGTATAATTACAAGAAATTTTGCATATGGAGGATGTTGAATATGTTAAAAACAGAAGAATTAAAGTTGGTATCTGAATGGGATAAAACTTTTCCACAGAGTAAAAAAGTAGATCATAAGAAAGTGACATTTGTAAATCGTTATGGAATCACACTTGCTGCAGATCTGTATAAGCCGAAAAATGTGTCAGGGAAATATCCTGCGATTGCCGTAAGCGGACCATTTGGTGCAATCAAAGAACAGTGTTCCGGATTATATGCGCAGACGATGGCTGAAAAAGGATATTTAACGATTGCATTTGATCCTTCTTTTACGGGGGAAAGTGGAGGCAATCCAAGATTCATGGCTTCTCCGGATATTAATACAGAAGATTTCATGGCTGCTGTTGATTTTCTTTCTGTTCGGGAAGATGTGGATACGGATAAAATAGGAATCATTGGAATCTGCGGATGGGGTGGAATGGCTCTTAACGCAACTGCATTGGATACAAGAATAAAAGCAACTGTAGCATCTGCCATGTATGATATGACAAGGGTAAATGCAAATGGGTACTTTGATTCTGAGGACAGTGAAGAAGCACGTTATGCAAAGAAACAGTCACTGAATGCCCTCAGAACACAAGAATACCGTAAAGGCGAGTATTCCAGAAGCGGTGGTTGTGTTCCACTTCCGGTTCCGGAAGATGCCCCTCTCTTCGTAAAAGATTATAGTGAGTATTATAAAGGCAGATGTTATCATAAAAGGAGCCTGAATTCCAATGGGGGCTGGAACAGTATTGGATGTATGTCATTTATGAATCAGCCAATATTAAAGTATTGTAATGAAATCAGAAGTGCAGTCCTTATCGTTCATGGAGAAAAAGCGCACAGTTATTATTTTGGAAAAGATGCTTATGAAAATATGATCAAGGACAGCAAGTACACATCCAATAAAGAGTTGCTGACAATTCCAGGGGCTGTTCATACAGATCTTTATGATAATCTGGATGTAATCCCATTTGATAAAATCCAGAAATTTTTTAAAGAAAATGGGGTTGGTTAATCATGACATTTGAAGAATATTTGAGTAATATGAATCACGGATATACTGTAGACGGTGGAAGTGAAGACCATCTGATCATGCATGAGCTGTCTCAAAGGGCATTAAAAATAACGATGGAGTTGAATAACAAATATCATACAAAAGAAGAAATTGTACAGCTTGCTTTGCCATATGAGATCCTCCTTCAGCATGCCTCTATTGTATCATGCTTATGTGTATTTGGAATTTCCCAGTCATCACTGGGAAGAATCATGGCGCAGGAAAACCTGCCGTCGCTGATCACACTTGAAAAAATATGTACAGCTTTGGGCGTGACATTATCACAGTTTTTTCAGGAAGGTAATTCAGAGAATCTGACAGAAAAACAGAAAGAAGTTTTAAGGATATGGAATAATCTGAGTACAAATGAGCAGGAAACAGTGATGTCAATGCTGCGTGGTCTTCGGAAGTAGAAGAATAGTTCGAGTATATGTATCGGCTGTTCTTTTTTTATTTTTGTCGTTAAAACGGTAATGTTTTCTTGTGTATACTAGAGCATTAAAGTATAATGAAATCAGTTTTTTTGCATAAGTATTAAAGCTATAATAAGGAAATCGGCAAACCAGATGAAAGTCTGGGACGCAAAGCTATAGGGCCTGTAAAATGGCAGCCAGTTGCATGAAATGAGGTTGCACTGTCTGTTTGGCAGTGCTTTTTTATGGTAGAGCACTTGAATAAGTAATACAGAAGCTGTTTGGAAAAATAGCGGGGAGGTTATTGACAATTAATGAATGTAAAATTAAAATCTGGAAGCAAGCAACTGTAGCCTAGAGGAGGGGAGAAAGATGAAGAAGTGCAAATTAGTACAGAATATAATGAATTTCAAATTTTGTTACATTATATTTTGCACAATTATATGTTTTATTGTTTTATCCGTTCCTACATTTGCCAAAGAAAACTCTGACAATGTTATCCGGGTAGGATCTTTTGAAGAAACTTATAATACCGTCAATGAAAAGGGAGAAAGAAGCGGCTATGGTTATGAGTATCTTCAAGATATTGCAGGTTATGCAGGATGGACATATAAATACATAACAAGTGATTGGAAAAACTGCTTTACACAGTTGGAAAATGGAGAGATTGATATTCTTGGTGACATTTCCTATACAGACGAACGTGCTGAAAATATGCTTTTTTCCGATATGCCTATGGGGGAAGAGAAATATTACATCTATACGGATGCATCCAATATGGATCTTACAGCAGGAAATCTGGATTCTTTTGAGGGAAAAAATATTGGTGTGTTTAAAGATAATATAACGGAGGATGTGCTTAACGAATGGGAGTTAAAGTATGGTCTGCATATGCAGCATGTCAATGTTTCTAATACCGCAGAAGTTATGGACAAACTGTCGAAACATGAAATTGACTGCTTCGTTTCGGTAGAAGAATCCCGTTGGGAAGAATCGGATATTTCACCGCTTACAAGTATTGGAGAGACAGAAATCTATTTCGCTATAAATCCAGAACGTCCGGATATCAAAGAAGCACTGGATAGTGCTATGCGCAGAATCAAGGATGACAACCCATTTTACACAGATGATCTCTACAGGCGTTATCTTTCTGCACAGAGCAGCTCGTTTCTTTCAAAAGAAGAAAGTGAGTGGATCGGGCAGCATGGTGCAATCCGGATAGGGTATCTGAATCAGGATGGAGGTATCAGCAGTGTAGATCCATCAACAGGTAAACTGACAGGTGTTATTACAGATTATGTGGATCTTGCAGAAAATTGTCTGCAAGGTCAGACTCTGGAATTTGAATTAAATGGATATGAGACAAGAAGTGAACTGCTTCAGGCATTGCAGGATGGAAAAATAGACCTGATTTTTCATGCAAACCAGAATCCATACTTTGCAGAAACAAATGGATTTGCTTTGTCGGATACGCTGTTGACTCTCAATATGGCAGCAATTACGGCAAAGGATTCTTTTGATGAAAATAAAGAGAATATAGTTGCCGTTGAAAAAGATGATTTTGCATTGAAAGCATATCTTTCATACAATTATCCGCAATGGAAGGTTGTGGAATATGAAACATCAGATGCAGCAGTAAAAGCAATGCAGAAAGGGGAGACGGATTGTATTGTAAGCAATTCAGGTACTGTTTCAGACTATTTGAAAAATAATAAGCTTCATAGTGTTTTCCTGACAAAAGAAGCTGATGTTCCATTTGCTATTCTGCAGGGAGAACCGGTTCTTTTGTCCATTCTGAATAAAACACTGACATCTATGCCTACAACTCAATTTTCAGGTGCAGTAGTTTCGTATAATGCTTCCTTACGAAAAGTTACAGCGAAGGATTTTATTCAGGACAATTTACTGACAGTTTCACTTATCGCTGGAATTTCTTTTTTCGTTGTTCTGTGTATAATTCTTGATTCTTTGAAAAAATCAAAACGTGCGGAAGAAAAATCCAAGAAGTCTGCTGAGCAGGCATTGAAGCTGAATCAGGAGCTTGAAGAAAAACAGCAGGAATTACAAAATGCACTTGTAGAAGCACAGAGTGCCAATAAGGCTAAGACTTCCTTTTTAAATAACATGTCTCATGATATCAGAACACCGATCAATGGTATTATTGGTATGCTTACGATTCTTGAGAAAAGCGGAAATGATGCTGAGCGGGCAAAGGATTGCATGAATAAAATACATGAGTCATCGAAACTGCTACTATCATTGATAAATGATGTTTTAGATATGGCAAAGTTAGAATCAGATACAGTGGTTTTTGGTGATGAATCCATCAATCTGGATCAGGTATGTCAGGAAATCACGGAGTCACTATCTTTTCAGGCAGAAGAAAAAGGACTTCATGTTATAGGAGAACATGATGATTACAGTGGTATATATGTTTGGAGCAATGCAGTTCATCTGAAAAAAATATTGATGAATCTGTTTACAAACAGTATGAAGTACAATAAGGTGAATGGTTTTATTTACATGAGTATGAGAACGATTGAAAGATTAGAAGATCACATGACATGTGAATTTAAAATAAAAGATAATGGAATTGGAATGTCAGAAGAATTTATAAAAAATGAATTGTTTACTCCATTTGTACAGGCAGATAATTTCCCACGTTCTGATTATAATGGGACAGGTCTGGGAATGCCTATTGTGAAACAACTTGTAGAAAAGATGGGCGGAACCATAACAGTTGAAAGCAAGCTTGGTGAAGGAAGCTGTTTTACTGTAATACTTCCATTTAAAATTGATACGAATGCACGGCCAGAAGAAAAAGAAGATTTCAATGCAGATATATCAGGTGTCCGGATATTATTGGTTGAAGATAATGAGCTGAATGTGGAAATAGCAGAATTTATGCTGACGGAAAATGGGGCTAAAGTAGAAACAGTGAACAATGGGTTAGAAGCTGTTCAGCATTTTGAAGCTTCCGAACCGGGAACATACGATGTTATTTTAATGGATGTTATGATGCCGGTGATGGATGGGCTTACTGCCACAAAAACAATAAGATCCCTGGAACGGCAGGATGCAAAAACAATCCCTATCATTGCTATGACTGCAAATGCATTTAGGGAAGATGCAGAAAAGTGTATGGAAGCAGGAATGAACGCACATCTCGCAAAGCCGCTGGATGCGGAAAAAATTAAGCAGACCATAAGCGAAGAGTTGAGAAAGCAAAATGCCTGTCATAAATGATTATGAGGCAACCGCAGCAATCAGGAGCCTTCCAGATGCATGGGAAAAGCAGACAGGAAACATAGAGAGAGGATTTTGTTATGACAGAAATTAATTTATTTCCGAAGCAACCGCAGTCTGTGACTGTTTTGGTTTTTATAACTGTGCTGATCGTTCTGCTTCTTATCCTGACTGTAATGGTACATATGAGGAACAGAAAACTGAAAAGTACGTTGGAAGAACAGATGGCGGAAAGACGGCTTTTGGATAAGATATGTGCAGATTTTACGGCTGTCTATTATGTTGAATTAAATACCGGTTCCTTTGAAATTCTCCATATAAACGATGGAACCAACGTAAAAAAAATGAATCTGAAACAGGGTGATAATTTCAATTCTTCTGCTGACCAATATGCGGTTCAATATCTGTATGAGAAAGAAAGACAGGAATTTAAGGACTGGATTTCGACAGGGCATCTAAAGGAACAGCTTTCCCGGAAGGAGCGCATTACATACCATTATAGAAGTAAACCGAATCCGAACCAGCATGAATTTTTTGAGGCACAGGCAGCCAAAATATACGAGGATGAGAAACATTTTTTCGCACTGGTGGGTTTTCGGCATATTGATGATATCATGGAAAAAGAAACTACGATCCAGAATCAATTAAAGCAGGCACTGGATGAAGCACGGCTGAGTAATGAAATAATCTCAGCAATTGCTAAGAGTTACTGTTCTATCTACAGGATTGATGTGCAGAAAGATTTTTTTGAAGAGATATCAAATGACAGTGAAATACACAAACTGACAGGAAACAGAGGCAGTGCATCGGAGAAACTGTATCAGCTTTGTGATACAATGGTTGCATCTGAATACCGTTCGCTGATCCGTCCATTTCTGGATGTCTCTACACTTTCAGCAAGATTGAAGACGGAAGAATATATTTCTACAGAATACAGAATGTGTGATGGCAGTTGGCACAGGATGCTTTTTACTGTAAAAAAACGGGATGAGTCTGGAAATGTAACCCATGTTTTATGTACAGTCCGTAGTATCAGCGATTCCAAGAGACGTGAAGAGGATCTTAACTTTGCTGCGGAAGCAGCAAAGCGGGAAGCCGAAATGAAAACAAGGTTTCTGGCAACGATGAGTCATGATATCCGTACACCACTGAACGGTATTATCGGTATGGTAAATATGGGAAATCAGTACGCAGATGATCCACAGATGCAGCAGAAGATCAGAGAAAAGGTAATGGAATCCCTGAAATATCTGGTGTCTCTGGTAAATGATGTGTTGGATATGAATAAACTACAGAGCGGGGATTTGAAGGACCAGCAGCTTTTATTTGATCTGACAGAGGTACTGCAGGAACTGAATCAGATTTATGATGAGCGGGCTGCCAAGAAAGGCATCCGGTATGAGATTGACTGGAAAAATGGTACATACAGTCACAGCACTCTGGTTGGAAACCCGGTATATCTTGGAAGGATTCTGTCGAATATTATGGACAATGCCATAAAATTCAGTCAGTCGGGTAGTGTGCTCACGTTCGGGGTTAAGGAAGAAACTCTGGATGATGACAGAGCAAATTTCACTTTCTACTGTAAAGACCAGGGTGTGGGTATGAGTGAAGATTTTATTGCACATGCTTTTGATATGTTCTCTCAGGAAAGCGAGACAAGCAGATCCAGGTATGAAGGCACCGGACTGGGGCTTGCAATTACGAAGCAACTCGTGGACAGAATGGATGGAAGTATTGAACTGAAGAGCAAAGCAGGTGTCGGGACAACAGTTATTGTAAAAATTCCGTTCAAAATTGGCACACAGGATAAAAACAGTAATTTATCAGATAAGCCAGTAAGCCTTGATGATTATTCGGTAGAAGGCATGCGGGCATTGGTTGTGGAAGACAATGAGTTGAACATGGAAATTTCCAGATGTATACTGGAAGACAGCGGTATGGAAGTTACATGTGCAGTAGACGGGCAAGAAGCAGTTGAAATCTTCGAGAAATCTGCACCGGATTATTTTGGGGTAATTTATATGGATATTATGATGCCGAGGATGAATGGTCTGGATGCGGCAAGGACAATCAGGGAAATGAAAAGAAGGGATGCCAGGAGGGTTCCGATCATTGCAATGTCCGCGAATTCTTTTGCAGAAGACATTATCAACAGCCGGCTGGCTGGAATGAATGTTCATCTTGCAAAGCCACTGGATGCGGAAAAAATGATCATTGCCTTAAAACAATGCATGGCAGATAATAGCGATGTAAAACTGCACGAAGATTTGTAGGAATAAAAAGACAGAGCATATAAAGTTGTTATATGGTCTGTTTTTTAATTCCTTAGAAGAAGCAGGCTGTGAAAATTCATATGTCTTTTTGGGACTGAAATAATTACTTAAATGAAAAACTAATTTCCAGCTGTGGACTATCCCTGTCTGACATCATTAGCAAAATCAATGCAAGGGGAACATAATTAGGATAAAAGCAGACCGGTGGAGAGCAAAATCTCTGCTGGTTTTATATATGAGATCAAATCAGAGCATGTGAGAAAAAGTCCAGCTAACATTTGAGTTCTGCTCTGTTGTCACCCCTTATTCGGGGATGTAAATCAGAGAAAAGGCGGGAAAAGAAACAATCTCTCCCAAACCTGCAAACATAAATTGAACAAAATCGCTGCGCGATGGCCTACCAAGGCTATGGCATAGCGATTTTCTTTTTTCTATAACAAAACAGTGGAAAGCAAGTCCTAAAAGTAGTATTGTTAAGTCACCACAACGAAACAATCAAACAGGATCGACCTTCCCACTGCCTATGAAAAGAATACCACCCTTCCGCTTGGTTGGCAAGCGGTTTTATGACCAAAATGCACCTCCATATAAAGCAGTGTTCCGGATAACTACTGATTTTATATGGAGGATTTTATTATGTATGAAAAATATTTAGAACAGCTTGAGGAAGCCGGAAAAATCCGTAACCTTAAAGAACGTTCCATCAACTGCTATAAAAACTATGTCTCTTATTTTCTGAAATATCAGAATAAGAATCCTGAAGAGACACAAAAAGCTCACTTTATGCCGGAATCTCCTCGGATGCAAAAAATATCTTTCAAAGCTCAGGGATAAGGAGATGCCAGAAATATTGAAACAGCTATACGGGATAAACATCTATGTATGTAAATCCTGCGGTGGACATCTTGGAAAACCACAACTGAGAATACCGCAAAGGTGTTAAAATCCAAATCTTTTATATGTTTTCTAAGCCTCAAAATCCTGAGGTTTAATTGTTATACCTATTTATCTGAAAATTCTTGATTTCTGTAGCGTCTGCACAGGAAATCCTGTATAATCATGGATAAGAACAAAAGATTAAAAGTCCATAGGTAGTAGCTACTCGGACGCTCATTTTGTTCAATTAGGTCAAATCGAAAATGGAGTAAACGAAGGGGCAGTTCACTGAAATGTCGAAACTGCTTTTTCGTTTACTCCATCATCGATTCTAACCTAAAGAATTGTCTTAATTGGATAAATCGAAATTGAATACTGAAGGGATATATTTTAAAATGATACTAGAAACTGAAAGATTAATTTTAAGAAAGTGGACGCAAGATGATGCAGAAAGTTTGTTTACTTATGCAAAAAATCCAAAAGTAGGGCCAATTGCCGGATGGCCTCCTCACAAGGATATCGAATCAAGTAAATATGTTATTGACAATATTTTCACCGGAGCAGAATGCTATGCAATCTGTGAAAAAGAGAATAATGTTGCAATAGGAGCTGTTGAACTAAAACTAAACGGACATACAGATATGACAGATAGAGATGATGAATGTGAACTTGGTTACTGGTTGGGAGAACCATTCTGGGGCAGAGGGTATATGCCAGAAGCGGCATATGCGCTTATGAAACGAGGATTTGAAACGCTTGAAATGACTACAATATGGTGTGGCTATTATGACGGAAATAAAAAGTCCAAAAGAGTACAGGAGAAACTTGGATTTATTTATCATCATACTTGCGATGAGGTTCCAGTACCATTGCTTAATGAGGTAAGAGTTGGCCATACAAATGTCATAACAAAAGAACAATGGAAAAGCCATACACAATCTGATGGAAAAATCCACGTAGCCAATATCGAAGAAGTGTAAAGAACCAATTATATCTGTTGGAGAGAGCGGTGAAAAGTTATGAAGTTATTATTTAAACAAAGGCTATTTTCATGGTTTGACAGCTATGATATTTATGATGAAGCAGGCAACACTGTTTATGTAGTAAAAGGCCAGTTGTCCTGGGGACATAAACTTGTAATTTATGATGCCTATGGAAATGAAGTAGGAATGGTTGTTCAGAAAGTACTTACTTTTCTTCCTAAATTCGAGATTTATAAAAACGGCAGTTATATAGGATGCTTGAGCAAAGAATTCTCATTCCTGACGCCACATTATAATATTGATTACAATGGATGGCATATTGATGGAACCATTATGGAATGGAACTATAGCATTCTTGATCGAAGCGGTTATTCAATTGCACGGGTTAGTAAAGAACTGTTTCATATGACTGATACATATGTTATTGATGTGCAGGATCCAGGAAATGCGTTGGATGCGCTGATGTTTGTACTGGCAATCGATGCAGAAAAATGTTCCAGAAATTAATAGTTAATCTTGTTTCTGTAATTATTCGGAGGATGAAGTATGGGATTATTCAAAAAGAAAATCATGAAAAAAACATATGACCGAGAACATATGAAACCAGTTATTCGTGCAAGTATTTGTACCGGAGAAGAAGTAGCAGGGTTCAAAGACATACGGACCGGAAAAATCGAAGAAATCATGCTGATCAGATCGCCGGAGGACTTAGAAAAATTTAAAGAGATATATGAGATAACAGAGGAAATTGCAAAAGAATATTAAACATTGGATAAGGAGGATGTATTGTCATGAGAACTATAGGTAATATTCTTTGGTTTATATTTGGAGGATTACTGGGTGGACTGGCATGGATTTTTGCAGGATGCATATGGTGTATTACAATTATTGGAATTCCGGTAGGTCTGCAATGCTTTAAATTTGCAACCCTGGCATTCTGGCCGTTTGGAAAAGAAATCGTATATGGAAATGGCATGTTTTCGTTTCTGGTAAATCTTATATGGATTATATTTTTTGGATGGGAAATGGCACTTGGAAACCTGATAGTTGGTTGTATATGGTGTATTACGATAGTTGGAATTCCATTTGGAAAGCAGTTTTTCAAGATGGCAAGACTCTCTTTCATGCCATTTGGTGCGAGTGTGATAGGATAAAAGAAAAAATAAAAAAGAATTTGTTTAATTGGATAAATCGGAATTGTGCACCCAGACAAGCTCTCCGGCAATCAGGACACAGACAGGTGGTTATCCTGGCATCCCAATCATTGGACGTCAGGAACTGAATGAGTACAGAAAGAAAAAATTGTGCCGATTGTATTTTTATTGTACCTACCTCAATTGTAATCTAAGATTCCATACCTACTATCTTAGATAAGTGCAAAGAAATAAGTGAAATATCAATACAATTGTATTGAATTAGTAATGAAATAGCATTATAATGAAGAAAAAAGGAGGTATCTAAAATGGCAAGTACAATTCAGATCAGGGTAGACGATGATTTGAAAAATAAATCAGATCAGCTTTTTAAAGATCTTGGAACTGACACGACATCAGCAATAAGGATGTTTTTAACGCAGGCGGTTGCATATAATGGATTTCCATTTGAAATAAAACGAACTGTGCATAATCCTTATACATCTATGACAGAAGAAGAGATGCTTCAAAGACTGGAACAATCCAGAGAATCTTCAAAAAGGGGAAATTACCGAAATGCAGATGATGTGATTTCAGATATAAGAGGAAAATATGGATTATAAAATAGTTGTAACAGCTGAAGCAGAAGAAGACTTGAATCAGTTTATACAGTATCTGTTTTTCGCTAAGAAAAATAAGCAAGCAGCGAAAAATGTGCTTGATGATTTTGAGAATACTATTAAAAAGTTAAAGTATGTAGCGAGTAGTTTGAAAGTATGCGACAATCCACGTTTACAGAGTCTGGGATATCGTCGAATAAATTTTCAACAGCACAGATATTTTATGTTATATAGAATAGAAAATGATGTTGTATATGTGGATGATATTTTCCATGAGTTACAAGATTATGAAAACAAAATGATATAAGAAGCGTAATTGATACTTTATAGCCTGTATTTGGGATACCTCTGATACTTCCGCCTGATACAATGATTATGCTGGAAGTAGAAGATCAGCAGGACAATTTAATAAAATTTTTTAAAGCTCTATTGGGTTAAATACTCAATGGGGCTTTTTTTGATGCCTGAAAATCAATGATTTCCAGCCAAAGCCACGGGTCTGTCTATGACCGCGTGATTGGGAAGGGAATCAGGCATGATCAGATGCATCAGCGGATCACGTGCATCTCCGCCCCTGGATTTGAAACAGAAAACAAGATTTCAAATTCAGGAGGAAAAGAAGATGTACGTACAGCATCCATATAAATACGAAGGAAAATATTATGCAAAGATTGATGGAGTATTCTATGAGATCTCCAAGGAAGTAGCAATGGCAATGTTTGCCGAGTATCGAAATGAAATTTACCGTAGCCGTAAGTGGGCACCGGAGTCAGAAGAAGATGATCAGATGGAAGATTTTCAGGATTTGGAAAATAAACAAGAGAAAGAGGAGCCTGCGGATCAGAAAGATAAGAAATGGAAGCGTAAAACCAGGAGATGTGAAATCCTGGATTGCGCTTTCAGTGCCAACAGCGATGGGCTTTCTATTGCCGATATGTCAGACGACACGCAGATGAGCATGGAAGAAATGATGATTCTGAAAGAGGAGAGCAGAATTCTTCATGAAAAGATCGACAAGCTTAGTCTTCAGGAACAGTTCATCATTAAGTCGATATATTTTGATGACATGAAACAGAAGGATGTGGCAGAAATCCTTGGTGTTACAAAAGGAGCACTGAGTCAGAGACTTAATACGATTCTCAGAAAGATGCGAAACATGTACATGGAAGGATAAACAACATTTTTATAATTTTTTGTTTCCTTGCCTAAACTTTCTCCGTGTTTTTTGTATTTAGAAACTGAATAAACAAGTAGAGAAAGTGAGATGGCAGATATGGACAAGAGATGTTATTCAGTAGCAGAACTGCAGGAGATTTTGGGTGTAAGCAGACAGTGTATTTATGAGCTGCTCAAGAAAAAGAAATTCAGTTGGGTGATGGTCGGTGGCAAGTACCGTATTTCCAAGAAAAGCTTTGATGAGTGGCTGGATCAGCATCAATAGAAAGAGCGTTTAGAATGATTTGTTTTGTGTAAACGATGACATCCTAACGCTTTTTCTGCAGATGCGTTATGTTAGTAATGTAGGAGGTGTCACAGTTGTATTACAATCCATTAACAAAGGAAGAGGAATTCCATGAACTGGTGAAAGAGATAGAAAGCCAGAGCGCATATAAAAGGCAGCCTCCTCTGGAAAAGAAATATATGTCCGTACCAGAAATGGGACGACTTCTGGGGCTGAAGAAAACAGACCGATACTGGCTGGTGCACAAGAACTTTTTCAAAACAGAAGTGATCCTTGGCAAAATGCGTGTGGAGTTGGAAAGCTTTGAAAAGTGGTATGCCAATCAGGTGAAATACCATAAGGTCACAGGAGAAGAGCCAGGACTGGAACTGAAGAAAAGTTCCTATTCACCACGGGATATCGCAGAGATGCTTCAGATATCTGAGGGTCTGGTTTATGAAAAAATGAAAAAGGCCGGTGTGGAATTTGTTTTGGTGAACTATTGGAAACGATACCCAAAAAAAGCATTTGATAAATGGTATCGAAGTCAGAAACGGTACCGAAATGCCGAGGACCGGGAGAAAGTTCGTGACATTGTAGAAAGCTCCATGGCTATGCCGGAGATGGCCGGCTTATTAGGCGTTCCCAGATCTACTGTATATGGTCTTCTGAATCAGTCAGAGATTCTGAAAACCATTGAGGTTGATGGTCGAAGACGAGTGACAAAGAAGAGTTTTTATGAATGGTATGGCAGCCAGGATGATTATCATGTCGTATCGGACGAAATGCCAGAGACAGTGAAGGGTGAAGATAATCGCAGGATTGAAGCTTATAGAAGAGTGGTTCTGGAACGGGATGGTCATAGCAAGAATATAGGAAATGATGTTTATCTGACAGTAAATGAGGCAGCAGTTCTGGCAGGAGTAAATCCGGCAACCGTGCACAAATGGATTAAAAAAGAAAAAGTAGAAGCAGTACAAAGCAGCAAAACGATTCGAATTCCAAGGCAGGAGTTTGAGGGTTGGCTGCAAGGCAGAGAGAAAGTGGAGGTTTAACATGGCATCATTAGTAGAAAGAAATGGAAGATATTGTGTTGTTTACAGCTATAAGGATAAAACCGGAAAGCGCAGGCAGAAATGGGAAACATATAAGACCATGCAGGAAGCGAAGAAGCGTAAAAAAGAAATCGAATATCGTGCAGATGTGGGGCAAATGGTTGTGCCTCATTGTAAGACCGTAAAAGATTTGATGGAGGAGTATATTACTTTATACGGAAAAGAGGCCTGGGCCTTGTCTACATATTCTTCAAATGTGAGTATGATCAATAATTATATCGTTCCGATCATTGGCGGGGATAAGCTTGAAAATATCAATACCAGGTTTATCGAAAAGTATTATCAGCGGCTGCTCAGAACTCCGGCTGTGGTCAATCCGGCCACCGGAAAACGGTAGTCAGAGTATGTGTTACCGGCAACAATCCGGGATATCCATAAACTGCTTCGGAGCTGTTTTCAACAGGCGGTAAAGTGGGAACTGATGCCGAAAAATCCGGCAATCTATGCAACTGTTCCAAAGTACAAGAGCGCAAAGCGTGAGATCTGGACAGCAGAAACGCTGATGCATGCACTGGAAGTTTGTGAGGATGAGCGCTTGAAGCTGGCTCTAAATCTGGCATTTTCCTGTTCTATGCGTATGGGAGAAATGCTCGGACTCACCTGGGATTGCGTTGATATTTCTGATGAGGCGATTGAGGAAGGCCGTGCAGGGAGACTCCGGTCATTCACAGATCAATATGGTTACGGATGTGTATTCTCATATTATTGATGACGACCGCAGGAAGAATGCAGAGCTCTTTGAAGAAGCTTTTTACGAGAAAAAAGATCTGGATCCGAGTATGCATGCCCATGCTGCCGGCAAGACTGTTGAGCTTCCAACGGATGTTGATGCGGAATTATTAGCCAAGGTTCTTTCAAATCCGGAAATGGCAGCACTTTTATCTACCCTGGCCAAATCCCTGGAGAAAAAATAGAGAGTACGAGTTTGATTGTTATATGTGGTGAAATGGTAGCCAAGTTGCCTACCAATGATGATAAAAAAATCTATTCTACTGGCATCGTCCCCATCATTTAAAAAGAGTTGATAAAACTGGAAATCCACAATACAAAATGATATTCTTTTTTTCTGGATGTTTCTGTGATATACTTATACGCGGTCGTATCAGACCGGAAAGGAAATATTATGTTACAAAAATTATATGTTTTTTTCAGGAAAGAAACCGTTTTGTCAATTGCAGTGATCCTGGCGCTTCTTTCTATGTTCTGGGTCAGACCGGATAAGGCTTATTTTACTTATATCGATTTCAGGACTCTCGGGCTCCTCTTCTGTTTGATGGCAATTGTAGCTGGTTTGAAGGCTGTTGGTGTTTTTGATATACTCGCCAAAAAATTGCTGATGGGAACATCGGGAACTGTGGGTGTGATCAGGCTGTTGGTACTCTTATGTTTCTTCCTGTCAATGGTGATCACCAATGATGTGGCATTGATTACTTTTGTTCCTCTTGCACTGATCATTGTGCATAAACTGCCAAAGGAACTGGGCAATTACTGGCTTCTTAAAATAGTAGCCATGCAGACAATCGCTGCTAATCTCGGAAGCATGCTCACACCAATCGGAAATCCGCAGAACCTTTATCTATATGCCAGAGCAGGGATGTCCGCGGCAGAATTAATAACCCTGATGCTTCCCTATTCCGCCACAGCACTTATCCTTCTTCTGATATGGATACAGGTAGCCGCTGCCAAAGCACCTCACGTATGCGGTTCCGAAAAAAATAAAACTCTTTTGGGATTCTCTGACAGAAAAGAACTTAACATGGAATACCTGGCCGCTTACCTGATCTTATTTACAATCTGCCTGCTCACTGTTGCACGTATCATTCCATACCAGATTCCTCTTGTATTGGTTCTTATATATATGCTGCTAAGAAACAGGGAAAATATAAGCAGGGTGGATTACTCCCTGCTTGCCACCTTTATCGCATTATTTATTTTTATCGGCAACCTTGGAAGGATTCCGCAATTCAGCAGTTTTCTGGAAAGAATCATGGCAGGAAGGGAAACACTTACTGCTGTTCTTGCCAGTCAGATTATGAGCAATGTTCCCGCTGCGCTTCTTTTATCCGGCTTTACAGATAATTACCGGGCTTTAATTGTCGGAACCAATATTGGAGGTCTCGGCACTCTGATTGCATCCATGGCAAGCCTGATAAGTTTCAAATATATTGCAAAAGAGAACAGGAATCTGAGAGGGAAGTATTTGGGAATATTCACAGCCTCCAATATTATATTCATGATATTCATGTTAATATTGTATTTTTTTCTTAGATAAAGGTTTTCCCGGAATTACAAAAGCTATAGCAATTCTTTCTTCGCAAAAAATTCTCCGCGGCACTCTCCCATCCTGGAAGAAAAGCTGCGGAGAAATAAATATATTTTCGGTGCCAATACAAAGATCATTAATCTTTACACCACTTTACAACTTTTTCATAAAAAAATATCGTACAGGGCTTTCTGATGTATAATGAGTTTGCTCCAAAACATTACAAAGGAAAGTGCCCCTGTACGACAAAGACATTATACAACGAAAAGACTCTGACTGGTAGACTTCACAAATATTTTTTGATTTATTTTGAAACTTTTTCTGCTCCAACAGCAGATACTTTGTTTTTACTCGTTTTATCAATACTAACATTGGAATCTGTACATTCCATTCGATTTTTATATCAGCACTTTTTGTCTGGGATTACCACAAAATCCCTCAATACCTTTTACCACGCATGTTCCTATGCAAAAGTTGATTATTCCCACTTTATGAATATCACAGCTAAAGTTGCTTTGAGAATGATTCAAAACTCTTTGACCATGCCGCACATAATGGTTCCAATTATCTGAATGGACACTGCTTTGTAAATATTATGCTTTGCATACCTGTATGGAAGAATGACAGGATGAAACATATTCCGCTGTTTTTGTACTCGTTCCGGTGGAATATTGAAACAAGCTACTATGAGCAGAAAACCTTCTGGTCACTTTGCAGTTATATGGTACGAAGCTGCAAGGGTATTGAAATGCTGGTAAATCTGATCAATATCTGTTATTGTGCAATGACAAAGGCTTTAAAACAGCTGATTCGTCAGCAAGTCTATTAATTATAAAGTTGTAAACTGGTGTAATAAACAGAATCAAAAAAAATTCGTCTAAAGAGAATAAGATATAAAAACAGAATATAAAGCGTAAGAGCATGTAGAATCTATCTATGTGCTCTATTTTTTATATTTTTTCAAGAAAAGGGACTAACAGTCCGGCAGAAAGGAAATGGAAGCGATATTGCTTGGGTATAAAAGATGGACTGAGCCTAAAAAGTACGGTAAAATCAGTATTAGAAATGAAGCTCTGAAATCGGGAGCTGATGGAGGATAATCGTTATGATCAGAAAGATGCAGAATACAGATATTAATAGAGTTGCTGACATATGGTTAAAGACCAATTTAAAAGCATATGATTTTATTCCTGAGCAATATTGGACAAGTAATTATGAATTAGTGAAAGAAATGATGTCACAAGCGGAAGTCTATGTGTATGAAGATAATAAAATGATTCAGGATGTGGATCATTGCACAGTTATCAGTTCACATGTTATTGACAGTCCTATACTGGGAGCCATAACGCCACGCGAATTGTCTGGTGGTGTGAAAGTTTTGATTCTTATGTTGAAGGATGATTCTTTTATTTACAACATGTCCGGAATTATAGGATTTCCGACAACCATATTTGTAGATAATGCAGGAAATATTGTAGGTGATCCAATAGTAGGATCAGATATTGCTGCAACGGAAGAATATATAAAAAGTATGAATAAGGAATAACGAACCGTAGTGAGATATTAGAGGAAGCAATAAACCAATTAATAACGCCGATACAGGATTTTTATAATCCTATACCGGCGTTTTGATGGTTACAAGAGAATGTATTTTACGCTTATTTTCCAAATGTATTGCTGGATTTTTTTGTTCATCATTTTCCAATATGACTTTAATCAATTCATCTTCAGGAACAATTCATGCAGAGGAATATAAAGACAGAATTCTCAAAATTCGAGAAATATAAAGATGCAATTCCTCATGGTGGATGTGTATTATGAAAAAGAAATTTGTTATAGTGACAATATCAACAAAAAAGCAGAATATAAATGGAGTGATCAGATGGAAGCGGCACAGAGAATTCGATTAATCCGGATAATAGAAAAGATGGAGAAAAATTCGGCATTCAGTAATAAGCTTGGTATAAAGAACGCATCTGAATATTCAGCAGAAAAAGAACAGAAAAAATGAAAGACACATATTAAAATGAGTTTCAGAAGGAGAAAAAAATGTTATCGTTATTATTTACAATTTGTATAATTTGGTTTGTCGGAAAATTTTTTGTTTTTGGGTTAAGAGCATCCTGGGGAATTATGAAACTACTTTGCACAGTTATTTTCTTCCCGGTGATATTGATTGGTATGGTTGTAGGTGGACTGATGTACATTGCTTTTCCATTATTGATTGTCGGTGGCATTATAGCTTTGGTGACGTCACATTCATAATGAATCAGGAGGAGAAAACGAATGGGATATAATATTGAAAAAGAAAAGAGAGAAGCAATTGAAGCTGGGCGCAGAGCTTTGAACAGTCTTCAGGCAGCAAAAGAAAATTTAAACAGTGCAAAGAACTGGGGCCTGGTAGATATGTTTGGCGGCGGCTTTTTCACTACGATGTTAAAACATTCTAAAATGGATCAGGCCAAACGGAATATGGAACAGGCAAAGTATGATCTTCGTAATTTCAGCAGGGAATTAAATGATGTAAATATGGTATGTAACTTGAATATCGATACTGGAGATTTTCTTTCTTTTGCGGATTATTTCTTTGATGGTTTTGTTGTGGACTGGGTGGTCCAGGATCGAATCAATAATGCAAAAAGACAGGTAGAAGAAGCAATTCGAAGAACAGAAAGTATCGTCAATCAATTACAGCGTATGTAAAGGAAAAGGCAATGAGTCAGAAATGGTTCATTGCCTTTCGTCGATTTATGGTTTATTTTAATTTTTCTTTCTCGGCATTTAAGAGCTCAAGATTAAGCCCCTGTTCTCCGGCTGTCTTATCTACCCAAAGATTCAAAGAGTCTATGGCTAAAGAAATTTCATCAAGTTTTTTACTGATATAAGCAAAATCTTTCATTTCATCATCGCTGATCTTACCGTCACGGGCAATCTGGATCAGACGACCGGTAAGAGGATTGATTTCATTCAGACTGGCAATTGTCTCCAAAATGATATTTGACAGATCGGTCACTTCTACTTCTGGAACATAACGATGGCCGATTTCGCATTTGTGAGAGCAATAATAATTGCAAAGATCTGGTCTTTTATAGGCATCTGCCATCTGGAGGATATCATAAGGCGTAGGTTCTTGTGTTTCATATTCAAATTTTTCAATTTTTGAATCAGATACAGCATCCATTTTTTCACTGGCCTCTGCTCTTGTAAGTCCTGCCGCTTCTCGGTAAAGCTGGTAAATTGTTTTGTTTTCCCTGGTGGATTGTTTACCCATGAGAATTTCCTCCCCGTATATCGCCAAACATGCAGAGCATCTATGTTCCAGGCTGCATGCTGAGCGTGTATTTCTTATATGAATTTTATTATACATAAATTATGAACTAACAACAAGTAATAGACTTTGTAAAATTATCATTTTAGGGTTTATATCAAAGAATGCTCAAGGAAGTTTAGCCGGTTGGTTGTCGGGATTTTTGTACAGCCATTTATTGTAAGATGATAACATCAAAAAAGAAGAAAAATCCAAGGAGGACTGGCAAATGAAAGGTTATGACACAAGCAACGGATATATGGGATATGTAGAAGGCAAATACATTTTATTTGCCAGTGAGCAAGAGTATTTCGAGTTTATGGAAGATTAAGGGAGGAAAAATCATGTTTGGCTTTGATAAGATGTTTGATTTTAACAGAGACGGGAAATTGGATAGTTGGGAACGTGCTGCAAAGTTTCAGTTCATGGACGAAATGATGAAGGATGATGAAAAAAGTATCTTTGATGACGACGATGAGATCGATACTTTTGCGGATGCAGGGCTGGATTATGATGAGTTGGAATTTATGGATCCGGATGAAAGAAGAGAAGTTTTGGAAGATGCAGGACTGGATCCGGATGAGTTTGATTTTTGAAACTGAATGATATAGTTTAGAATAGCTGAGGCTGATTAGGGTCTCGGCTATTTGCTTTGGCTGAGGGGAAGAAACAAGGAAAGCAACAAAATACGGAAAGTTATTTATGACAATTTATTACATGTAAGGTATAATAATGAACAAGAGGTTTAAACTGTACCTCTTGTCTATTTTATATGGATTTTATAACGATGGCAATGTAAGGATGGCTGTAACGGAAGATGAAGTGGTGGAAAGTCGGAAAAGGTATGTAGAATACTGATTCTTAATATTATTTCAAGAGGAATTAAAGTATGATGTATACAGTAAAACGAATCGATGAAGACCTGGATTTTGGTTGCGAAGAACGACTGGATGATGCACCAGTCATGGCACTAGTGACTCTTGTGGATTCTTCTGGAAAAGAAGTGACAGTAAAAGCAGAGGATGCCGAGCTCTATGAGCGTAATATCAATGAAGGAGACAAAGTTTGTCTCGATGTAAATAATAAATTGGAAAAAGCAGAATGAAAGCTACAGGGAGAAAGTAAATGGTAAAGCAAATTGTAAGAGACGTTTTCTTTTTAGGCCAACCATCCGAACCGGCCACGAAAGCAGATATCCAAGTTGGAAAAGACCTGCAGGATACGCTGCAGGCGAACCGGGAGCGTTGTGTGGGTATGGCGGCAAACATGATTGGTGTAAAGAAGAATATCATCATTGTAAATATGGGCTTCATAGATGTTGTGATGTTCAATCCGGTGATTGTTTCAAAACGTGACATGTATGAGACAGAAGAAGGCTGTTTATCCTTAGATGGTGTTCGTAAGACGACCCGATACCAGGAAATAGAAGTAGAGTATTATGATTTCAACTGGAAAAAACAGCGGCAGAAGCTGTCCGGATGGACGGCTCAGATCTGCCAGCATGAAATTGATCATTTGTCTGGAAAGATAATATAACTGAATGCGGACCTGGAATGTCCGCTTTACAAAATGATACATATGGCGATGGACAAGGAGAATTAATTTGAATATACAGATTTTGGGAACAAAGAAGTGCAATGATACAAAGAAAGCAGAACGTTTCTTTAAAGAACGTGGGATTAAGTTTCAGTTTATTGATATGAAAGAAAAGGGCATGAGCAAGGGCGAATTCAATTCGGTTGCCCAGGCAAATGGTGGACTGGAAAATATGATCAACTGGGAGGGCAAGGATAAGGATCTGCTTGCGCTCATTAAGTACATTGCAGAGGAAGATAAACTTGAGAAGGTACTGGAAAACCCGCAGGTGATTAGAACACCGGTGGTTCGTAATGGAAAACAATCCACTCTTGGATATCAGCCGGATATCTGGAAAGCGTGGAAGTAAGAAATCGGAGGATAGGCAGCTAATGGAAGAATGTAGATTTCATATTGGTGATGTAGTCCAGCATTTTAAACGGGAAAATGTAAATTTGGAAACAGCAGAGTATTTGTATCGGTTACGGCACCATTTTATCTGGCAAAACTATTTCAGCCATATTTCTCTGAAGGAGCTGCCATTGTTAATATTTCATCTTCCCGTGACCGTATGAGTCAGCCGCAAACAGAAAGTTACACTGCAGCAGCCGGTTCATCGTGTCGGAAATCCTATGGATATTGCCAATATGGTATTGTTCCTTTGCTCTGAAAAAGCAGGCTTTATCACAGGTGAAAACATTTGTATTGACGGTGGTATGACAAAACAAATGATTTAGTAGTCGATTTTGACACTGCAATCAAAAAAATGAAAAGATATTTATCTTATATTACATAAAAATGTGCGGATACACATAAGATGGGAATAGATATTGAAGCTCAGATTGTTCTATGATAGAATATTATTACTAAAAAGTGTGCAAAATCACGGAATTGAGGAATATAATGATAGAAATTAAAAGAGATGCTTATCTACAGCAGTTGACCATGCGAAAAGATAATGGAATGATAAAGGTGATTACCGGTATTCGTAGATGCGGCAAATCTTTTTTGCTGTTTAATATTTTCAAGAGATATTTACAGGAGAATGGTGTTGATGCCGATCATATTATTGAGATTGCCTTGGATGGTATTGAGAATGAGGAATTAAGAGATCCCAAGGTGTGCTTTAAGTACATCAAAGATGCCATGAAGGATGATGATAAGTATTATCTTCTTCTGGATGAAGTACAGTTCATGCCACGATTTGAGGAAGTGCTGAATAGCCTGCTCCGCATGAGCAACATTGATGTGTATGTCACCGGAAGCAATTCTAAGTTCTTGTCCAGCGACATTGTGACCGAGTTTCGTGGCAGAGGTGATGAGATCAGAATCTATCCCCTCTCTTTTGCAGAGTTTTATTCTGTCTATAAAGGTGATTACGACGATGCATGGGATGACTACATGACCTATGGCGGATTGCCGCAGGTCGTAGGTTTACAGAGCGAACGACAGAAGGCAGATTACCTGAAAAATATCTTTGCAAATGTTTATCTGAAGGACGTAATTGAAAGAAACAAGATCCAAAATGTGGATGAAATTGGCATTCTGGTTGATGTACTTGCATCTGCAATCGGTGCACCGACCAACCCTTCAAAGATTGCTAATACCTTTGCCAGTGGGCGTCAGATGAGTTATACAAACAAAACGATTTCCAATCATATCGACTATTTGGCAGATGCGTTTTTGATTTCTAAAGCAAGCCGATACGATATTAAGGGCAGAAAGTATATCGGTGCAAATATGAAATACTACTTTACCGATCTGGGTCTGAGAAATGCCCGTTTGAATTTCAGGCAACAGGAGCCTACTCATATCATGGAGAACATTGTTTATAACGAGCTACTGATTCGTGGCTACAATGTTGATGTGGGTGTTGTGCAGATCTTTGATAAAGATAAAGAGGGCAAGCGTGTACGTAAGCAGTTGGAAGTTGATTTTGTAGTTAACCAAGGCAATCAGAGATACTACATCCAGGTTGCTTATGACATGACTTCAGAAGAAAAGCAGACTCAGGAGTTCAATTCTCTGCGTAATATCCCGGACTCTTTCAAGAAGGTTGTTATTGTAAATGGCAGCAAAAAGCCTTGGAGAAATGATGAGGGATTTGTCATCATGGGAATGAAGTATTTCCTTTTGGACGCAGATAGTTTAGAGTTTTGACATTGGATATAGATAAATTAAATCGGAAGTCATGGAGATAGTTTTATTATGATTTTGTGCTTTTCAGGACATTGACAAGCATCTATGCGTATGGTAATTTGATGTATAGATGATTATCTATGTGAGGCGGCGAAAATGGAAGCAAAGGATATGATACTAATATGTAAAGCATTATCAGATACAAATAGACTGGAGATTGTTCAGATGCTGTCAGACGGAGAAAAATGCGGATGTAAGATTCTGGATAAATTCAATATCACGCAGCCTACTTTATCACATCACATGAAAATATTGGTTAACTGTGGGATTGTAAATGACCGTAAGGAAGGCAAGTGGCATTATTATTCTCTGAACAAAAAAGTAATAAGAGCGGCAAGTTCATTTGTTGAAGCTTTGGGAAGGTAGGAAATGAAAGAAGAATGCAAAAGGCAGAATACCGTTATTATGAAATTTCTCAGGATCTTCCTGTTATGGCATTAAGTGGTAAAAAATGGGAAATTATTTATGGGACAGATAATATGCACTTTCATAATTGTTTGGAGATAGGATATTGCCATTATGGAAATGGAACCATATGTGTCGCAGAAAAAGAATTGCCATATCATGCCGGTACGATAACATTTATTCCAAAAAACACACCACATCGGACATGTCCTACACCGGAGGAGCGTGGAAAAAAACAAAAATGGGAATATTTATTTGTGGATGTGGAAGAAATTTTAAAAAGAGGTTTTGTAAATGTTCCAGAAAAATATATTTATGTTGAACAGAATCTATCGAAGAAAATAAGTGTTTTGGAGAATGCTGGAAGTACGAAGGCTGCGGCACTTATGCAGATGATAATAGAAGAAATACAGCTGAGACAAGCAAATTATAGATATACTGTTTCAACGCTTGCGTTTAATCTTGTGCTGTTTTTTGATCGTTTAGATAATGAAAACATAAAGTTTCAGAATAATTCCCGGGAAACTTCAGATTATACACGTAAAATTATAAGTTATATAGAATTACATTATATGGAGGACATCGGGGGAAAGGATTTTGCAAGGGCATGTAATCTGAGTGAGACACATATGCGGAGGATCTTTATAGAGTCTGCTAATATTACACCATCAGAATATCTAAATCTGGTTCGGATTAAGAAGGCCTGTGAAATGCTCGCAAAAGAAAAATGTTCCATAGAAAAAGTGTCTAATTCTGTAGGATACCCGGTGATATCTACATTTATACGTAATTTTAAGAAAATAACGGGAATTTCACCAAATGCATGGCGGAGAAAAGCGTTGGAGAATCCGGAAAATGTGGCAGCTTACCAAGTATCAGTGTTTAAGGGGTGGTAAAATATATAGGGTGCCACCAGGAACAGTAAAAAAACAGTTGCCAAAAGGACAAACAGTCACAATCCCTGTATTTTCAGCTAGGTTTTACCATGTATGAGGAAGAAGAAAACCGCTGGCGGTGTTCCTTCCGATCTGATGGAAAATGGATTAATGTAAATGAACTTTTGCAGGCATTTTGCGGAGGTGGACATGCTGCGGCAGCAGGCGTGCGCAAGCGTACGAATGACGTAGAAAAATTCAGGCAGGAAATACTTGAGCGGATTATTATGATGAGAAAGATTTCCGGTCAGAATAAAGAATTAGAAACGAAACACAGGAGAACCAGGAGGTGTAGAATGATGGAAAAGAAAAGAACCTATATTGCAATCGATCTTAAGTCATTCTATGCATCTGTGGAATGTAAAGAGCGAAATCGGGATCCTTTGACAACCAATCTTGTGGTTGCAGATAAAAGCAGAACAGAAAAAACCATCTGTCTTGCGGTATCTCCAGCATTAAAGTGTTATGGAATACCAGGAAGAGCTCGTTTATTTGAGGTTGTTCAAAAAGTAAAAGAAGCCAACAGCGCCCGCAGGTGGAAAGTGCCGAACAGAACTTTTATCGGAGCCTCTGATGACAGCACAGAATTAAATAGCAATCCGGCACTGGAGATTGATTATATTGTTGCACCTCCCCGGATGGCTCTCTATCTGGAATACAGCACCAGAATTTACAGTATTTATCTGAAATATATTGCACCGGAAGATATTTTTCCGTATTCGATTGATGAAGTATTTATGGATGTAACGGATTATCTGCATATTTATAATATGACACCAAGAGAACTTGCAATGACCATGATACAGGATGTGCTGAAAACGACAGGTATAACGGCAACTGCAGGAATCGGAACGAATATGTATCTGTGTAAGATTGCGATGGATATCGTGGCGAAGCATATTAAAGCAGATAAAGATGGTGTACGAATTGCGGAACTGGATGAAATGTCATACCGAAGAAAACTCTGGAGTCACAGACCACTTACTGACTTCTGGAGAGTAGGGAAGGGATATGCAAAGAAGCTGGAAGAATACGGGCTTTATACAATGGGTGATATTGCAAGATGTTCCATCGGAAAAGAGAATGAGTTATACAACGAAGATCTGCTATATAAACTGTTTGGTATTAATGCAGAGCTGCTGATCGACCATGCCTGGGGGTATGAGCCCTGTACCATGGAAATGGTCAAGGCCTACAAACCGGAAATGAACAGTGTTTGCGCCGGACAGGTACTTCATTGTCCCTATGATTTTGAAAAAGCAAAACTGGTTGTAAAAGAGATGACGGACCAGATGGTTTTGAATTTGGTGGATAAGAAGCTTGTAACGGACCAGATCGTGTTGACGGTTGGTTATGATATTGAGAATTTGAACAATTCCGACAGGAAAAAGCAGTATCATGGAGAGGTTACTATCGACCGTTATGGAAGAAGAATTCCGAAACACGCACATGGAACGACCAATCTGAAACGGCAGACTTCCTCAACCAAGATGATAACAGATGCAGTAATAGAGTTATATGACAGGATCGTTGACAGAAACCTGCTTATCAGAAGAATCAATATCACAGCGAACAGGCTCGTGGATGAAAGTTCTGTGAAGAAAGAAGAAGTGTATGAGCAGTTGGATCTTTTTACGGATTATGAGGCGCAAAGGAAAAAGCAGGAAGAGGAAGCGGCTGTGCTGGATCGCGAAAAACGTATGCAGGAAGCGATGCTCAGTATTAAAAAGAAGTTTGGAAAAAATGCTGTGCTGAAGGGGATGAACCTTCAGGAAGGTGCAACCGCCAGGGACAGAAATGAACAAATTGGCGGACATAGGGCATAAAGGAGTTGGAAGGGATGAAAAATAATTCTTATGACGATATCATCAATTTACCGCATCCGGTCTCTAAGAAGCATCCACAAATGCCTCTTCGGGACCGGGCAGCACAATTTGCTCCTTTTGCAGCCTTGACTGGGCATGATGCTGCGATAAAAGAAACCGCAAGATTAACCGATGAAAAATTGGAACTGAGTGAGGAAGTGATTGCTCAGCTGAACGAAAAAATCAATATAATCAGGAATAATATCGGTATAGAACAGAATGTATCGATAACTTATTTTATTCCCGATGCAAAAAAATCCGGTGGATCTTATGTTATGTGCTCTGGTATTGTAAAAAAGGTAGACGAATATGAGCACACCATAATCATGACGGATCAAACGGTCATTCCAATCGAACAGATAAGTGATATTAAATGTGAAGAGTGGTAAATTTGAGAAAAGATACAAAGAAGTTAGAATGTTTTTAAGGAAAAGCTGGAGATGATGTGCCATGGCTTCATTTGATCAGAAGCTCCGTGCGTTATCCGAAAATGATTATTGCCCGAACTAAACATCCAAAATATAGCTATGAAGGAGTCGAGATTCACGATATAACTGATTGGTTGTTACGGAGAAATCAAAGCTGATGGAGAATAAGCGTTATGATCAGAAAGATGCAGAACACAGATATTAATAGAGTTGCCGACATATGGTTAAAGAGCAATTTAAAAGCACATGATTTTATTCCGGAGCAATATTGGACAAGTAATTATGAATTAGTGAAAGAAATGATGTCACAAGCGGAAGTCTATGTGTATGAAGATGATAAAATGATTCAGGGATTTGTAGGACTAAGTAACGAATACATTGAAGGGATTTTTGCATAGCATTCTTTGCTCTATAAGAAGTTCACGAAATGTACCACATCAAGTTGGAATTGTTGACAATCATATTGGCCTAGACTATACTTGATTTATTAAGCGTGGCTCGAAAATTCTTATTGTCAGAAAAAAGTTAATCCTAAAGGGGAATAGGAGATTATTGACAGTTAAATATAACTTATAAAACCATATAAGTAGATGTTGAGCTCAAGAAGGTAAAACTTTCATAAAGAGGTGTCAGAATGGATAAAAAAACAACGTTGGAAATGATTGCAGCAATTTCAAATGCAAACGGTACATCAGGCTTCGAAGATGAAGTGGTTGCAGCAATTCGTCCTTATGCAGAAGGACTCGGAGAAATTACAGAAGATCGCATGCGCAACCTATATATCCGCCGTAAAGAAAATAACGGCAAACGTCCGGTTGTTCAGCTTGATGCACATAGTGATGAGGTTGGCTTTATGGTGCAGGCTATCTGCCCGAATGGAACTCTCCGCATCATTCAGATCGGAGGTTGGGTGAACCACAATATTCCAGCTCATAAAGTCCTGGTCCGCAACCGATTCGGAGAATATATTCCGGGTATTACTGCCAGCAAGCCACCGCATTTCCTGACAGAGCAGGAGCGTAAAGCACCTCTGGATATGAAAGATATCACAGTAGATGTTGGCGCTGTTTCTAAAGAAGAGGCGGTTGAAAAGTTCGGCATTCGTATCGGTGAACCGGTAGTGCCGGATGTGACATTTACATATTCAGAAACCACAGATCTGATGGTGGGCAAGAGCTTTGACTGTCGTCTGGGATGTGCGGCAATTCTTAAGACCATGCATACCCTGGCTGGTCAGGATTTGAATGTGGATATTGTTGGCGCGTGTGCAGCACAGGAAGAAGTTGGTGTACGTGGTGCCACTGTGACAGCACAGGTAATTAAGCCGGATATCGCAATTGTTTTTGAAGGCTGCCCGGCAGATGATACGTGCGTTGAGCAGTATATGGTTCAGACTGCTATTAAGCGTGGTCCGATGCTTCGTCACATCGATTCACGCATGATCACCAATCCGCGTTACCAGAGATATGCGCTTGATCTGGCAGAAAAGCTTGGCATCCCGGTTCAGGATGCAGTTCGCAGTGCTGGTTCAACCAATGGTGCAGTTATACATCTGACTGAAAAAGCAGTTCCGGTCATCGTTATTGGTGTTCCGGTTCGCTATGCGCACACACATTACGGAATTTCAGCTTATGCTGATTTTGATAATGCGGTTAAGTTGGCATGCGAAATTCTTAAAAGACTTGACGAAGAGCAGATTATGAGTTTTTAAAAAAATATAATGATGTGCTGAAAGCGACAGATATAACGGCAACTGCCGGAAAAGGATATGCAAAGAAGCAGCAAAGAAGCGCATCACAGTTATTTAAACTTTTATGTGACAAACGTAACTGTCTGTGATATTATGAAAGTGATATAAGCGAAAATGACTTTTGCAGAAACGAAAGTATCTTCAAATTTTATTTAAAAATATACTTCTTCTAATGGATTAGAAAGAAGTTATATAGATACGGAACGGTATGAGTACAAAGAACATTACCAGTGAACAGTAATGTAGGAGAACAGTTCGAATATATGTATCGGCTGTTCTCTTTTTGTTTTCAGGCATTAATGGGGGAATATTTTCTATATAAGTGTTGGGAGATTTTATGGAAAAGTTTAAGGCAAATGATAATAAGAATGAAGAACATGAGATTAGCTACAGACAATTTAACAAAAAGCTGGAACTTCTGAATCAGATTCTGTCTCTGATATCAGACATTAATCAGGCATCGGATGAGAAAGTGATAGATACCATTCGATTTTATTGCACAGCCCGCTGAAAAACAGTTGGAAGAAAACATAATGAGGAAAATTCAATGAAAATAAATGGTACAGCTGCTAAACATATTAAGAAATATTGTTATATTGTTGGCCTTCTCTCTTTCCTGCTTGCATTTTTTGTGTGTAGCCAGATGATCCGATATCAGGAAAAAGAAAAAAAAGCAGTGGGAACTTATATGGCACAAAGCACGATAAGGAGAGTCAAGGAAAAGCTGGACAATTATATAACGATTTCTGATCTTCTGGGAAATTATATCATTGATGGATCGGATATGGATGAAAACACTTTTTCAGAACTGGCAGAAAAGATTCCCAATGAGGATGGTGTGGTAAAGGCGTTTGAGCTGGCACCGGAAGGGATCATAACCGAAATCTATCCTATGCAGGGAAATTCAGAGGCTCTTGGCCTGGATCTACTGAGGGAACATGAACGGAAAAAAGATGCAGTTCTGGCTAAGGAAACCAGAGAGTATACACTTGGTGGTCCCTATCAGTTAAAGCAGGGAGGATCCGGAGCTTTACTTTTTAAACCGGTTTATCAAAACGATGATTCTGGAAAGAGTAGTTTCTGGGGATTTGTACTCCAGGTAATCGACTGGGATTGTTTCATGAGTGACATAAATCTGAAATCTTTAAGTGAGGCGGATTTCAGCTATAAGATCTGGTCTTATGACAGAAGCAGTGAGGATAAGAATATTCTTGCCCAGAGTCAAGAGGATATGCCGGAAGACTGCCTGACGATAGAATGTGAAATCCCGAATAACACATGGTATTTTGATATTGCGCCTTCGAATGGGTGGATTCCGGTTTCATACTGGCTCCTCGCTATTGCCGCTTCTTATATATTTTCATTATTGGTCGCTACGATTTATTATCAGATATCCGGCAAAAAACACAGAGAAAAACAATATGCTGCTGATCTTAAGAAAGCCGCGGAACTGGCGAAAAGTGCAAATGAAGCAAAAACGCGATTTCTGTTTAATATGAGCCATGATATACGGACGCCGATGAATGCGATTATAGGTTTTTCCGGATTACTGGAAAAGAATCTTCAGAACGAGGAAAAAGCAAAGGAATATCTGGGAAAAATCTGTTCTTCCGGAAATTTGCTGATGACGATTATTAACCAGATCCTGGAGATAGCCCGTATTGAAAGCGGTACTATAGCGCTGCAGTTGAAAGCTGAGGATATAAACGCAGTGTTTCATACGGTAAACACAGTATTTGAGGAAGATATAAGGAAGAAGAACCTGCAGTATTCGGCAGATTTGGATGTATACCATACGTTTATCTTTTGTGACAGAGTGAAACTTCAGGAGATAATGCTGAATATTATCAGCAATGCAATAAAGTACACGTCCGATGGGCATGCGGTCCATGTAAAGATATATGAGAAAGATTCAGAGAATCCCCGGAAAGCCCGGTTTATTTTTACTTGTGAAGATACAGGCATTGGCATGAGTGAGGAATATCTTCCACATATCTTTGAAGAATTTTCCAGAGAACATACAACCACAGAGAACAAGGTCGCTGGTACAGGACTGGGCCTTCCTATTGTAAAATCCATGATTGAGCTGATGGGCGGAAGTATCCAGGTAGAAAGCACGCAAGGTGTCGGGACAAAATTCACTGTAGATATTTCTTTTGATACAGCATCAGAAGCGGATGTATATAGGAATCAGATATCTGAACAGCCAGATATATTAGAAAAGCTGGAAGGAAAACGTATTCTTCTTGCAGAGGATAATGATCTGAATGCAGAGATCGCGATAGAACTGCTTGCGGAACAAAAGATCATTACAGACCGTGCGGAAGATGGAGCAGAGTGTCTGGATAAGCTGGAGAAAGCAGTCGCCGGATATTATGATATGATTCTTATGGACATTCAGATGCCGGTGATGGATGGATATGATGCTGCAGCCAGGATACGCAGAATGAAAGATGAGAAGAAAGCCTCCATCCCCATTATTGCAATGACAGCAAACGCCTTCGCAGAGGACAGACAGAAGGCGATATCCATGGGAATGAATGATCATGTGGCAAAACCAATTGATATGAATGTACTTTTACCGGTGATAGCAAAATATATAAGGTGAAATATCGGTGTTACTGTTCACTGGTAACGTTCCGCGAGGTGTTTTTTGTGAACAAGGTTCACAGAAAACCCGAGAATCTCAGCGCGAAATCATGCGAATGCATGATTTCTGTGCATCGCGAAGTGAGTTACTGGTCACGGAGTGACCAGTAACTCAGAGTAAACGGCGACTTGACTTATTAGTTGCAACCACATATAATTGCTTCGGAACGTAACTTAAAACTTACATTTCGAATAAACAAATAAATTCTTATGAAGGGAAGAATAAATGAGATTATGAAACCTGTGGAGGCATATGATAATGTCAAAAGATGAGTATTTAATCACAGATGCGCCGCTTAAAGCGCTGACAGTTTTCGCAATGCCGATGATTCTCGGCAGCTTTTTTCAGCAGATATACAATATGGCTGACTCTATTATCGTCGGTCAGTTTGTGGGTTCCTCTGCACTTGCAGCTGTCGGTGCCTGTGCGGCGCTGACCAATGTTTTCATTTGTGTGGCACTGGGTGCCGGTGTGGGTGCCGGTGTGCTCGTGAGCCGTTATTTCGGTGCCAGGGAGTATGGAAAAATGAAAACCATTGTGTCAACGTCCTTGCTTAGCTTTTTAATTCTAAGCATAGTCCTTGGTATTTTTGGCTTTTGCTCCTCCCGTTGGATGATGAGCACGTTACAAACCCCTGCCGATATACTGGACGATGCAGTGCTGTATTTGCGGGTCTATTTCGTGGGTTTTCCTTTTTTGTTTATGTACAACATTCTTTCAACGATGTTTACTTCCATAGGAGAATCAAAAATTCCACTGGGACTTCTGATATTTTCGTCAGTCTTAAATATTTTTATGGATCTTTGGATGGTGGCTGGTCTTGACCTCGGCGTGTTCGGTGCGGCGCTTGCAACCTTGATTGCACAAGGCATTTCCGCCGTGTTTTCGCTTTTGATTTTCTTTCACCGGATGCGGCGATATAAAAGTCCCTTTGACTGGTTTGACAGGCAGGAGTTATATTCCATGTTTCAAATTGCTGTACCTTCGGTTCTTCAGCAGTCTACAGTGTCTATCGGCATGATGATCGTACAGGCTGTTGTAAATCCCTTCGGCACACAGGCGCTTGCGGGATATGCGGCGACGATGCGGGTTGAGAATGTTTTTTCCCTGATTTTTGTATCCATCGGCAATGCAGTTTCGCCATATGTTTCACAGAATCTCGGCGCAAACAAACCCCAGCGTATCAAAAAAGGCTACCAGGCTGCATTGGTGCTGGATGTGTGCTTTGCAGCCATTGCCTTCATCGTTATTGAAACGCTGCATACGCAAATTTCCTCGCTGTTTCTTGGTAAAGACGGAACCGCCCTGGCCTATCAGGTATCCGGGGATTATATGAGATGGATTGGTTATTTTTTCATCTTTATGGGAATCAAAATGGCAACCGATGGAGTCCTTCGTGGTCTTGGAATCATGCGTCCGTTCCTTATTGCAAACATGGTAAACCTGGCGATTCGTCTGTCTGTTGCCTTGATTTTTGCACCGCGTTTTGGTATTGAATTCGTCTGGCTTGCTGTACCAGCAGGTTGGTTTGCGAACTTTTTAATATCCTATGTGGCGCTCAGGAGATCATCAAGTCTATAGTATCCGGCTGTATTTTGCAGAAAGCTTTTTTCAAACATGCTACAGGAAAAAGTTTTTCATTCAACGTGTTGCGTCAGAAATAGCTGAAAGAGAACGCGGGAAATGAGGGAGGCATCATGAAAATTACTTACATTAACCACAGTGGATTTTTAATTGAGACCAGAGACTGCTACTATATTTTTGATTATTACAAGGGTGAATTGCCGCACCTTGACAAGGAAAAAGAAGTAATCGTCTTTTGCAGCCATTTCCACGAGGATCATTTTAACCCACAAATCTTTGGGATTCTTGAGGATATGGGGATGACTTATCAGGCAGTCCTGGCGAATGATATACGAAAAAGGAATCATTTATCGGATCTGAAGATCACATATGTTTATCATGATCAGACTTATAATCTGGATAATGATACCAAAGTGGATACCTTGCTGTCTAACGATAGTGGTGTCGCATTTATTGTCAAGACAAAGGAAGGCACCATTTACCATGCTGGTGACTTAAACGACTGGTACTGGGATGGTGAGCCGAAACCTGACAACCAGAGACTTACTTCTGCATATCGTGCGGAGATCAGGAAAATTAAGGGCAGGCATTTTGATGCTGCATTTGTTCCCTTAGATCCGCGGCAGGGAGATCATTATGCCGACGGGATCCTGTATTTCCTTAAAAATGTAGATTGCAATGTCATTTTTCCAATGCATTACTGGAATGATGCCAGTGTAATTAAGCGGTTCATTACTGAATATCCGCAATATAAGTCACGCATTAAAAACACAGAATGTACAAAAGGAGAAGAATTATGAAATTTAAGATGATTCACGAAAACTACAATGTGTCAGACCTGGACCGATCTATTAAATTTTACAATGAGGCCCTTGATCTGCACGAGGTGAGAAGAAAGACTACCGATGATTTTATCATCGTGTATCTGAGTAACGATGTAAGTGATTTTGAGCTGGAACTTACCTGGCTTAAGGATCATCCACAGCCATATAATCTGGGTGAATGCGAATTCCATCTGGCATTCCAGGCGGAGGATTACGAGGCGGCGCACAAGAAGCACAAAGAGATGGGCTGCATTTGCTTCGAAAATGAAGCAATGGGAATCTATTTCATCGTAGATCCAGATGGCTACTGGCTTGAGATTGTGCCGTAAAGCTGGTTGGGAAATCGAATAAAGCTGGCGTATATTATTTTACAGGAGGGCACTTATGTACCTGGATAATTTAGATGAACTGGATCAGAAGATTATCCAGTTACTTATAGAAAATGCACGTATCTCCTACTCGGATATCGGTGAAGAAACTGGCATTTCCAGAGTGGCAGTAAAAGCCCGGATTCAGGCTATGGAGAAAAAAGGGATAATTGAAGAATATACAACAATAATAAATCCTCAAAAAATCAGTGGGGCTGTATCCTGTTATTTTGAAATTGAAATAAAACCAGATCATTTGTCACAGGTGACGGATATTTTATACAAAGATGATACAGTCACACAGATTTATCGTGTCACAGGAAGAGATAAATTGCATGTACATGCAGTTGCTTCATCAAGTGATGAAATGGAACACTTCCTGCACAACGTCATTGATACACTGCCCGGCATTATCAGCTGTAGCTGCAATACAATCCTATCACGGATTAAAGATATTAAAGGGTTACGGCTGTAGAGGTCAAATTGAGGTGACGCATTATGGTTTCTTTTGAAGAGAAGGAGAATAAATTTTATTGTTATTATTTGCAATTACAGTGTAGGTAAAGTAAAAGGCAATGAACCAGAAATGGTTCATTGCCTTTTGTGCGGTATGGATTACTTTAATTTTTGTTATTCGTTGCTCATATTTTCTTTCTGCCGTATAATAGAACCAATCAGATTAAAATTCAAATGATGAACATACAAAAGATTTCCTATGAACACAAGTTTATAACCAAATGAACGGAAATAGGAACCTTTATTATTGCATAATGTTCAACAAATGAACTCTACACGACAAAAATAGAAAAATATAAAACATGCACAAACTTAATACACGAAATTTGTTCATTAATTTAACACAAAATGATTGACTACTAGGGGGATTTGCGTTAATATAATTAATGCAAGGAGACGAGAAATGAACACTACAGAATGTTAATGATTCGAACACATCGGTCTTAAGTTTAATAAAAAAACACAAAAGGTAGGGACAGCAATGAGACGTGGAATGAATAGCATGGAGATGCAGAAGAACAATCGGATCCTTGTTTTTAAAACTCTTCAGGAGAAAGGCATGATGACCAGAGCAGAGTTAGCCGTAGAGTTAAACCTGCAGAAAGCAACGATCACCAATATCATCAATGAGTTTTTTGAAATGGGGATTGTTGAAGTAAATGGTGAGACTGCCGCTGGACGAAGAGGCGAGAAGCTTAATTTGAAACTGGATGACATTTATACAATGTCCATAGGAATTACTCGTAAGGATTACCAGTTGGCGATTTTTGATCTTAGCGGCAATATGATTAAACACAGCTGCTGCAATTTTCAAAAAGAGAATGGCTTCCGGGAAATTGTTGAAAACCTGAAAGCCGATGCGGTGAAAATGGCAAATGAATATGGAAATAACCGTATCCTTGGAATCTGTCTGGCAGTGCCTGGATTGTTTATCAACAGACCGGAGAAGAATGAAGAAATCTTCATGGTTTCCGAATTCGAAGAGCTAAGCCAGATCAATGTGAAAGCTGAACTTGAAAAAGCACTTGGCAGAAAGGTTATGATCAAGCATGACGCCAAACTTTCCGCTTACGCAGAGTGGAGATGTGCAGAGGAAATCAAAGGTCAGGAGCGGGGAAGTCTGGTAGTGGTACGATCCAGAGGATTTGGTATTGGTACCGGATGTGTTGTAAATGGAAATATTATGAATGGTCATTTGGGGCTTGCCGGTGAAGGTGGTTACATGGGAATCAATTATAACCAGGCAAGGGGAAATAAAGGAACCTTTGAATATTGTGCAGGTTCAGAAAGCGCGGCACGATATGTGAAAGAAAGGTTATTCGAATTTCCAGACACTATTTTAAATGAGAAAAGTACATATCTGGAAGTATTTGATGCATACCGGAAAGGGGATGCACTGGCCACATGGGCAGTACATAAAGTAGCCTGGATGCTGGGATATGGAATTGCCAATATTATCTATCTGATCAATCCAGATTGTATCATTATTGGACCTGATTATCCGGATACAAAAGATTTTGTAAACAAAATCCGGGAGGCTATTCGAAATTTTGTACCTGCATTTGTGGAAGAAAATGCTTCTATAAGATATTCAAAAATCAGTCAGGATTCTTTCCTGTTGGGTGGATTTTACTATACATTTGATAATCTCTGCAGAAGAGATAATATATTTGATCTGATCCGAAGCGCTAAGGGTGCGCGGTGGAAACCAGCCTGAAATCAGGCAATGAAACATGTACTGATCATCTGATTATAACAAAATATGGGAACCTGCTAATGGAATCCGGAGTCCATGAACATCTTTTCGAAAAGTTATAATCAGAAGATAAAATAAATGAGCAGAAACGTAAAAAAAGGAGAAGAATCGAAATGAAAAAAAGAAATCTCGCATTAGCAATGGTACTGGCAATGGCAATGACAACAATAGGAAGCGCAACTGTATTTGCAGACGATGCATCTGATGATGCAGCTGGAAACGACTACACAATCGCATATGTACCGACCACAATGAACAACCCATTCTGGACCGCAATGCTTGGCGGTATCAAAGAAGAGATGGAAGCAAAAGGAATGGACGTTGATTCCCAGCTTGTAACAGTTGATGCAAACAGCGATCAGGCAACCATGAACAACTACGTAAACGACTTAATCGCTCAGGAAGTTGATGCGATCATCCTTGCTCCTATGGATTGTACAGCAGTAACAGAGGCTCTTCAGGCTTGCGAAGATGCTGGAATCCCGGTTATCAACGTAGACACAGCAGTTGATGCATCCGACAAAGTTGTTAGTATTATCGCTTCCGATAACTACAAAGCAGGTGTTGAGTGTGCAAACGATATGATGAGCAAACTGGACGAGGGTTCCAAGATCGCAGTTATGGATCAGCCATCCGGAACAGCTTGTGTACAGCGTGAGCAGGGCTTCCTTGATACAGTTGGTGATTACTTCGAAATCGTATCTACAACAGATACAGAAGGTGACACAGCTAAGACAATGACAGCAGCAGAGGATGTTTTAACAGCTGATGATGACCTTGCAGCATTCTTCTGCATCAATGATATGGGCGCTCTTGGATGTGTACAGGCCGCTCAGGCAGCAGGCAAAGATGACATCCTGATTTATGGTGTTGATGGTAACCCGGACTTCATGGGATATGTTGCTGACGGTTCTGCTACAGCATCTGCAGCTCAGCAGCCATCTGTAATCGGACAGAAAGCTCTTGACGCAGCAATTGATACTCTGGATGGCAAAGAAGTAGAGCATGACCAGACTGTAGACGTAGTTCTGATCAACAAAGACAATATTGCTGATTTCGATGTAACAGATTGGCAGTAATCCATAATCCGTTATTGTCTCGAAATATCGGAAGACAGGAATGAAAACTGGCTGCCAGAGAGTGAAATCTCTGGCAGTTTTTCAGAGGAGCACAAATATGCAAAAAGAACTTTTACGTATGGAAAACATAGTAAAAACTTTCCCCGGTGTTAAAGCGTTGAACAATGCAGCAATCACAGTTCACGCCGGAGAGGTTATGGGATTTATGGGTGAGAACGGAGCCGGTAAATCCACACTGATGAATGTTCTGGGCGGTGTTTTTCCGGCTGATTCAGGAGACATTTATATTGAAGGAAAAAAAGTAGCAATCCATTCAATTCATGAATCTCAGGCTCTGGGAGTTGCATTTATCCATCAGGAACTTGCGCTGGAGCCATATCTTACAATTGCAGAGAACATCTTTCTTGGAAGAGAGATGAAGAACTCTTTTGGTATGGTAAGTAAAGATAAAATGGCAGAAGCCGCAAGACCATTTCTTGAGAGAGTTGGTCTTGATGTAGACCCAAATGAATTTGTAGGAAGACTTTCTATTGGACAGCAGCAGATGGTGGAAATTGCAAAATCATTTTCACTGAATGCGAAGATTTTAATTTTGGATGAACCGACATCTTCTCTTTCTGAAAAAGAGGTAGATGTGTTGTTTGATACAGTACGAGACCTTAAGAAACAGGGAATGGGCATTATCTTCATCACACATAAGATGGCAGAGGTATTCCAGCTTTGTGATGCAGTTACCATTATGCGAGATGGAGAATTTATGGGAGAACGTCAGTCAGCTGAATGTTCAGAGAGTGAGCTGATTTCCCTGATGGTAGGTCGGGACCTGGGTAACTACTATGTTCGTACTTATAATAAACCAGGCGACATCATGATGGAAGTTAAGAACATTAATGCAGGAAAAAGAGCAATTGACTGCAGCTTCCAGGTAAGAAGCGGAGAGATACTTGGTTTCTACGGACTGGTAGGGGCCGGAAGATCTGAGCTTATGAAAGCAATCATGGGACTTGATCCTATGGATTCCGGAGAGATTTATCTGAACGGAGAAAAAACAAAGAAACATGATCCGGCGTACATGCAGAAACATGGTATTGCCCTTGTTCCAGAGAGTAGAAAGACAGAAGGTCTTTTGTTAAACAATACCATCAAGTTCAATACTACACTTGCTGTACTGGATCGTTTCATTAAGAATTTGGTAGTAAATACCCGAAAAGAAGATGAGATCACAGAGGACGGAATCGAGAAACTTCACATTAAGACTCCTTCATCTCTTGTAAACTGTTCTACTCTTTCAGGTGGAAATCAGCAGAAAGTACTGCTGGCGAAATGGCTGGCTACTGATCCGAAGATTCTGATCCTGGATGAGCCGACTCGAGGAATTGATGTCGGTGCAAAAGCAGAGATTTATACCATCATCAACAACCTGGCGAAACAGGGACTGGCAATCATTCTGATTTCTTCAGAGATGCCTGAAGTAATGAACATGAGTGACCGAATGATGATCATGAGAGAAGGTCACATCATGGGTGAGTTAAGTCACGATGAGTATGATCAGGAACGGATTTTGAAGTACGCTATGGGGGTATCCAACAATGAATAATAAAAAATCACAGAGCTACGTAGGCCGGGCTGTAAAAAACTATTTTTCCCAGAACTGGGGAATCTTATTAGGCTTAGCAATTCTTTGCGTAATCTTTTCCATCTTTGGAAATAACTTTTTGACACAGAAAAACATTCTTAACCTGTTAAGAACATGTGCAACAAACTGCTTCCTTGCAATCGGTGTTCAGATGGCAATCATCCTTGCTGGTATCGACCTGACCGGTGGTGCACTTGCAGCGTTGAGTGGTGTTATGACCGTTGCAGCTTTCCAGTGGTGGGGATTCCCGGTACAGCTTGCTGTTCTTATGGGTATTCTGATTGGTGTTGTAATCGGTTTACTGAATGGTGTAATTGTTGCTTACACAGGAATCCATCCATTCGTTGTAACACTGGCAATGCAGTCCTTCTGTCGTGGTACTGCTTATCTGGTAGCAAACGGATCTCCTGTAACAGCTTATGGTAACGATGGTTTCGCAAAAATCGGACAGGGTTCTCTTGGACCAGTTCCGCTTCCAGTTGTATATATGATCATTTTCCTGATCCTGGACTATTTCTTCCTTAATAAAACCCAGACAGGACGTCATATCTATGCAGTTGGTGGAAACGAAGTATCCGCTCGTTTCTCCGGTATTAATGTAAAGAAGATTAAAATTCTTGTATGGACAATCAGTGGTGCGCTTGCTGGCTTCTGCGGTGTAGTTCTTGCTTCCCGTCTTGCTTCCGGACAGCCATCCACAGGCGAAGGTTATGAGACAGATGCGATTGCAGCAGCAGTACTTGGTGGAACCTCTTTCTTCGGTGGTACCGGTTCTGTAGGTGGACTTCTGATCGGTGTTCTGATCATCGGACTTATTTCAAATGGATTAAACTTAATGCATGTCAACTCTTATTGGCAGTTTGTATTAAAGGGAATTATCATCATCGCAGCAGTTTATGTTGATATGGTGAAACAGAAAAAACAGAACGCAGCAAAATAATCATATAAATTCAAAAAGGAGACTAAACAAATGGACAGCAAGAAGAAAAAAGAGTTGGAGTTATGGGCTGCAAAAATTCGTAAAACAGCTTTGCAGACAATCCAGACTGCAGGTTCCGGACATATTGGAGGATCTTTCTCCATCTGTGATATTATGTCAGTACTGTATTTCGACAAAATGAATGTAGATCCGGCAAACCCGGACCAGCCAGACCGTGACAGACTTGTTCTTTCCAAAGGACACTGCTCACCGGCAATGTATGCAACATTAGCTCTCAAGGGATTTTTCCCGGTAGAACATCTTTCTACATTCCGTAAACTGGACAGTGATCTTTCCGGACATGTAGAGATTCATGTGCCAGGTGTTGATATGTCTGCGGGTTCTCTTGGACAGGGACTTTCCACGGCTCTTGGAATGGCTATGTATGCAAAGGCAAATAAGACTGGAAACCGTGTATTCTGTATCATGGGAGATGGTGAAATTCAGGAAGGCCAGGTTTGGGAAGCTGCTATGTGTGCAGGCTTCTATAAAGCTGATAATCTGATCGCATTTGTAGATAATAACAATCTTCAGCTGGATGGCTCTCTGGAAGAAGTTATGTCTCCATACCCGATCGGTGACAAATTCAAAGCATTTGGCTGGAATGTGATCGAAATCGACGGACATGATGTAGAGCAGATCGCAGACGCTGTAGAGCTTGCTTCTGTAGTAACCGGAAAACCTACTGCAATCGTAGCACATACTATTAAAGGCAAAGGCGTTTCCTTATTTGAAAATAATGTTGACTTCCACGGCGGACAGCCAAAACCGGAACAGTGGCCGGCATGTTTTGCTGAATTGGATGCTAGACTTGCGGAACTGGAGGACTGATAAAATGGGAGAGAATATTTCAACAAGAGTAGCATATGGACGTGCATTAGCTGAATTTGGTGCAGATGAGAACATCTATGTATTTGACGCAGACTTAAAGAAATGCACCATGACACTTTATTTTTCAGAGAAATATCCGGAACGTTTTTACAACATCGGTATTGCTGAGGCAAACATGGTAGATGTAGCAGCTGGTTTTGCAACATGTGGAGCAACTGCTCTGGTACATACATTCGCTATTTTTGCAGCAGGCCGTGTTTATGACCAGGTAAGAAACAATGTCTGCTATCCAGGATTAAATGTAAAGGTAGTAGGAAGCCACGCTGGCCTTACAGTTGGTGAGGATGGTGCAACCCATCAGGCTCTTGAGGACATCAGCCTTATGCGTACAATTCCGGGAATGACTGTAATTGTTCCATGTGACGCAAATGAGACTCGTCTTGCAACAAAGGCTATGCTTGATTTCCAGGGGCCATGCTATTTCCGTACAGGGCGTCCGGCAGTTGAGTGTGTAACTGATACAATTGAGAATTACTCATTTGAGATTGGCAAAGGCGTACAGCTGAAAGATGGTAAAGACGTTACAATCATTGCATGTGGCCTTATGGTTCAGGAAGCTCTGAAAGCACAGAAACTTCTGGAGGCTGAGGGAATCAGTGCAAGAGTTATTGATATGCATACAATTAAACCGATTGACCGTGATATCATTCTCAAAGCAGCAGAAGAGACCGGTGCAATTGTTACAGCAGAAGAGCACAATGTGATCGGCGGACTTGGAGCAGCTGTTGCAGAAGTTCTGGTTCAGAACAAGAGTGTTCCGACTGAGTTTGTTGGAGTTCAGGATACATTTGGACATTCCGCTTCTCCGGCAGAGCTGCTGAAACATTACGGATTAACCCCTGAGAATATTGCTGAGAAAGCAAAGAAAGCAATTTCCAGAAAATAATTACAGGAAAGAAACGGTTAAGCAAATGGCAGAAAGTTATGTAATTGGAGTTGACTTCGGAAGTGATTCTGTTCGTGCGCTTATTGTAAATACAGAGACTGGGGAAAATGTTGGACAGGGTGTTGCCTGTTATCCACGTTGGAAAGCTGGACTCTATCAGCATCCGGAGTACAGCATTTTCCGCCAGCATCCATTAGATTATCTGGAATCTTTGGAAAAATGCATTACGACAGCACTGGCAGAGCTTACCGAAGAGCAGAAAGATCATGTGATTGGAATTGGAGTGGACACTACTGGTTCCACTCCGGTTCCGGTAGATAAAAATGGAACTCCGCTGGCGCTGCTTGATGAGTTTGCAGAGAATGAAAACGCCATGTTTTTCCTCTGGAAGGATCACGCTGCAGCTGCTGAGGCGGACGAGATAAACAAGTTATTCAGGAACAACAGTGAGAATGACTATACCAAATACCAAGGAGATTACAGTGCGGAATGGTACTGGGCAAAAATCCTTTATGCAGTGAGACATGATGAAGCAATCCGCCAGGCAGCTTATACCTGGGAGGAGCATTGTGACTGGATGACTGGTATTCTTTGCGGGGAAACAAGACCGGAGAAAATTTACCACAGTGCGTGTGCAGCTGGTCATAAGGCTTTGTGGCACAGCGAGTGGAATGGTCTGCCGGCAGCTTCTGTTCTGGAACAGCTGGATCCGTATCTGGTACAGGTTCGCGAGCGGTATGGAAATGCACCGCAGCCGTCTACTGTGAAGGTTGGAACTCTTTGTCCGGAATGGGCTAAGAAACTGGGATTAAAAGAGAGTACTGTGATTTCAGGAAGCTCTTTTGATGCTCATGCAGGCGCTGTGGGTGCTGGTATTCAGAAGAAGACTTTTGTATGTACGATGGGAACTTCTTGTGTGGATATGTTCGTGGAGAAGCCGGAGAACCTGAAGGGAAAAGATATTCAGGCGTACTGTGGACAGGCTGAGAATTCCATTTTGCCTGGATACGTAGGCGTGGAGACCGGACAGGCGGCTTTTGGAGATATATTTGCATGGTTTAAGAGGCTGTTGGAGTGGCCGCTGACAGAACTTGCAGCTGATGAGAATTCTGGTATTTCAGATGAACTATACAAAAAAGTCGAAGATCGGATTTTGGTTATGCTGCAGAAGAAGGCGGAAGAACTTCCGGAAGAGCCATTCCCAATTGCACTGGACTGGTTTAATGGACGCCGTTATCCAAATACAGACGATTTCCAGAGATCTGCCATTTCCGGATTATCGCTGGGAATGGATGCGCCGTATCTCTACCGCAGTCTTGTGTTTGGAGCTGTATGTGGTCTGTACCGTCTGATTGAGGGCTTCGAGAAACAGGAAATTGATATTGAAAAGATGATCGCGGTAGGTGGAATTTCTAAGAAATCACCTTATGTTATGCAGATGTTGTCTGACCTAAGCGGACGTGAGATACACATTCTGGACAGTGACCAGACATGTGCACAGGGAGCCGCTATGTATGCTGCTGTGGGAGCTGGAATTTACGAGACATTGGAAGTGGCAGCAGAGCATATGGCTGCGAAATGTATTAAGATTTACAAACCGGATTCTGAGAAGAAAGACTGGTATAAGAAACATTACCAGGAGTATCTGAAACTGGCAGAAGCGGTTAATAAATTAAGTTGAAGATAGAAATTGCTATAAAATTTTGAAAAAACCTCGGAAAATGCAGGCTGGTATTCAGGAAAGGTGAGTACCGCCTGTATTTTTGGCTTCTTTAATAGTGCTGTCGCCGGTTGGCAAGAATAGTGTGAAAGAATAATTGTAATATTGTTTTAATGTTTACGGCAACAAGATATCAGAAAAGATGGTGTAATTAAACTTTGCGAAATGAAGTTTATAGACGAACCCTTTCTCAAACACATTCTAAAAAGAGAATGGAGATCAAAGTGTAACGTACATCTTGCGGAAAGCCTTTTTCAAACAGGCTCTAAGGTAGTCAAAAGTAAAAAAATGTTATATACTTATGCTATGAGAATATGGAAACGGATAAGGACACAGGAGGTAAAAGCCTGGTATGATGGATATTCATTTTCCATGGCGGCGTCGGTGTATAGTCCTCGCTCTGTTGTAAACAGTATGCTCTTTGGAAAAATAGAGAATTACTGGAATCAGACAGAAACATTCGAGGCCTTGCAGGTTTATATTGATATGAATTTTGATGGCCTGAAGGATGATGTTTTGAGCATGATTGCAGGGGAAAGGATTCCGGTTAATACGGGAAGTTTTACTAACGATATGATAACCTTCCGGACAGAGGACGATGTATTGACATTGTTGATTCATCTGGGTTATCTGGCTTATGATTCGGAGAATAAGGTGGTGAAGATTCCGAATAATGAAGTGCGAAATGAGTATGTTAACAGTGTAGCTGCATCGGACTGGGGGGAGGTATCAATTGCGCTGAAGCAATCTGCTGACACGTTAAATGCAATCTGGCAGAGACGGCCACAACAGGTTGCGGAAGGAATACAACTGGCTCATTTTGAAACGTCTCATATTCAGTATAATGATGAAAACGCCTTGAGTTATACGATTTCTCTTGCTTTATATGCTGCAAGGAATTTTTATACAATGCACAGGGAATTGGCTGGCGGAAAGGGATTTGCGGATATTGTATTTATTCCACGTAAGAAATTTCAGGATAAACCGGCACTTGTGGTAGAGCTGAAATGGGACAAGAGTGCAGATGGGGCAATCAGCCAGATTAAAAGAAAAGAATATTGCAGAAGTCTGGAAGAATATGCTGGAAATGCACTTCTGGTTGGAGTGAATTATAATAAGAGAACGAAAGTACATGAATGCATGATTGAAGAGTATAAGCTTTAAATTAAATTCAGAGATGCATATGTGCACGAAAAGGTCTGTGGCGGGGCAGTGCAGTTGCTGAAAGGATAAGAAAAAAGGACAATAATATTATTATCCCAACATATTTGAATATCTCCCAAAAATGCGCCAATATTGGGAGAAAGAAAAGAAGCTTGGGAGAAAGGAGTTGGAATGAGAGTATTTGATTATTCCAAACTTAAGGAAAGGACCTGGGATAATGAGATTCTGGCATATGTTGCACAAATCCATGAGTATAAAGGAAAACAAGATCTGTATCTAAGACAAAAGCCCGTTGAACTTAATCGCCTGATTGAAATTGCGAAAATACAGAGTACAGAAAGTTCGAATCAGATAGAAGGTATTGTGACAACAAATGCAAGATTAAAACAGCTTGTGGAAGATAAAACAACGCCCAGGAATAGAGATGAAGAAGAAATACTTGGATATCGTAATGTCCTAAATATTGTCCATGAAGCTTACGAAGCAATTCCTGTTCGAAGTAATTATATTTTGCAGCTTCACGGTGAGATGTTAAAACATACTGCATTTTCTTATGCTGGTAAATATAAGACCACTCCAAATGAGATTGATATGATGCTTGAAAATGGAGAGAAAGTGGTGTTGTTTAAGCCATTAGAACCTTACGAAACCCCAGATGCAGTAGAACGACTTTGCAATGAGTATAACAAAGCTATAGGGGATGGTATTGTAGATCCGCTCATTCTGATACCTAATTTTATATTAGATTTTCTATGTATTCATCCTTTCAATGACGGAAATGGACGAATGAGCAGACTATTAACATTATTGCTCCTATATCGAAGTGGATATATTGTTGGGCAGTATATCAGTATAGAAAAAGCTATTGCGGATACAAAAGAAACATATTATGAAGTTTTGCAAAATGCGGATCAAAACTGGTATGAGGGAGAGAATGATCCCAAGCCATTTATTAAATATATGTTAGGAATTATTCTATCGTGCTATAGAGAGTTTGAGGCAAGAATAGTATTAGCTGAAAAAACAGGAAAAAAAAGCAAGGCATATGATGTTGTAAAGACATATTCAGAAAACACGCTCGGAAAGTTTTCGAAACATGATGCACTGGTTGCATGTCCTAGTCTTGGAAGTTCCTCAGTAGAATCAGCATTAAAAAAACTGGTTGATGAGGGTGCTATAATACGAACTGGCGCAGGACGCAAAACAATGTATATGAAGAAAAGAGAGTAATTATTACCAGCTGCAGAAAAAAATGGAGACTACATTGCGATGATGGCCAAAAAGCTTCCTACAGACTCTGATTACGCCAATTCCAATAAGAATCTGGAAGCAGAAGATTATGAAGTAGACTATGCGATCACACACACCTGCCCATTATACCGAGTGAAAACGCTTGGCTACTACCACGTAGCCAGGGAAGAAGAACCCCTTCAGAACTATTTTCAATGGGTATGTGACAAGTTGAACCAGACTAATGAGATGCTTGCAGATGGCAGCGGCGACAAGAAGGGCAGATCTTTCAAACACTGGTATTTCGGTCACTGGCACACCGACTGGAACAAAAACTGGCTTGAGCTTATGCACATGGAAGAATTGCCCCAAAAGTGCAGGGCAATTTACCTGGATGTAGAGGATATGGAAACTGGCGAACATATTTTCTTAAAATAATATGGAAAATCGATTGAAAATATCACAGAACAAAATATACTATTTATAAGTATACTACTGCAAGTAGTATATTTTGTTTACGGCGCTTATGATTTGACAACGAGGAGGCTGCTTAAGAGAATTTGCCGGCAGACATAAAGCCCTGTTTTTTTCTGCACAGAGAAGAATGATTCTTTGAATCTTCTGGACTTTTCCAAGATGGTGCAAACATTTTTCGAAGGCTCTTTTATATCTTCTTTTCAAAATTGGGAAGCTGCATTTGAATATATTACAGGAAAAAATTCAGACGAAAAATTGGTATTGATTATTGATGAGCTTCCTTTTCTGGCAGAACCGAATCCTTCAATGACATCTGGAGGCGTTTTCCTCTGAGATTTCACTGGAGGAAAATATAAAAAATAATCTGCTTACGGAAGGGACTTTTTTGAATGATGAACCCCAGACACTTTTGAGGATTGAATTGAGAGAGCCTTCGGTATACAATTCCATTTTAGAGGCGATTTCCAATGGATGTAATAAGATTCGTGAGATTGCAGATCGAATTCATGAAGAGAAAAGCAAGTGCAGCAAATATATGCTTACATTGCAGACTCTGCGATTAATTGAGAAGTGTGTTCCCTGTACCGAGCCAGAAACAAGTAAAAAAGGGATTTATGAGATAACAGATAATTATTATAAGTTCTGGTACAGATTCCTTTTTACAAATCAGAATTATTATTCCATGCTGGGCCTGGAGCTTTCCTGCGAAGAAACTTCCGTTTATTCCATATAAAATGGTGGGGGAATAATCCATTGATAAAAGCGCAGGATGATGTTGATATACTTGCGTTTGATAAAACGGGAAAGAAAGTGTTGCTCTGTGAATGTAAGTTTCGAAATAAACCAATGCCTATGGAAGAGTATGATGACCTGGTTATGGCTGCAGAAATGTTTAAAAATGCAGAGGAAAAGTATCTTATGTTTTTCAGCAAGTCTGGTTTCACAGAGTCAGTAAAGGAAAGGGCGGTGCGAGAAAACGCGGTGCTGCTTACAATCGAAGACTTGTATTAGAGTCTTTTTCAGACCCGCTCTAAGGAGTATAAAGAATGAACAGAAAAAACTTTCTGAAAAATAAGAAAATCAACTGGATCAAAGTGGTTATCCAGATATTGTCCTTCGCTTTAATTCCGGGCTTATTTGAAGGGGAATTTGCAGCTGTGGGAAATATTGTTTCCTGCATATACAAGGGAAATATTTCCTGGGAAAGTGTGAAGTATTCTGTATGGATGCTGGTGGCAACTGTGCCGGCAACAGTACTTGTGGGAAGGTTTTTCTGCGGATTTTTCTGCAGCTTTGGGGCAGTGCAGGATTTGTTATGGTTTGGCTCACATAGATTGCGGGCATTATTTCCGGGAAAAAGAAATCTGAAAAAGGCTGATCGGATATTCAGATTTGCCAAGTATGCAGTGCTTTTTTACTTTATAATATTCGTATGGAGTGGCGTAACAGCTGTGAAAACAGCCGGCCTGTGGCAGGTGTTTGGGCAGTATGTTTCATTTGGTCACTGGCCGGGACTGAAGCCTTTGCTTTCTGTTGGAGGAATTCTGCTTCTTGTGATCTTTATCGGCTCACTGTTTGTGCAGAGATTTTTTTGCAGATATTTTTGCCCTATGGGAGCAATTTATTCACTGATTTCACAGGCGTCTTTCCTGAAAATTGATAAGCCGCGGGACGGGTGCGGAAAATGTCATTTATGTACCTCGAAATGCCCCATGGGGATGGATCTTACGAAGAAAGACCGGATTGCCGGAGGAGAATGTATCAGCTGTCAGAAGTGTGTAAGCTGGTGTCCGAAAGGAAATGCGCGCTTTAGAAGCAGATATGGAGTGCTGATCGGAGTGGGCGTTACCTGTATTACAATCATGGTGTCACAGCTCTTTATAGCAGGAAATCTGGCTAGAGAGAAAATGGCAGATTCAGTGAAAAAAACGGCAGAAAATAATGCTGAAGGTAACTTTCAGAATGGTATTTACACAGGAACCGGTGAGGGCTACAGAGGCAAGGTGACGGTTACGGTAAAGGTTGCCGATGGGAAGATAACGGAGCTTGTACTGGATGATTATGCAGATGATAAGTCTTATATGGAGAGAGCGAAAAACAGGATTTTCCAGGAGATGATCAGCAGGCAGAATACAGATGTAGATGCAGTTTCCGGAGCGACTTACAGCAGTAACGGCTTGATTGAAGCTGTGAATAAAGCACTGGGAAATGAGGAAGGTGAAGGGAAGAAACCCGAACAGGAAGAATCTGAAGATAAGCAATCCTTTATAGAGGCTGGACGTTTTCAGAATCTGACAGATGGCATTTATACCGGCTCGGCCGATGCATTTCGAGGTGATGTGGAGGTTCAGGTTACAGTTGAAAAACAGAAGGTAACGGATATTTCCATTCTTTCCTATTGTGATACAGAGGAATACTTTTTCAGGGCAGCACCAGCTGTAATCGAGCAGATGAAGGCTGAGCAGAGTCTGAATGTAGACGCGGTAAGTGGAGCAACCTACAGCAGTAATGGGATTATTCATGCAGTTGCAAATGCACTGGAGATTCCGGAGGATCAGTATGCACCAAGACCTGGCAGAAATCTGACTGCAAAGAAAAAGAACCATGGGCATATTGTGAAGCATGAGATAACAAGTCAGGAAGAGTATGAGGAAAAAGTAGAGAAATATTCAAAGTGATATGGTCATCCCCCAAAAATAAAAGCTTCTGAATCAGACACAGGACTGAAAAATCCTGTATCTGTCAGAAGCTTTTATTTTTGATTTGTATCCATATTATTTTCTGCCATAGACAGATATTTATATGTGGGCAGAAAGTTAGTGCTTTTTGCCTTTCTATAGTATTGCATAAAAATACGTTCCATAATATTGGGAATCTGAGATTCAACCGGCTGAAACAGGATGATCAGATACTGCATGGAACTGTATCTGGTACAGATATCCACACGCCGGATGGTGTTTTGGATAGCCTGTTCCATATGGGAAAGTGTCTGCTCAATTTCTTCAATATGAGCGGGAGTGTCCGAAGTGGCTTCCAGTGTGAGCATTACCAGGTAGCAGCGGCTTCCGCTTCGGATAATGAGCTGTTGCATATATTCATACTGTCTGGAAAAATCCCGGTAATTCAGTTCAAGAGCACCTGCATAGCTGCCACTTTTGCGAAGCGCGTCTGCCACCTGCTGAAGATCCCTGGCAGTACCTGGTGAATCGGAAGAGGAATGACTGATCTGATGATAAAAGGAAAAGTGATTTTTACCATTTTGCTTTACATTGTATAATGCCTTATCTGCTTTGGAATAACAGTCTGCAAAGGTATCGCTGGTAGTGCACATATACAAACCGGCAGACAGAGCAGCATCTTTGATTTCAGGATCAGCTTCTGCGATGGAATGGAAGTGGTGGAAAAGCCGTGTCGTTAGTTTCGACACATTTTCAGCACTTATGTCTGGCAGAAACAGAAGAAATTCATCTCCACCAAGACGACAGGCAATACCGTTGGCTGTATAGCGTGAAAGCAGGGTTCCCAGATTCCTTAAGGCGCGGTCACCGGCCATGTGTCCATAAACGTCATTGATTTTTTTCAGATTATCCATATCAAGGAAAATAAGACAGCCGTTATGTTCCTGCATGAATTCTGCAATAAGCCGCTCTCCAAGGCTTCTCATAGGAAGACCGGTCAGGAAATCATAATTCTTTGAATCCTCCTGGTTCTTTATGGTGCTGACTACTTCTGAAATGAATTTGTTAATGGTGTGGTCAGCCTCTGGTGGAGCTGTTATTTCCTGTGTGCGGATATTGTGGAGAACAACACGCTTTTCATCTAATAGCTTTAAAAATACATCTGTAATTTCCGGATCAAACTGTTTCCCGCGGTTCTTACTGATTTCCTCCCGGATCATTTCCGGAGGAAGTGCATTTCGGTAAATTCTGCGGGAATTCATGGCATCATAGCTGTCTGCCATTGCGGTGATGCGTGCATGAATGGGAATTTCGACACCGGAAAGCCCGTCTGGATATCCATTTCCATCATACCGTTCGTGATGATTTCTGGCCACTTCAACAATATGAGGGACAAAGGTAATATCCTTCAGTATTTCTGCACCGACGACGGTATGTTTTTTTATCAGATTATACTCGTCATCTGTAAGTCTGGAGGGCTTGTTTAAGATCAGATCCGGAATACCAATTTTTCCAATATCATGAAGGTAAGCGGCATGCTTTAACTGCTGGATTTCCTCTGAAGACCATCCAAGTTCGGCTGCAATAAGTGCGGCATATTCTGCAACCCGGTAGGAATGTCCGCGGGTGTATTCGTCTTTAGCCTCGATGGTGGTGGACAAAGTCTGCATCATTTGCAGGGAAAGGTTCTCTGTCTGCTTCTGTTTGTGTTCCAGCTCCAGCTGCTGGCGCGCATTCTCTATATGCTGAATGCTTCGAAGAGTTCGGACAATGTTGACAAACAGCAGAATGAGCATTCCAATGCCGATAAAAAGACCGGACAGGGATGTGACAAAATATACAGAGACGCATTCAGCTGCAACGCAAAGCAAAACGAGCAAATGAGCCAGGAGCAGAAGATGGTCTGAGGCTTTTTTTCTGTGGCGGATGTAGAGGCAGAGATGGATAAACACCATCAGGAATGTACCTATCAGTATGATCTGTCCCAGGGGGAGGGTTTCAATGTAGTCTGCAATATTTGCTATGGCCAGAATAGAGCAGACTGTAAAATCCAGTAGGGAGATTCCGATTACAATATGATAAAGTCTGCGGTGAAGCCCATTCTGTACATTGTCTGCATAAAGCAGAAGGGGAATCGGTCCAAGAAGGATCATAACGAAGCATAAGGAAGCCAGGGCAGATGAGTTTGGAATCAGCAGCTGGCGGATCTTGGACTCACCCAGCATCCAGGTTGCTCCCATTATCATGCACCAGTCAAGATATTCCATGTCAAAGCTTGTGTGGTACACAAAACCAAGGGTAAGGCTGAAAAGAATGGTGGTCAGTCCTGCAAACAGGGTGAAAAATGCGATGTAAGTGGCCTGTCCGTAATGGTTAAAGATCAGCTGCCAGATGTCAGCTTTATCTCCGCAGAAAATCTGGTTCACAACACCGGAATAGTTGGAGGTGTAGGTGGTCAGTTCAATGCGGAGCTCCTTTCCGGCATCTTCATGGGAGGTGGAGCAGAAAATGAAACGGCTGGCGGAATTTTTCCCAATCAGACGGGTTTTACTGGTGCTGTACTGTTCTCTTAAGGTGCCGTTTATGTATATGTTTACGTCCTGCAGGGAGGAACGAATCGCTATAGATGAGGCATCAAAATCTGACGGAAGGGTAGATGTGATGACCATGGTTTCGCCTGCGGGAACATCATAGGAACCGGGAACTGTGATTTCTTCAGTGGTGCCGTCAGATTTTTCCCAGGTAAAGGTTCCGGGATAGAGGAGGGACGGAGAGTTTCCGCTGACAGTTCTTTCATCAGCACCGAAAAACTGCATGAAAATGAACCATCCAAGAATGGCGAGCATCAGAAAATAGAAAATGTATCTTGGTCCCTGGCGGGCAGGGGATTTCTCCTTGGTCATGGTAATCTCCTTGTATGTGAGTGGTGTTAAATTTTTGTGGTTGTTAATTGTATTATACTATATATGAAAAGATTCATCAAAACATTATTATTCATAACGAGTGGAAAATTTATATGGAAGGTATTTGTGATATTCCGCGAGGTGTTTTTGTGAACGTAGTTCACAGAAAACTCGAGAATTGCGGCGCGAAATCATGCGAATGCATGATTTCTTTGCATCGCGGGGCGGTTACTGGTCACAGAGGAACCAGTAACATATATTTTTAAAATTTTTCAGAAATCTGACCGTTTCGGTATACGAAATTCCAATAAAGTGGTATAGTTAATCTAAATAAGTTTTACAAAAACATGTGGCGTTTGGGATGAATTGAGAAAAATTCTGTCAAAAAACATGTGAAGTACGGGGGAAAATATGGATATTTTAGTTGTGATCGATATGCAGAATGATTTTATTGACGGAGCGCTTGGCACACCGGAGGCGGAAGCCATTGTGCCTAATGTGGTGGACAGAGTGAAGAATTTCAATGGTCTTGTGCTGGCGACCAGGGATACTCACGGCGGGGATTATCTGCAGACCCAGGAGGGCAGAATGCTTCCTGTAGAGCACTGCATCCGCGGCACCTACGGCTGGGAGATCCGGGAGGAGATTGCAGAGCTTCTGGAGTCCGGACCCATTGATAAGCCAACCTTTGGCAGCGAAACTCTTGGAAAAGTCCTGAAAGAATTTAATAAATCAGAGACCATTGACAGCATTACACTGGTAGGGCTTTGCACAGATATCTGTGTGATTTCCAATGCCATGCTGTTGAAAGCATTTTTGCCGGAGGTACCGATCATGGTAGATTCTCTTTGCTGCGCCGGAGTGACGCCGGAGAGCCATGAACGGGCGCTGGAAGCGATGAAAGCTTGCCAGATAGAGGTCCTTTAGGGAGTCATGAGAAAACAAAATTTGGAAGTGGTTGCTTAAAAAAATGCCGCAAAGTCACGGAAAGTGGTGATTTTGTGGCATTTTTATTTTTCTGTGTCAAAAGAAAACTTATTTTCTCATATTTCCATCAAAATCACATGATACTATATTAAAGTAAATTGCGGCTTCTGTCTGATGGGAAACCGCAACGATTTACAGAGCATTGAAGCCTGTTTGAAATACAGAAAGCCTTTTTCAAACACGTTCTAGCGACAGGCTTTAAGAGAGAGGAAAGAGCCGTGAAAAAAATAGAGATTCTTGTTGTAGAGGATGAACCGAAATTAGCACAGACGATTTCTGACTTTCTGAGGATTCAGAACTATGAAGTAGAGACAGCACTGACCGGGAACAAAGCCCTGGAATATTTTTGCCAGAATAAGCAGAAGGTGGATCTGATCCTTCTGGATCTTATGCTGCCGGATATTTCCGGATATACCGTATTGAAAGAGATCAGGAAAATATCGGAGGTTCCGGTTATTATTTTGTCTGCAAGGTCGGCAGTGGCAGACCAGATGAGCGGATTCGAGAAAGGTGCGGATGATTATATCACCAAGCCCTTTACTCTTGCACTTGTGAAAATGCACATTGAGGCGGTGCTGAAGCGTGCCGGGAAGCTGCGGACTATGGTGGAATACAATGATCTGCAGGCAGATGTAAATGCACAGCTTTTATTTTACAAAGAGCAGCATATCCCCACTACCAGGAAGGAATTTGATCTGATGATTTACTTCATGGAGCATCCGGGAATTGTTCTGCCCAGAGATACCATATTGAATGCGGTGTGGGAATACGATTATACAGGTGATGTGCGGACCATTGATACTCTGGTGAAGCAGCTGCGGAAAAAAATGGGAGAAGGCTGCAATTATATCCGGACTGTTTACGGCGTGGGCTACATCTTCGGGGAGGACATCCATGAAAATTAAAAAAAATTTCTGGAGAGATGGGAAAGCTTTGTGGATTCAGATTATTGCCTTTGCGGTGGCAGTCATGCTGTATAGCGTGTGCTGTTATCCCATATATACTTCATCAAAGGCCAGAATCATGCGTCAGCTGTATGAAGATATCCATGACATGGATCTTGAGGAACTTAGCGAGGACGACGAAGAAACACTTGGTGATTATCAGAAAGAAAAATTTGAGACTGTAATTGCGAATGAAAATTATGAGCAGATTTATACGTCCAGATCATCTCTGAAGACCACGCATGCCCGTAAGTACATAGAAAACAAAATTGCCCAGTACACAGAAGAAGGAACCCTGGAACAGCGTCGCATGGAATCCAGGCATATTCTGATGTTTCGTGGGAAGATTATACAGGATGGACATACATTCTATGTTTACCTGCGAAAAGATGTTCAGTCAGTTCTGGAAGTGATTGAGGGAACCAGATTATATCTGGCGGTTGTTTTGCTTCTGATGGTGGGATTAAGCTATTTCCTGGAAAAAATGAGTAAAGCAAGTACCGAGAAAAAAGCAAAGCAGTCTGACTATCAGCTTCTGGAAAGCCAGAGAGAATTTGTGGCGAATATTTCCCATGAATTAAAAACACCTCTTGCAGTAGTGTCCAGCCAGGTGGAAATGCTGGAAATCGCAGGAGATAAGATTGATCGTTCCTACTATTATTCTTCCATTCACGAGGAGCTGGACAAAATGTCCAGAATGGTAGGAGAACTCCTTGATTTTTCCATGTTGGACAATCAGATGAGTTCCATGGAAATGAGCCGTGTAAATGTATCAGAAATGATAGAATATCTGCTTCTTCGATATGATGCTATGTTCCGCAAAAACGAGATCAAAGTGGAACAGGAAATCGAAAAGAACTGTTTCGCATACGGAAACCGCATGTATCTGGAAAGAGCAGTAAACAATTATCTGATGAATGCGTTTCAGCATACAGAGCAGGGAAAGCGGATCCGGATTACTCTGAAGAAAGAGAAAAAGCAGATACGCATGGAAGTCTACAACGATGGAGAGCAGATTAAAGAAGAGCAGATGGAGCATATCTGGGACAGCTTTTACACAACTTCCCAGAAGAAGAAACCAGTCACATCTGAGAATGAAGTACGTAACATTGGTCTTGGACTTTTTGTGGTCCGAAAGATCGTGGATAAACATAAAGGAAGCTGCGGAGCCCAAAATATGGAGAACGGAGTGCTGTTCTGGCTTCAACTTCCGGAAATCAGGGATTTGGGAAAATGAGAAAGTGGAATAAAAAAACAAAAATTGTATTTATTATATTTTTAATTTTAGCTGTGCTGTTTGCCGCTCTATGCTGGAAAAAGCGCCGTGGAATCTATAATACATATATGAAGCTTACTGGTCAGGAGATTCCGTATTCTGTTCAAGAAAAAAGAAGGAAAAAATATGGATATTATGACCAGGAATTGAATGCTTCCATGAATCTGGAGAATCCGGTTTACATAACTGAGAATGACGGTTCTGCAAATGAGATCGAAACAGACATTCCAAAAGAAACCACACGTATAGCATCCTCTTATGAAATCGACCAGCAGCTGCAGGCTGAGCTGGAGAATGGATACAGCTGGGAGGAGCCTATGGTGATCCAGAATCCTTATCAGGTTTCTCCATTGACAGCGGTGATTATTTTCGACACAAAAGAAGAGTGTGCGGTGCGTTTTACGGTCAAGGGAAAAACGGAAGCCGCAGATATCAGCGGAGAAGTGGAATCTGCTGCTTCACACAGAATCCCGGTGATCGGTCTTTACCCGGCAATGGAAAATACAGTTGTTCTGGAGCTTCTGGATAAATCAGGCAAGGTTACAGATTCCCAGGAAATCACTATTACAACGGATGAACTTCCGGATAAACTGGATGATGCTGTGAAACCGGTGAAAACAAGCGGTGAATCTGCATTTGAACTGACTATGGTATATGGACAGCGTACAACCTTTCCATTTGCTTATGACTGTATGGGAGATATCCGTTGGTACATGAGCGGAGAATTTACTTCTGGAATTTACATGCTGTCAAATAGCAGGATGATAGTTGCCTCCAATGAAGCTTTTATGCCATCCCAGGACAAACCGCAGACAACCAATCTCTATGAGATGGATTATCTGGGACGCGCTTACACCATGTACTATGTGGCGGGTGGAAATCACCATGAAGTAATCGAAAAAGAGCCGGACGGAAATCTTCTGGTCTTGACCAGTTCTCTGGAAGGACACATTGAGGACAAAATCCAGGAAATTGACAGACAGACCGGAGAAGTTGTAAATGAATTGATAATGGAAGACATTTTTAGCGGGAAATATGAGGACCGGGTTGACTGGACTCATTTAAACACCGTGTCTTATCAGCCGGAGACAGATACCATTGTGATCAGTCCGCGAAATCTGGAATCTGTAGTCAAATTGAACTGGACGACAAAGGAAATCCAGTGGATACTCTGCGATCCGAGATTCTGGGAAGGCACAGAATATGAGAAATATGTGCTTCAGCCGGAAGGAGATTTTGTTTATCAGTTCCAGCAGCATACTGCCTACCAGATGGAAACAGATCTGGATGGAGATGACCAGACAATAGAAGTCAGTATGTTTGATAATCATTATGTAAAAGTACGAAAGTCCGATGTATTGCAATACTTTGATGGTGAAAAAGAATCTTATCTGTTGGTTTATGCTGTAAATGAAGCAGAAAAGACAGTAAAGCAGATTAAAAAGATTCCTACTGTATGGTCTACCATTACTTCTTCTGCTATTTATGATGCTGACAGTAATCATATTTTCGGCATGTGCGGTCATGTGAAGGATTCTGAAGATAAACGAAGAGGAATGAACTATGAGTTTGACTATGATACAGAAGAGCTGATCAATCAGTTCAGCATCAAAAGCTATTATTATCGCGCATCAGAGATGAAAATTGACTGGAATGATCTGGCAGCAGTCATGGAAATAAAAGACAACTATATTATGGGAGAATTATATCAGCCTGTAAAAGCGACCTGGTTCTTCTGGCAGAAGAAGCCGGAACAGGTACTGGATGACGGCGAGATTACATTGCATCTTACCGGACAGGTGCTTTATGCAGGCGCTTATGATCACCAGATTTCCCAGATTATTTTTCATGGAAAGAAAAATACTTATGTTTATGATACTACAGACATCCGTCTTCATACGAAATCTTACCTGAAGTTCTATGAGAACATTCCGGTACCGCTGCAGGGAATGGAAGCGGATGATTATGAGATTTATGTTGTATATCAGAACGAATTTTATGATTTGGAACAAAATATAAAAATTAAGTGATGTAATGCTGCTGTTCACTGGTAACATTTTGCGAAGCGTGTTGCTGTAAATGGTTGAAACAGTAAAGCTTTAAATTTTTACAGGCAATATTAAGAAAGTGTTTCTACTTTATTGCGGAACTATGTTATAATAGTTGATAACACGACCAGAGCGTGTTTGAAAAATGATTCCAGCACATTTTGCAGAATATTTATTTCAAACATGCTCCAGGGAAATAAAGTTATACCAGAAAAATAAAGGGAGTAAAAAAATGAAGAAAAAAGTTTTATTACAGGTAATGGGGGCCGTTCTGGTGGCTGGTTTAATGGCTGGTTGTGGTGGCACAAATGATACAAAGAAAGAAGAGAATACCAAGACAGAAGCTGCCGCAGACAAGGCTGATGCTAAGGAAGAGACTGACAGCACAGAAGCAGAAGATACAAGTGAAGATTCTGCAAGTACTGATTCCGCTGAAGAAGACAGCGCAGAGGCAGATGATACGGCTGCAGAAGCAGAGAGTACAGGTGAGGATTCTGCAAGTAGTGATTCAACAGAAGCAGACAGTGCAGAGGTGGCCGACAGCAAGGAGACAGAAGCAGCAGGCAGTTCTGCTGGTACAGCAGCCAAGACTGCAAACAGCGATGCATACGGCGAGGTTGTTTCCGCAGCAGGATGGAATATTACAGTAGAAGATGTGGAGATCAATTCCTCTCTTGAGAATGTAAGTGTAGAACTTGGCTATACAGGTGTGGAGACAAGCGACTACAAGAAGGAAGCTGACGCAGGTAAGACCTTCTGTATGATTAAGCTGAAGATCGAGAAAGACGGCAGCAAGGAGACTTTGGACTGGGCGAATCTGAAGCTGACTGACAGTGAAGGAAATGAATACAGCAGAATGGATGATGAGTTCATTACAGAGCTTGGTATGACACGTATGGCAGGAACCACTTTGAATTTCGGTTCCAACGAGGGCTGGATCGCATTTGAGATTGACGAGAATGCAGAAGGTCTGGAGCTTAGCTATCCATTTGAGGCAGAGGAATATCACTGCGCATTATAAGGATGATAAAAAATGCAAACAATCCGTCGTTGCCATGACGGTGGTATGAAAATGCGGATTTTGTATTAGATCGTGTTTGAGAAATCATAAAATTGCACAGGAGGCTGGCATGAAGAATAAAAGATATCGGGAACTGGCTGCAATACTTGTAATGATGACAATGACAGCGGGTTCTATTACTACAGTTGCAGCAGAAACAGAAACTGCAGCAGAGGAAGAAACTGCAGCAGAGACAGAAACAGATGAGACGGAAACAGAAACTGCCGAGGGTGCAGAGAATGCAGATTCCGAGGCAGCAGAAGCAGCAGATACCCAGTCCCAGGCGACAGCCTTGGAAGTAACTGACCGGTTTGCACAGCAGACTGCTGTTGATGAAGCACTCCTTCAGGAGGCGTCTAACGGCTACAGCCTTGATGAGGCGCTGATTGTAGTCAATCCATATGGAATGTCCCCTTTAAGTGCAGTTGCCGTTTTTTCCACAGAGGAAGCCTGCGGCGGAACTGTTACTGTGAAAGGGAAATCCGCAGAGAACGATGTGACGGGGACTTTTGAGGAGGCAACGGAGCATATCGTCCCGATTTATGGTCTTTACAACAATGATACCACAGAGGTTGTAATCACTCTGGATGATGGAACTTCGGCTACCTTTGAAGTAACAACAGAAGATATAGGTGTTGATTACGGTACAATCCAGACAGAGATGAAAAGCGAGGCAAGTTACGATTATTCGAACCTGACTTTTGTCTGCTCCACTATGGGAACCCTGTATGGAGTAGATGCGGCCGGAGATATTAGATTCTTTACCAATATTGGCGGAACTCTCGGAGTTCACCAGCTGGAGAATGGGCATCTTCTCATGCCTGCATCCTATGTGCTGAAGAGCAGCTATTATAAAGAAGGAATGATCGAAGTCGACCTTCTGGGAAAAATTTACCGCGAATACATGATTCCTGGTGGCCAGCATCACGATTTCGTGGAGCTTCCGGATGGCAATCTCCTGGTGGCTTCTGACAGCCCGGACTTAAGCACAGTTGAGGACTACGTGGTAGAAATTGACCGCGAGACCGGTGCTGTTGTATGGGAGCTTGACATGAAAGATCTCATCAGCCAGGAAGATGGACAGTCTGCTTCTATGGATTCAGACGGAAGTGAGGAAGCTGACTGGTTCCATAATAATGGTCTTGCCTATGATGCAGAGAATGATCTGGTTCTTCTTTCTGCAAGACACAAAGATGCCATTGTAGCAGTAAATAAAGAGGACAAATCCCTGGCATGGATCCTTGGAGATCCTACAGGCTGGGATGGTGTGGATCCGTCTTACTTCTTTACTCCGGAAGGAGAAGATTTCGAATGGTTCTATGCACAGCATAATGTTTCCATTCTGGATAATGGAGATATTGCTCTTTTTGACAATGGTACTGCCAAGGTAAAACGTGTGGATGGCGATAACCGTGTAAGTGGTGATAACGTATATTCCCGTGCGGTTGTTTATCAGATTGATACAGAGAACATGACCGTTTCCCAGGTAACTGAGTATGGTAAAGAGCGAGGCGCCGACTGGTATTCGGACTGGATTTCAGGTGTGGCTTCCCTGGATGGAACACAGGATCATCTGTGGATCACAGCTGGCTCCCACCTGCATAGCGATGAAGAAAACCGCAGTGATTATTACCCGAAAGATATGTTTGTACAGGGACTGACCAAGACCACACATATTGATCAGGTAGATAATGGAGAGCTGAGCTTTGAGCTGACGATCTCCGGTGACACTTATAATGCGCTGACCTATCGTTCTTTCCGCATGCCTCTTTATACAGAAGGAAAATATGATCCATCAGCAGTTCCGGAGGTGCTTGGTTCTCTTGGAGAGACAAGTTATGAGGAAAGCAGCATTGATGTGAGCACTGCAGAGGCTTTGCCAGATGGCTGGAATTTCCTGCTGGATGGAAGCAAGATCAGTGTGAACGGAAGCTTCCTGACCCAGACCGCAGCAGCAGATCTGCAGGCTGGAAAGCTGATCCTGATAAGCGGTGAGTCCCAGAGAGCTTATCAGCTGACCCAGACTCCTTCTGAAGGAGATGACGGAACAAATGTTACAGTTAAGGGCTGGACGGCAGTTGACGGGCTGGAAGGTCAGGAATGGAATATTTACCTGGAACTGGACGGTGTTCTTTATAATACGGGATATATGTACAGTCAGGCATAAGTATATAATTTGTCAAAATGGGTTCAAGAGCCTTGAACCCATTTTGACGTTACAGGCTTTGCAGTCTGTACGGACGTAACGACAAAATTTGAGGAGCTTACAGTATGAAAAAATGGAGCAAAAAGAAAAAAATCACCATTCTGCTTCTGTTTCTGGTGCTGCTTGTATTGTTTGCAGGCCTTTGCTGGAAAAAGCGGCGAGGAATTTATAATACTTACATGAAACTTACCAATCAGGAAATTCCCTATTCTGTAAAAGAAAAACGGAAGAAAAAATATGGCTATTACGGTCAGAAGCTGAATGTTACCATGGATGTGGATAACACGATTTCCATTCAGGAAGACGATGATTCCGCGAATGATATCCAGACAGAAATCCCTCAGACGAAAACACTGGTGGCGACCTCCTATGAGATTGACCAGCAGCTGCAGGCAGAGCAGGAAAATGGATATACATGGGATGATCCTATGGTTATTCTCAACCCATATCAGATTTCCCCATTAACTGCAGTAGTACTTTTTGACACAGAAGAAGAGTACGGAGTGCGCTTTACGGTGAAGGGAAAAACTGCAGCAGCGGACATCAGCGGAGAGATAGATGCGGCCAGTTCACACAGAGTGCCCATCATCGGTCTTTATCCGGGAGAGGATAATACAGTAGTACTGGAACTTCTGGATGATTCCGGCAGAGTGAAGGATTCCCAGGAAATCACCATTACAACAGAAGCTTTGCCGGAGTCTCTTACGGATGTGATCGAACCTGTGGAGACCAGTGGAGAATCTGCATATGATCTGATCATGGTTTACGGACAGAGCACTCATCTTCCTTTTGCATACGATTGCATGGGAGATATTCGCTGGTATATGAACAAAGAAACAGGAAATTATGGTCTTTACATGCTTTCCAACTGCAGAATGATCTGGCAGGATACTGCCGGATATGTTCCGAACCTGGAGAAGCCCCAGTCTACCAATCTTTATGAGATGGATTATCTGGGAAGAGCTTACAACATGTATTATCTTTCCGGGGGAAGTCATCATGAGGTAATTGAGAAGGAGCCAGGCGGAAATCTTCTGGTGCTTACAAGCTCCATGCAGAGCCATTGTGAAGATAAAGTTGAGGAAATCGACCGGCAGACAGGTGCGGTGGTAAATGAGCTGAAACTTCAGGATATTATTAAATGTAAATACGAGAATCTGGTTGACTGGGCTCATATTAATACGGTTTCCTATCAGCCGGAGACAGATACTATTCTGCTCAGCGTCCGCAATCTGGAATCTGTGATCAAGGTAAACTGGACAACCAAGGAAATCCAGTGGATTCTTTGCGATCCAAGATTCTGGGAAGGCACAGACTATGAAAAATATGTGCTGAAAGCAGATGGCGATTTCATTTATCAGTTCCAGCAGCATACAGCATATCAGATTGATACAGATCTGGATGGCGATGACCAGACTATAGAAATCACTATGTTTGATAACCATTTCCTGTGGAGAAGGAAGAAAGACATCGACTATTATGACAAGACAGAGGAATCCTACCTGCTGGTATATTCTGTAAATGAAGCAGAAGGTACTGTGAAGCAGATTAAGAAGATTCCTACGGTATGGTCCAAGATCACATCCGCAGCGATTTATGAGGCTGACAGCAATCATTTCTTCGGAATGTGCGGTCATGCGGCAAATGTAGAAAACGGCTGGAAGGGAATGACCTACGAGTTTGACTATGATACAGAGAAGGTTCTGAATCAGTACTGTCTTAAGAAAACCTTTTACCGTGCAGAGGAAATGCGGATTGATTACAACGATCTTGCAAGTCCTATGGAGCTGGATGAAAATTATATCAAAGGAGAATTGTGGCAGCCAGTGAAGACCTGGAAATGGCTGTGGAACAAGAAGCCGGACCAGGTGCTTCCGGCAGATACCCTGACATATAACATCACAGGAAAAGTGCTCTATATAGGCACTTATGATCATCAGATCTCCCAGATCATTTTCAAAGGGGAGAAGAACACTTATGTTTATGATACAACAGAGGTCCGTCTGCATATGGACACCTATCTGGATTTCTACGAAAACATTCCGGTGCCGCTTCAGGGAATGAATGCAGATAATTATGAAATCTATGTTATGTATCAGGATGGATTTTATGATACACAGCAGACCTTTGCAATCAATTAAAAAGGTGATATTGCAAAGTCAGTGAATAGTAATGGTATTAAGCCCGGATTCAGCTGCTGAAGCTGAATCCGGGAAAAATATACCGCAAAGCAGGGTGCGCGGATTGAGGGAATGATTTTTCAAACACGCTCTGGACGCGGAATAAAAAAATGCTGCAAAATCATTTTTGCAATGATTTTGCAGCATTTTCTATGACTGGGAAAAACTTTTGCGGTATGCCGCCGGGCTGTAGCTCAGAGTTTTTTTGAAAACAGAGCAGAAGTAATTGCTGGAAGAAAAGCCCAGCTGGTAAGCAATGTCTGTAATGGAATCATCTGTGGTCTTCAGAAGCATCTGTGCCCGGTCCATTTTCTGGAGGGTAATGTATTCAGCGGGAGTAATTCCCAGTTCCTCTTTAAATTTGGCTTTAAAACGGGAAAGAGAATAGTTGGATGCCTGGGCAAGTTCCTGAAGAGTAATGGGACTTTCAATATTCTGCTCAATGTATTTCAGTGCATGTCCGATGTCACTGTTCAGCTGTTCATTGATCTCTTCCTGGGCTGGAACTGCAGTCAGGTAGTTCAGGCTGGCAAGTACACAGGTCAGATACTGGACACCGGCAATGGAGTCGGCTTCTGTTCCGTAAGAAATCAGGTTAAAGGCAGTGCGCAGCATGGAAATCTGGGAACTGCCTACATGATACAGGTGCTGATCCATATTCAAAAGCCGATGGCACAAAATATTGCTGTAATGCTGGTTCAGCCCAAGGAAATTATCGTGCTCCTTCAGATCCAGCTGCATTGCAAAAAATTCGCAGCGGTTCTGGGCAATACGTCCTGTAGTGTGAAGCTCATAAGGTCTGGTGATAAAAAGGTTATTTCCGGTAGCACAGTAACTGGTGCGGACACCGCCTTTCATAACGTAAGTCTTGCGCTGGCCTTTCACCATAAAATGAAGCTCAATGATATCAGAGTGATAATGCAGAGGAACCGGAACGCCAGGTGCCATAGGTGTAAAATGAGAAAGATTTCTAAGCCCCGGGATCTTATGTTTATCTGCTGTCAATATTTTTTTATGTTCGTTCCATGTGTAATCGTCAAATATTTCCTGTTCCATTCAAGCCGCCTCTTCTTATGTCAGTGAATTATTGTGTTGCAGTCTGTTTTACTACTGTTCACTGGTAACGTTCCGCGAAGTGTGTTACTGTGAACGAAGTGAACCGTAACTCTGCTCTGTTTACCGCACTATGCTGTGCTATTTTGTATTCTTTTTTGTACAAAGTTATAAAATAGTACTAAATATTTTGCTGAAAGCAATTTTAAATTATTTATATTATACTATAGTCACAGTTGAAAAGCAATTGCGCGGTTGCAGTGGATAGTAAATGTTGTTGTTCATTCCGTTCATAAAAACACATCGCGGAACGTTACCGGTGAACAGTAACAAGTAAACATCAAGAGGGAGAAGAGCATGAAAAAAACAATTGCAGGCGGCGTATGGCCGGTTATGATTACACCTTTTACAGAGGACAACAAGATCGACTATGATGCAGTCCTTCGAATCATTGAGTGGTATGACAAGAACGGTGTTGACGGAATTTTCGCAGTATGCCAGTCAAGCGAAATGTTTGAGCTGAGCCCACAGGAGAGAGTGGAGCTTGCAAAATTTATTATCAACAATACACCAAAGCATATGGGAGTTATCGCTTCCGGACATTGCGCTGAGAAGGTAGAGGATCAGATCCGCGAAGCTCAGACTGTAATTGATGCCGGTGTAGATGCATATGTTTTCATTTCCAATCAGTTTGCAAAAGAGAACGAGAGCGAGGATGTAGCCAAGAAAAATATCGAATATCTTCTGGATCACATTGATGGAGATATGTTCGGTGTTTATGAGTGCCCGGCACCATACAAGAGACTTCTTTCGCCAGAGCTTCTGAAATGGTGTGCAGAGACTGAGAAATTTGCATTCCTGAAAGACACCTGCTGTGATCTTGATCAGCTGGAAGCAAAATGCAAAGCAGTTGAAGGCACCGGATTAAAGATCTTTAATGCAAATGCAGCAACACTTCTTCGCAGCATGGAAATGGGATGTGCAGGATACTCAGGAGTTATGGCAAACTTCCATCCGGATCTTTATGTATGGCTTTGCAAGAACTATAAAGAGCAGCCGGAGAAAGCACAGGAGCTTATGAACTTCCTTGGTGCTGCTTCCATGGTTGAGTGCCAGGTATATCCGGTAAACAGCAAATACCATATGAATCTGGTAGGTGTGCCGATGACACTTCAGTCAAGAAGACAGGATTATAAGCTTCTTACAGGAAGCAAGAAATTAGAAATTGAAGAGTTCTGTGCGATCACAGAGACCTTCCGCAAGAGCTTTTTTGGAAAGTAATCAGAGATAACTGCCGGAACGGTGGGGACCGTGAGGCAGATGCGAAAGGTATTGAAAGGGCCGGGGATAAAGGTTACTTCTTGTCAGAAGGGCAGGAAGGCCGGCTGAAAGGTATTTCTTAAGATTTGTAATTGGGGTTACAAATATACGTGAAAAAAGGGAAACAAAAACACATAGTGTGTAAAAATCAGGAGGATGAGAGAATGAAAAAAAGATTAATGGCAGCAGTATTATCAACAGCTATGGCAGCAACAATGCTGTTAACAGGAAGCATCAGTGTACAGGCAGCAGATGCTGCAGCAGCAAATGACCCGGCAGTAGAGCTGATCTTTACATCAGTATCTGTAAGCGGTGACTCCCATACAGAGGCTATGTATGAGTTTGCAGATAAAGTAGAGGAATTATCCGGTGGTTCCGTAACATGTAAATGCTACGACAACGGTTCTCTGTTCTCTTCTGAGAACGAGTTCGATGCTCTTCTTAACGGAGATGCAGATCTGGCATATATTTCCTTCCCGACAATTGCAACACAGATTCCGTCCTACAGCATGTTTGCTTCCGGATATCTGTTCAGCTCTTATGAGCATATGACAAGCGTTCTCAACGGTGACATCGGACTTAACAAGATCCGTCCACAGATTGAAGAGACACTGAACATCAAACCTCTTTCCAGCTTCTATCTTGGAAGCCGTGTAATCAACACAAGAGAGAAAGAGATCAACAGCTACGATGACATGAACGGATTACTTCTCCGTATGCCGAACTCCGAAGCATGGCTGTTCCTTGGTGAGGCACTTGGTGCAAACCCGACACCACTTTCCTTCAGTGAGCTGTATACTGCACTTCAGACTGGCGCTGTAGATGCACAGGATAACCCGCTTCCAAGTATCGAGAGTGCAAAATTCTATGAAGTAACAAAATACATCGCAATCACAAACCACGTTGTTGACTCCATCATGCCATGTATCAACGGTGACACATGGAACAGCATGACAGAGGCTCAGCAGGAAGCTGTTACTGAGGCTATGGAATATGCAAGAGACGTAAACGATACAGCAAGACTTGACAGAGAAGCTGAGCTGATCAAATTCTTTGAGGAGCAGGGACTTACTGTTACATATCCTGACATCAACGAGTTTAAAGAAAAAGTTCAGGCTAAGTACATGGAAAACGAAGATATGATCAAAGACTGGGATATGGATCTTTACAACGAAATCCAGGCTATGGCTGATACAACAACCGCAGAAGAGTAAACTGAATTGTCGTGACAACAGGCAAGACATAGTGATTAACTATGAATTGACAGCAAAACTTGAGACATCTGTCTGACTTATAACAAAGAAAAGTCCCAGGCTGTGTGTACGGCCTGGGCTTTTTATTAAAGAACAGATTTTTGGCCTGTCTGCACAGGTGATACATTTTGCAGTAGTGTCTGTAAAATGGAACAAACCAATGGCAGAAAAGTGAATCTGAGAGGAGAGGAAACTGTGGATAATTTCAAAAAGATCGGGAAAAAGATCGTCGATTTCCTTGGCGTTTTTATCCCAAACATTACGTTTTTGGTAATTTTCCTTACCTTTATGGTAACGATCGTATCCAGATATTTTTTCAAAACTCCTGTAACATGGAGTTATGAGGTATCTGTTCTGGGTTACATGTGGACCATGTTCTTCGGCGTTGGTAAGGCAATGGAGGCTGATGAACACGTAGTATTTGGTCTAGTTTACGATGCTGTAAAACCTCGTACCCAGTTTATTTTTAAAGTAGTTTACAATACATTTCTTTTAATCCTGCTGGTAATCTGTTTTGTACCGTGTTTCCAGTCCATGGTTGGAAAGAAAATGGTGACAGGAGTTCTGAAGCTTCCATATACAGTTGTTTTTGCACCATTTATGTATATGCTGGCTGAGATCATTGTCAGAACCTGTATCAATATCAGAAATGCATTTAAAGAATACAAGGAAGGAGGAAAAGAATCATGAGTATGCCGATTATTATGTTGTTTGTGGTTATGGCTATCTGCTTCATAATCCGTATGCCTGTTTCTTTCTCCATGCTTGCAGCTTCTATTACATATTTTCTGCTTGCAGCTCCGGACAAACTGGGCCAGGTATTTACCGTTATCACTGGTAACATGTTTGCAAACTATACCATGCTTGCAGCGCCGCTGTTTATTTTCATGGCAAACGTGCTGAATGAAGGTGAGGTAACAGACAAGCTGTTCTCTTTCTGTAATGGTCTTCTTGGAAGATTAAAAGGTGGTACAGCACAGGTTAACGTATTTATTTCCCTTATTTTCTCCGGCATGACCGGTTCTGCTATCGCAGATGCTTCCGGCATTGGTCTGATGGAGATCGACCAGATGAAAAAAGAGGGTTACGATGCAGAGTTCAGCTGTGCTATCACAGCCGCTTCCGCAACTGTAGGACCGATTTTCCCACCAAGTATTCCGATGGTTATTTACGCTATGTTATCTGGCGCTTCCATTGGTAAGCTGTTCATGGGCGGTATGGTTCCTGGCGTTTTACTTGCCATTCTTCTTATGATCTATGTTGCGTTTATTTCTCATAAGAGAAATTATCCGGCTGGTGTGGTCATGAGTAAGAGAGAGTTCCTGAAGGCTACCGTGCAGGCTCTTCCGGCGCTGTTTACAGTTGTAATCCTTCTTGGCGGAATTTATTCCGGTATCTGTACTCCTACAGAGGCTGGTGCTGTTGCTTCTGCATACGCACTGATCATCTCAGCACTGATTTACAAAACACTGGGATGGAAAAAGCTTTGGGGTATCATCAAGAAATCCGCTGCAAACACAGCTACACTGGCTCTCCTTTGCGGAACTTCCATGCTGTTCTCTTACATCATCTCTCTGGAGCAGGTTCCGAGAGTTGTTGCAAGCCTGGTTATGGGAATCACAGATAACAAATACATTTTCCTGTTTATCGTAAACATCGTATTCCTGCTTCTTGGCTGTGTACTTGATGTAAGTACTATCCAGCTGGTATTCGTACCAATGGTTCTTCCGTTGGTACAGGCTATGGGTATTGACCTTGTTCATTTCGGCGTTGTAATCTGCCTGAACATGATGATCGGTCTTTCCACACCGCCATTTGGTATGCTGTTGTTTATTGTTTCGGGACTTGGAAAAACGAAGATCAAGGGTGTCATACGGGAGATTTTGCCGATGGTACTTATTATGATCGGGCTGTTGTTCCTGGTTACTTATGTACCGGATATTATTATGTTTATACCTAACAACTTCATGTAAAATATGAACTTGGGTAGTTGGAAAAGGGACTGTTTTGCAGTCCCTTTTGTTGTATCGGGAGGCGCGGTTACCCGGACGCACTTTCGCAGCTGATATTCCACGCGGGGCGGTGCAACACTGCGGCGAGCTAACTGTTAACTACGACTAAATCGTTCAGGAGAGCCTTCACGATTAAGTCTTCGTAAGCAGTGGATCTCGCCTCCGTTAAGGGCGCACCTGGAAATGCCCCGCTTAGGAATATCAGTTGCGAAAACGCTGTGTATTGGTAACGAATGGATACAATAAAAGCGACGGTGCTGGTGATGATGGAATAGGGAATTTAGAACAATAATGTAATGTGGGACTATAAGAGGAGGACATGAGGATGGGCACATTGGATGAGGTAAAGGGATTGATTAAGAATCCGCCGAAGGAGTATCGGAGTGCTCCTTTCTGGGGGTGGAATGACAGGCTTCAGAGGGAGAATCTGGGAGAGCAGATAGAGGGATTTAAGAAGGCGGGAATGGGGGGATTTTTTATTCATTCCCGTGAAGGGCTGGAGACGGAGTATCTTTCCACAGAGTGGATGGAGGATGTGAAGTTCTGTGTGGATAAAGCCCGGGAAAATGACCTGGAGCTGTGGATATATGATGAGGATAAATGGCCGTCGGGGGCTGCGGGAGGTATGGTCAGCAAGGTAAATCCAGCGGAGTTTACGGCCAGGGCGCTGACGATGGAGTGCGGGAAAGCAGGAGAGCTGGCGGTGCCGGCGAAGCTAAGTACCGAGGAAGAAAGGATAGTTACTGAGGACTCGGATTCGTTAATGTGCGGCGGGAATCGAAGCGTGGACGAAAATTCCATGTCCGGTAGGAACGGCGGTGAAGGTTTGGCAGTGGAAGAAACTATGGAGACAGAGTTTCTTCAAGGTATTTATGTGATTCAGACAGAAGCGGACGGCAGATTTATTAAGAGGATGAAAGAATATCCGACTTATGAGGAAGCTGCTGGAGCTTGCGGTGTTGATGAAGAGATTCTGCTTCTGCGTCAGGAGATTTCTGGTAAGAGCGAGTGGTACAATGGCTTGATGCCGCCGGATAATCTGAATCCGGAGAGCGTGAAGACATTTTTGAAGTTGACACATGAGCATTATGAGGAAGTGTTTGGCGGAAGTTTTCCAAAAGAGGTGAAAGGATTTTTCACAGATGAGCCTAACTGCTGTGATTTCTTCAGTGTTTTCCATGAAGGCAGACCGTGGATTCCGTGGAGTATTGGATTTACAGAGTATTTTATTGAAAAGAGAGGGTATGATCCGCAGGAGAAGCTGCCTTATCTGTTTTTCGATGGGGAAGGGGCGGAGAAGATCCGTCATGATTATTGGAAGACAGTGGCGCAGCGTTTCGAAGAAAGCTATATGAAGCAGGTTTATGAGTGGTGTGATAAACGAGGGCTTCGTACTACGGGACATATTTTATATGAGAACGACCTGGGCTATCAGACACGTGTGTGCGGCGCGGCTATGCCTCAGCTTCGTTATCTGCATAATCCGGGCATTGATCTTCTGGGGGCGCAGACAGATGAGTATCTGACTGTGAAGCAGTGTGCAAGTGTGGCGCATCAGTATGACCGCTCCATGACGATCAGTGAGGCTTATGGCTGCACTGGCTGGGAGCTGGATTTTTCCACTCAGAAATGGTTGGGAGACTGGCAGTTCGCGCTTGGAATTACGAGACGTTGTCAGCATCTTGCACTGTATTCCATTACTGGATGCAGAAAGCGGGACTATCCACCGGTTTTCAACTATCAGAATACCTGGTGGGATGACAATGATAAGATGGAGAATTATTTTGGTCGTCTGGCGCTGTGTCTTTCCCAGGGGGAGCCGGTGCGAAAGGTGTTGATGATCCATCCGATTTCCAGCATCTGGACCGAGTGCCGCAGTGACCGGGCGGAGGATTTCAATCATCTGGAAATGAATATGGGATGGCTGGATGAGCATATTACTTCTTTAAATCGAAAAGGTGAGTATTATAACCGGATCGCAAAAGCGCTGACTGCAGGGCATGTGGATTTTGATTTTGGAGATGAGATCTTGTTGGAGCAGGATGGAAAAGTGGAAAATGGGCTGTTTGTGGCAGGAAAGTGCAGCTATCAGGTGGTTGTAGTTCCGGGAGTGAGCAATCTGTTTGCAAACACGGTGAAGCTGCTGAAGGAATTTCTTGCAGCTGGTGGAACGGTGATCTGGCTGAAGCCGTATCCGGTGATGATTGAAGGAGAACGGATCGGTAGTAAGCAGATCTGCGTTGCTAAGAGATGGGATAAAAAAATAGACAGTGAAGATGTAAATGAAGAGAAATCTGACAGCAGGAAAGTGTGTGGAAAATATGGTGATATCCGGGATGTTTTAGATGAGGAAGCATTTGTCCATACGGTTGAGCATGAATGGGAGCTGACGGAAGCTGTGGCGAAATGCACCGGAAAAGATTTTACTGTGCGAAATGCCAGCGGCGCAGAGGATGGCGAGATTCTTTCCATGCTGAGAAAGACAGAAGATGGACATATTCTTTTCCTGACAAATCACGATCGGAACAATGCACATCAGGTTTACATAAAACTAGACTGTGGAGACGCTGTGGAAGAGCTTGACCCGCTGACAGGGGAAGTTCGTGAGGTGGAAACTGTTGCGGATGGAGAGGGCGTTTGCTTTACCAGGACATTCGAGACGGGGATGAGCCGAATTTATTTTGTGAAGAAAATAATGAGGGCCGGTCAGATTATTAAAGAGAAATATAGTGTTGAAAACAAATGTGGAGTTGTGGAAGACACTACTGCTGTGGACTTGGCGGCTGTTTCTGATGGCGTAAATGCGGTGCATGAAATGACAGTGAGCAAAGCTGCCACATTCCCATACAGACATCCGCATTACACAGATCCCGTATTGGCTACATTTGGTCCGGACGCGAAATTAAGAAGAACTATGGAGAATGTGCTGACGATAGATAAATGTACTTATGAGCTGGGGACTGCTTCAGCAAATAAAATTTGTGACGGAAATGCTATGGTGGAAGATAAAGATCTCGACGCAATTGTAGAGCAGGTATCAGAATTCAGACATGGCAGCGGACTGTCAGAAGCAGGAAGCGTCTATGAGTCCGCAGAGATGGAAATCTGGCAGGCGCAGAAGGAAATTCGTGAGAAATTGCGCATGCAGCAGGTTTATTATAACGGTGCACCTCAGCGATATACCTGGGTGGATCAGCCACATCCGGCAGATGGAACACCATTTGCCATGCATTTCCGGTTTAATGTTGCAGAAGGCATTTCCAGTGAATGCAGTTTTGTGATTGAGAAGCCTTATGACCTGGAAGTTTACTTCGATGGCGTGAAATGTGCGCAGACCGGCAAGTGGTTTATTGACAAAGACATGCGTTGCTTCGGACTTCCTGCTTTGAGTAAAGGGGTGCATCGGATTACCATAAAAGGTAGCTACGACCAAAAGCGGGAACTGGAAGACGTATTCGTAATTGGAAATTTCGCCGTAGATATGTCCGGCAATATTTCTAGGGAAAAAGAAATTCTGCATACTGGCGACTGGAGTATGCAAGGTTATGTAAACTATCCGGGAGGAATGATTTATCAGTACAAGGTACCGAGGCTAATCTCCGATAAGCAGGTTCTTCTTCATTTGGGTGAGTGGAGAGGTACCCTTCTGAAAGTCAGAGTAAATGGCAAGGAAGCTGGTTTTCATTTCGAAAAGAAGAACTGTGTCACAGATGTAACTGGTCTTTTCGAAAAAGAAGAGAACACTCTGGAAATCGAGGTTTCCGGAAGCCCAAGAAACATGTTCGGTCCATTCCACCAGTCCTACACCGGCTGCAGCCGGATCAGCTGGGCTGATTTCCGCACCGAGGGAATGTTCCATACGGATGGGAAGGTGTTGGAGCCTTACGGTATGATGGGGCAGAGTTATATTTGTGAGTATGAAGAGCAGTAGGTGAGAGATATGCTTTAGTAACAATATTGCTATTTAGTGTGTTGAAAGTTGTTCAAGGCGGACGCATTCGGACAATGGTGATTGCTCACTCGCCGGCGCAACGCTCCAGCGAACTAACTGCTAACTGCGACTAAATCGTTCAGGAGAGCCTTCACGATTAAGTCTCCGTAAGCAGTGGATTTCGCCTACGCTAAAACCGCGCCTGAAATGGCTCGCTAGAGCAATCACCATTGCCCGAATGCTGTGTACTGGCTGGGACTTATTTGTACATAGGAACTTTCAACAGGGGGGAGGGTGAGTGACTGTCTTCCCTACACTTTCTTGGCAACGATAGATTGGCAAAAAACAATAAAGTTGCGGGATACCAACTACTTCACCCCACCCCCGTTGTTGTCGTTACTGTTTCTTTCTTCCTTTTCCAGTAACCAGCGATTTTGCAATGTATATTCGCAAGCCGCGCATTTCAGGAGCGGTTTTAGTGGAGGCGAGATCCATGACTTACGGAGACTTAGGCGCGAAGGCTTTCCTGAGCGTCTTAGTCGCAGTTAGTCATTAGCTTGCCGGAACGTTGCGACGCGCGGCGGTGAATATACATTGTGAAATCGCGTCCGGGATAACGACCAACACACTAAATAGTAAATAAAATAACAGGAGGAATTATCATGATTGCAGATTACGCAGACAAACTGAATACATATGAGGAATTTAAAGGCTACGCTGACATGGTTCAGCAGTTTATCAAAAAACAGAAAGAGGAGAACCTTCCAGAAGGCAGATATGACCTGGAAAACGGCATTTTTGCATTGGTTCAGAAATATACCACTAAGCCCCTGGACGGTGCACAGATGGAATCCCATAAGAAATACTGTGACCTTCAATACATTGTAGAAGGCACTGAGAAAATCTACTGGGCATCTCTTCGCAAGCTTACCATAGAGGATGACCGCACCCCGGAAGCTGACATTATTTTCTATAAAAGTGGTCCGGAGCAGGGATACACTCTTCTGGAGGCTGGAATGTTCGGCTTCTACGCTCCTGAAGACGGACATATGCCCTGCATCGTCGTAACTGAACCACAGCCAGCAACGAAGATTGTGTTTAAGATTCCGGTGAAAGGCTGACATTCGGGCATAATACATAAAAATTGAAATATAGTAGGAATCCCCTTGGATAGATAAAAGTGAACTTGTTAAAATCTATTTAAGGGGATTTTATTAACATAAATTAGAAAGTAAATCATGAAATGGGAACAAAAAGTGAATAATTCTTGATTCAATTGACTAAAATATAATGAAATGTTATGATGAAGCTACAGGCAGAATGGAGGGAAGATATGGACAATTCGATTGTGCGGTTAACTGGAATAAAGTTAAAGAATTTTAAAAATGTTAAGTATGGAGAACTGGATTTTTGTAATCGCAGGAAAGAGTACAATGCCAGCATCTTAGGCTTATATGGACAAAATGGGTCTGGGAAGACTGCGTTGATTGAGGCCTTGCAAATATTAAAATATCTTCTTTGCGGAAAAGAGATTCCAGAAGATTTTTGGGATTGTATTAATGTAGATGCAGAACAGGCAGAACTTCAATTCATTTTTGATGTACGTATTCCTAAATATAGCGAGAAATATGAGGCATATTATGAATTTAAGATGAAAAAAGAAGTAACGGAGTATGCGTATAATTGGAATGAGAAAAAAAATGATGAGCAAAAGACACGGTTGGTTATATATGATGAAATTCTTAGTTACTCTTATGCCGATAAAAGAGTTAAGGTAAGAAAAGGTCCCTTGATAGATACATGCACAGAATCCGTTTTTGTACCTGTTTCTAAGTATGAATGTCTTATTGGAAAAGATAAAGATATAATGACAGATTTGATTGTTGCAAAAAAGTTTGCATACAAAACTTCCAGATCTTTTATTTTTTCACCTGAATTATTGAACGCAAATAGAAAACAACAGTTTGATATGGAGAAGCAAGATGGTGAATTAAGTCTTGAATTTGTCAGACACAGGGTGCTGCTAATAAGATTAGCTTTATATGGAAATTCGGAACTATTTGTGATTGATACAGCTAATACAGGATTAATTAGTATGAATGCTCTTCCGTTAATCTTTAAATATGAAGATGAAGAAAACGAGTCTGTAGGATTGTTTACTTTACCATTGGATGGCCCTGCAATTGTAGAAAAGGGGAAAGCTGATGTTGTTTATAAAATTGTTAACAACATGAACATTGTTCTGCAACAGATTGTTCCCGGTCTTACCATCAGCTTAAAAGATTTGGGGACTCAGGTCATGGATGACGGAAAGATAGGAAATCGCGTTCAGCTGATGTCCCATAAAAATAGCAAAGAAATCCCGTTAAAAAATGAGTCCGATGGCATTAAGAAAATTATTTCTATTCTTCAATTGTTGATTGTTGTGTATAATAATCCGTCAATTACAGTTGCAATTGATGAATTGGATTCCGGTATCTTTGAATATCTTCTCGGAGAGCTTTTAAGAATAATTTCTGAAAAAGGAAAAGGGCAGTTGATTTTCACATCCCATAATCTACGACCACTGGAGACCATTGACAGAGGGTTTATTGCATTTACAACAACGAATCCTGAGATGCGTTACATTAGAATGTCAAAAGTGAAGGACAACAATAACCTTCGCGATTTTTACTTCAGGGATATAGTTCTGGGAGAACAGAACGAGGAACTTTATGAGCCTACTAACAATGCAGAAATTGCATTTGCATTCAGAGAGGCTGGTGAAGTAAGTGGCACGTAAAAAAATTATATATGTAATCGTGGAAGGTCCGTCTGATGATGAGGCTCTGGGAGTTATTTTAAACCGTTTGTATGATAAGAATGCTGTATATGTGGAAATTACCCATGGCGATATTACTTCGAGAAATGGCATTGTCGCGGGAAATATTGCATCCAAAATTGGAGATATGATACGCGGGTATGCAAATGCAAACCACTATAAAGCTGGTGATTTTCAAGAAGTGGTACATCTTATTGATATGGATGGAGCATTTATTCCGAATTCATTGGTAGTACAGGATGAAAACGCGGTGAAACCTTTTTATACAGAAAATGAAATTAAGTCAGCACAGCCAGACCAGATTCTTTTGCGAAATGCAAGAAAAAGTGAAAATATAAATCGCATTTGCCTAATGGGAAAAGTATGGGGATCGGTTCCTTATCGAGCTTATTATATGTCTGCAAATCTGGATCATGTACTGTATGATAAATTAAACAGTTCGGATAAAGATAAGGAAAATGATGCATTTTTATTTGCAAAAAGGTATAAAGATCGTCTGGATGAATTTCTTCAGTTTATAGCGGATTCGGAATTTTCTGTAGTTGGGGATTTCAAGGACTCCTGGGAATTTATAAAAGAGGGAAAGCATTCTTTGGAGAGGCATACGAATCTGGGGATTTGTTTTAAAGAAATAAGAGAAGAGAGAATGGCCAATTCTTGTGATTCAGATTGACAAGCTCTTAATAAAGCGTATACTATAGCGTGTTAAGACACATAGTAGGAGGAAAGAGCTATGAAAAACAACAATAGTATCAAAACCGTAGTTGCTATCGGTATCGGTGCTGCACTGTTCTTTGTACTGGGACGTTTTGTGGCGATCCCTAGTCCGGTCCCGAACACAAACATCAGTCTTCAGTACGCAGTACTTGGACTTCTTGCAGCAATGTATGGTCCGGTTGCAGGCGGACTCATTGGTTTCATCGGACATACACTGATCGACCTGTCCTGGGGTGGAAGCCCATGGTGGAGCTGGGTTATCACATCTGCATTTGTAGGTGTTGTGATCGGTCTGTTCGCCAAGAAGCTTCAGGTTCAGGAAGGCGATTTCGGAAAAGGCAAAGTTGCCGTTTTCACAGTTGCAAACGTGATCGCACATGTTGTAGGATGGGTAGTTGTTGCACCTGTACTTGACATTGTAATCTATGCTGAACCGGCAAACAAAGTATTCGCACAGGGCGCATTCGCTGCTGTTTCAAACACCATCACAGGTGTTGTAGTCGGCGGTCTTCTGATTCTGGCTTATACAAAAACAATTGCAAAGAAAGGTTCTCTGGATCAGGAATAAGCTGAAAGGGAAATTTGTAAAAGACCTTGCTATGGGGAAACTTGTGGCAGGGTCTTTTTTGATGCATAATTTTATTGGATCCCAAAAGTAAATTTCGCAAGATTTATGCAAAATAAGATAAACTTTGGTAAGAAATTTTATTGTGGATTTAAGAAATTCGTGTTATCCTTTTGAGATGGTGTAAGGTGTACACTTATAGAGATGCAAATTGTTAAGTGGTTCTGAAGCGGTCACATTATTTACAAATTGACGATGGATTCGCTTCAGGATATTTGATTTTGAGGTACTATATGACAGAGAAAAAATCTCCTATTATTTCTTTCAAAAACTTTTCTTTCCAGTACCGGGCACAGAAAAAGCCTACGCTGAAGGAAATTAATCTGGATATTTATCCCGGCGAGCGGGTGTTGATCGCAGGTCCTTCCGGCTGTGGAAAAAGTACTCTGGCAGGCTGCATCAATGGCCTGAATCCTTTTTCCAATCCAGGAGAATGCAGCGGGGAACTTATTGTGGATGGTGTGGATGCGCCGAAGAGCAGTATTTTCCAGCTCTCTGCATATGTAGGCACAGTGCTGCAGGATCCGGATGGTCAGTTTATCGGGCTGACAGTTGGTGAGGATATTGCCTTTGCATTGGAGAACAGCTGCATGCCGCAGGATGAAATGCATGAGATTACCCGTCACGCGGCAGAGCTGGTCGGAATTCAGGATCATCTGGATTTTGCACCCCACGAGCTTTCCGGCGGGCAGAAGCAGCGCGTCAGCCTGGCGGGGGTAATGGTAGATCAGGTGAAAATTCTGTTGTTCGACGAGCCATTGGCCAATCTGGATCCGGCTACAGGTAAGCAGACTATTGAGCTGATCGATGAGATTCAGGAAAAAACAGATACTACGGTGGTGATCATTGAGCATCGTCTGGAGGATGTTTTGTGGCGAGATGTAGACCGTATTGTTCTTATGGGCGATGGGAAAATTCTGGCAGATCTTCACCCGGATGAGCTTTTGTCCACCAGACTTCTGGAAGAAAACGGAATCCGGGAGCCTCTTTATCTTACTGCACTGCGTTATGCAGGCGTGGAACTTGCTCCTGCGAAGAAACCGGCACATGTTGATTCTGTTGTGATAGATGAGGCAGACCGGAAGAAAATGACAGACTGGTTCTGGTCCCGTCCGGCAGCAGAGGCAGAGAAAGAACATGAGCCGCTGCTTGAAGTAAGAAATCTTACCTTTGGTTATGAGAGAGGCAGGCAGACTTTACGTGATGTTTCTCTTACAATTCACAAGGGCGAAATGGTCAGCATTGTGGGGAAAAACGGTGCCGGAAAATCTACTTTTTCCAAACTGGTCTGCGGCTTTGAGACACCAGATTCCGGTGAAATCCTTTTCCAGGGAAGGGATCTTCTGCAGGAAAATATCCGCCACAGAGCCAAACATATCGGCTATGTGATGCAGAATCCCAATCAGATGATTTCCAAGACCATGATTTTTGATGAGGTGGCACTGAGCCTTCGCAATATGGGAAAAAGCGAGGAAGAGATTCGGGAAAAAGTGGAGGAAACTTTGAAAGTCTGCGGACTTTTCCCATTTCGGAACTGGCCGGTATCGGCGCTTAGCTTCGGGCAGAAGAAGCGTGTGACCATTGCCAGTGTGCTGGTGCAGGATCCGGAACTGATCATTCTGGATGAGCCAACTGCGGGACAGGATTTTCACCATTATACAGAGATTATGGAGTTCCTTCGCGGGCTGAATGAAAAAGGGGTAACAGTTGTGATGATTACTCATGATATGCATTTGATGCTGGAATATACGCCCCGGGCACTGGTTTTTGCAGATGGCAGGCTGATCGCGGATAGAAGCGCGGCAGCAGTTCTTTGTGATCCACAGCTGATCCGTCAGGCGGCACTGAAGGAGACAAGCCTTTTTACCCTGGCGAACCAGCTGGGAATCAGTCCGGCTGAAGAGTTTGTGCAGCGTTTTATTGAGGAGGACAGGGAGGTGCGAAGCCATGGCCGCTAAGACAGTGTTGAATTATCTGCCAAGGGAAAGTGTGATACACAAGCTGACAGGTACCACCAAACTGGCGTTTTTCCTGCTTTTTACTTTTGCAAGTATGATCACTTATAATACGTGGGTGTTGCTTGGGTTGTTTGCGGTGAGCCTGGCAGCGTTTAAGCTGAGTAAGATTAAGTTCCGCGAAGTGCGGTTTATGATGATTTTTATGCTGGTATTTCTGGTGTTGAATAATTTGTTTATTTTTCTGTTTGACCCAAATCAGGGAACCACATTGTACGGAACCAGACATGTGCTTTGCCACCTGTTCTGGCGGTATGATCTGACCGCAGAGCAGCTGTTTTATATGGTGAATATTTCTCTGAAATATTTTGTTGCGCTGCCGGTTGCGATCTTGTTTATTTCTGCAACGAACCCAAGTGAGTTTGCTGCCAGTTTGAACAGTATTGGGATTTCCTATAAGGTGGGTTATTCTGTTGCAATTGCCCTTCGTTATATTCCTGATATTCAGCGTGACTACCACAGCATTAGCCAGGCTCAGCAGGCCAGGGGCGTAGAGCTTGGAAAAAACGAGCACTTTTTTGCCCGGCTGAAGAATTCGGTGAATATTCTTCTGCCGCTGATCCTCACCAGCCTGAATCGGATTGACACTATTTCCAATGCGATGGAACTGCGTGGGTTTGGAAAGGATAAGAAGAGAACGTGGTATATGAAGAGACCTTTTGAGAAAAGGGACTTTGTGGCAATTGGAGTTGGGATGGTACTGCTTGTGGTCAGCATGACGGTGACGATACGGTGGGGGAGATTTTATAATCCGTTTGTGTGAGAAAAGGGAATATGATAAGAGAGATACATGGCTGTGCGAGAGGGCTCGCATGGCCATTTTTTCGATAACCATAGATTAAAAAAGAGACGAGCACCCCGCTTGGGCAATAGCTGTACGGTAACAAACCCGCCTCTCATCATATATACTAAAACAATACAACAAATTTTGTAAGTCAAAATTTGAATTGTTGAAAAAGGATACAAGATGAGAAGTAAAAGTTTATGATTCCTTCTTGTATTCTGAATTTGTGCGTGTTACTATGAACTTGTAGATATCTTTTGATCTGTGAAGCGTTTCCTGCGTAAGGAGGAAAAATGAGCAGAAAGCCACAGAACAAAAGAAAAAGAGACACTGCTTACCATCCGGAGCTGCATACAAGAGATGTGAACAGCCGGGAGATTTTCAAAAACGATACACTTGCCAGCCAGTTTTTGAGAAATTATACGAATATTCCATTGTTTGCGAATGTTCAGTCTGAAGATATCAAGGATGTATCCAGCAAATCAACTCTATTTACAGCAATGCGCCGGAAGCGATAAAAGAAATTTATAAGAATATTTTATGGACTTTACTAATAAAGATGAATGTGCCCGTGGACGAGGCAAGAGAGATGATGGGCGAGATTGGAGGTCGTGGAATGGGTTATCTGTTTGAAAAAAGAGCAAATGTAACCGAAAACTAAATTTAAGTAAGGGAAACAAATCACGATGAAAGGTATTAATACGTAAAATGTTATAAACTTAAGTGAAATTTATAAAAACAAACCTCCGGTTCTCAGGGACACTCTGAGAGCCGGAGATTTTATCTTCAATTCACAAAGGAGAAAACCATCATGAATTTATCCAATATTTTCGAATCCACCGATTTTGTCCACGCCAGTGGTACGAAAGAGGAACTGCAGGTTGCAGAATTTCTGAAAGCGCAGTGCGAGGCGCTGGGAGTGCCAGCTCATCTGGAGGCTTTTCGGGTTGCTACGGGAGAGATTGAATCTGCACATTTGTTTGCAGATGGGAAGGAAATTACCTGTAAGGCGTTTAACTGCTGTGGCAGCGGCAGCGTAGAGGGAGAGCTTTATTATATGCCGGGAACGGATCCTGTTTCCATAGCAGGTGCAAAAGATAAAATTGTACTGATGGACACTCAGGGAGTTGGATTTTTTGTTTACCAGGACCTGATGAAAGCAGAAGCAAAGGGAATTATTTTCCAGTACGGAAATATGTATTATCCAAATACAGATATTGACCAGCGTGATCTGCGCGAAGCCGTTGTAGGGGAAGAACGGAAAGTTCTTTGCGCCATGATCCATTCCAGCCAGGCAGTAGAACTGGTGAAAAATAAGGTGAAGAACATTCGTCTGGAGGTTTCCCAGAAAGAGTACGACGGGGAGTCACACAATGTAATTGCAGAGCTTCCGGGCAGACGGGACGAGTTTATTGTGCTTAGTGCCCATTACGATTCCACTTCTTTATCTCACGGCGCTTATGACAACATGAGTGGCTGCGCAGGTTTGCTTGGAATTATGGAACAGCTGAAGGGAAAAGAACTGAACTATGGTCTTCGTTTCGTATTCTGCGGAAGTGAGGAGAGAGGGCTTCTGGGCTCTAAGGCATATGTGAAGGAGCATAAAGAGGAACTGGACAAAATAGTGCTGAACATTAATCTGGATATGATTGGAACTTATATGGGTAAATTTATCTCCTGTGTTTCAGCAGAGGACAAGCTGGCACATTATATATCTTACATGGCAGCAGAAATCGGTTTTCCAATTGAGGCAAAGACCGGAGTGTATTCCAGTGATTCTACACCTTTTGCAGACAGTGGAATTCCGGCACTCTCTTTTGCCAGAATTGCCAGCTCCAATGTGGCACCAATTCATTGCCGCTATGATGTGAAGGAGGTTATGTCCATGGAGCAGCTACAGGGGGATATTGATTTTCTGGCGAAGTTTACAGAACGTTTTGCAAATGCAGCAGTGTGTCCGGTTGCAAGGGAGATTCCGGAGAAAATCAAGAAAGAACTGGATGAGTATCTTGCAAGAAAAAGAAAAGAGCAGTAGGGGAGGCATCCTATGAGTTACATAACCACATACACAAGAAAACATTTCAATCCGGTTCATCCGGAGGCGGAGAAGATCGATATTCAGGATATTGCACATGCGTTGTCGCTGACCTGTAGGGGGAATGGGCATGTAAGTTCTTTCTGGTCTGTTGGGGAGCATTGTATTTGCTGTGCGAAGGAGGCACTTGGGCGAGGGTATTCCAATCGTCAGGCGCTGGCTTGTCTTTTGCATGATGCCAGCGAGTGCTATATGTCAGATGTGCCCCGTCCGCTGAAGCAGGAGATGCCCAGATACCGTGAGGTGGAAGAGCAGCTGCTTCAGGTGATTTATAAGAAATTTCTGGGAAGCAGTCTGACTGATGAAGAAGCGCAGCGTCTGAAAGAAATCGATGATGATCTTCTCTGGTATGATTTAGAGGTTCTTCTGGAAGAGAAACAACCGGGGGATGCACCGAAGCTGCACTTTGAACTGGATTATACAGTGCGGCCGTTTGTTGAAGTAGAGCAGGAATATCTGGAAATGTTTCAAAAACTGAGCGAATCATAAAAGACAGATTTTTACCCGGAGAATGCGGCATTTATTATGCTGAAATATGAGGGATGGCAGGTTCAGAAACAGACTTCAGACAGATTCTATGGGAGGAACAACACATGAACCAGGAGATAAAAATAGCGGTTTGTGACGACCTTGCGGAAGACAGGGAGAATATCACCCGGCTGCTTTCGGAATACACAGACAAAAATAACCTATATGTGAAAATAGAAGAATTTTCTTCCGGGGAGGCATTTTTATCCTCAGATACATCCGTTTATTCACTGGTTTTTATGGATATTTTTATGAGTGGGATGAACGGTATGGAGACGGCGAAGAAGCTGATTTCAAGAAACAGCCGGGTGCAGATCGTGTTTGGGAGCACCAGTACGGAGTTTGCAGCAGAGGCCTTTGATATTGAGGCACTTCATTACATGGTGAAGCCAGTGGGAAAAGAGAAGCTGTTTCACATTCTGGATCGCTTTTTTGACAGTGTCTACTCCCTGCGGACTGTGAACGTGAAAGTGGGACGGCTGGAGGAGAGCATTTACATTTCCGATATTCTGTATGCAGAAGCAGATGGAAAACGAGCGAAAATTCACACGAAAAAGGGCGTGATAGATGCTTCCATGTCTATGGCAGATCTGGAAGAGGTTCTGCCAGCCAATGAGTTTTGCCGCCCGATCCGGTGGGCGCTGGTTTCCATGAGGGAAATCGTGGCTATGCCTACGGATATTCTGAAGCTGTCGGATAAGACAGAAATCCCCATCAGTCGTCTTAAGCGAAAGGAAATCCAGGATGCTTTTGCAAATTATAGCTGGCGCAGTACGAGACGGCGCATGCGGGGCGGAATCCTGTAAAAGAATTTACAGACTACGTTATAATTAAAAGGGAGAAACTCTATAGCGTGTTTGAAAAAAGGCTTTCTGTAAAATATACGTTATAATCTGCAGGTGAAAATTTAAGCGAAATATTGAGAACACGTTTCGGACATGTTATGATGTGGAAAATATGAAAAACCTTTAAGAAACAATTTTTTGAAAGCGGAGGACATTATACTATGGGAAAAATTATTAATTTATCATCCGTACTGGAAAAAGAGGAAAAATTACAGCAGGTAGTAGAGTACATGGAGGAACTGAAAGACCAGTTTTCAGATTTGATCCAGGAGTATGAGGATGATGGCGCAGATGTAAGGAAAGTGGATACACTGACTGAGGCTCTGGACGCGTTGGAAGATGCATATGAGATGGTCTGTGAAGTTGCTGAGGCAGAGGAGTGATAATTTATTGAAAATAAAGTGCATCCAGCTAAAAACACGAAACTTAGTACTAGATGCACTTTTCTTGCATATTGTGGAGATTTTATAGTGTATAGAAATCGTACAAGCGTCGCTACGCGACGGCTCTAATGTTACTGTTCACTCCGTTCACAGTAACGCGCTTCGCGCTGCAATTCTCGGGTTTTCTGTGAACTTTGTTCACAAAAAACACCTCGCGGAACGTTACCAGTGAACAGTAACGCTCTAATCTATTTTCTCATATAAAATCCCAAAAACCTATTGACATAGTGGGTTAATAGTGGTAATATCCATTTAACGAATAAATAACCCAGTAAATCAATACGGAATATCGACAATTATTGCCGAAGAAGCAAGCTGGCAGTTACTGGGGGCAGATACAGACATAACAGGCGGGCCGCCATACGGCGACATCACCTCGAATAAATGTAAAGCGGCCGCAGGCGCCGGGAAAGGAATGGATATGGCATATTATAAGGGAACACTTGGATTGATCGGAAACACCCCACTTGTAGAGGTTACTAATATTGAGAAGGAACTTGGACTGGAAGCTACCGTTCTTGTAAAGCTGGAATACTTTAACCCGGCAGGAAGTGTTAAGGACAGAATTGCCAAGGCTATGATCGAAGACGCAGAGCAGAAGGGAATCCTGAAGGAAGGTTCCGTAATCATCGAGCCAACTTCTGGAAATACCGGAATCGGTCTGGCATCTATCGCAGCAGCTAAGGGATACAGAATCATCCTCACCATGCCAGAGACCATGAGTGTTGAGCGTCGAAACATTCTGAAAGCATACGGTGCAGAACTTGTTCTTACCGATGGAACCAAGGGAATGAAAGGTGCCATTGCCAGGGCTAACGAACTGGCAGAGGAGATTCCGAACAGCTTCATACCAGGACAGTTTGTGAACCCGGCGAACCCGGCAGTGCACAAGGCTACTACAGGTCCGGAGATCTGGAAGGACACTGAGGGAAAGGTTGATATCTTCATCGCAGGTGTTGGTACAGGCGGAACCCTTACCGGAACAGGCGAATATCTGAAAGAGCAGAACCCGAATGTGAAAATTGTAGCACTTGAGCCTTCTACTTCCCCGGTATTATCTGAGGGAAAAGCAGGTCCGCACAAGATCCAGGGAATCGGTGCCGGATTTGTTCCGGATGTTCTGAATACCAAGGTTTATGATGAAATTTATAAAGCAGAGGCAGATGATGCATTTGCAGCAGCGAAGCTTCTTGCACACAAAGAGGGAATCCTGGTAGGAATCTCTTCCGGAGCTGCGTTAAAAGCCGCAATCGACTATGCAAAGAAGCCTGAGAACAAGGGCAAAGTGATCGTAGCCCTTCTTCCGGATACTGGTGACAGATATTATTCTACACCATTGTTTACTGAATAAAGATACATTGTAAATATACGGTAACTGTGAAAGAACTAAACAGTTATAGTTTAGAGCGTGTTTGAAAAAGGCTTTCTGCAAGATGTGCGTCACAATTTGTGGGAGATTTTGTCCGGATGAGGGCGCCGTAGCGGGCTACGGCAACTGAATTCGGGCAAAATCTCCCGCAAAGTGGGGCGTGCAGATTGCAGGAATGATTTTTCAAACACGCTCTAGCGAATAAGAAGCCTCACTAATCTGATACTGCTTGTATAGAGCTCAGACTGGTGAGGTTTTTTTGCGTAATGCTATGCGCTTATTTTGATGGAATGTACATAAAAATTGCATGCTTATACATAAAAACGACAACTAACTTTTCCGGCGCCGTTTGTGATTGTAAGGGAAAAATAGCTATGCTAAAATGAATCTAGTCAATTATCAAAAATAAATGTAATTGTTCAGATCCAATTTCAAAAATGCTTTGCATTTCGTCGTTTGAGTCTGACCAGTTACAAATGAATTTAAGGGAGAGAAAAGAGTTATGAAAAGGAAGGCAATCAGCCGGATACTTGCAATTTCGCTGAGTGTTGCAATGTGTGCACAAAGCATTCCGATTTATGCGGCAGAAGAAATTAGGACTTCAGCTGCAGCGGACTTCTTCGCAGAAGATTCTATTGAAAACCAGAGTTTGAATGAAGGCGACGCGGAAACTAACACGGAAACCAACACAGAAACCAACGCGGAATCTAATACAGAAACCAATGCGAAAGCCGATGCGACAACCGGCATATCGGAAGCGTATACGTTGGAAGAGAGTAATTCAGCGACCACATCGGAGGAAACGGTTACTGACAAGGACGGATTCTGGTCTGGAGAATCAGAAACAGTTGAATCTTCAGCAAATGGTTCTGATGGATGGGAATCTGCGGAAATGAATGGAGCAGAAGCGGGAGATGAGGCGATAAAGCGAGATGCTGCAGCTTTTGTTTCGGGCGACGTGGAAGAAAACGTAGAGGAAACTGGAGAGACAAATGAATTGGAAGAGGCTCTTTCTGAATCGGCAGAGATGACAGAAGGTGATTTTTCCTATGTAATTGTAAATAACAGTTATGCGCGTATTACCAGATATTCCGGAAGTGCCACCAGCGTTCAGGTTCCGTCTACCATAGGTGGTTATGCGGTTCAGGTGATCGGAGCGAGAGCATTCCAGGGAAATACAGTGCTGGAAAGTGTGGAGCTTCCCGATGGTCTTACCACCATATACGCCTATGCATTTGAAAACTGTACCAGTATCACCAGCATACATCTGCCAGACAGCATTACCACATTGGGCTATAAAGTCTTTGGAGGCTGCAGCAATCTTGTCAGTGCCAATTATCCGGTGAACTGGGTAAACAGTCCCAGTGGAAACGGATCGAACAGCTATGAATATGGAAATGTATTTTCCGGCTGTCCGAAACTGACCGAGATAGAGATTCCGGAAGGAGTAAAGGCAATCGCACCGCATAGCTTTGCAAGCTTAACCACACTAACCAGTGTAACGTTGCCATCAAGCCTGACCGAAATCGGTGCATACGCATTCGCAGGAGCAACCGGTCTTACAGAAGTAACGTTTCCTTCCAATACCAAGACGATAAGAGATTATGCATTTGCCGACTGCGCAGGTTTAAAGGACATTTACATTCCAGATTCCACTACTGATATCAGGAAAGCTGTATTCGAAAACTGCCCACAGCTGACGATACATTGCAGTTATTATTCTATGGCAACCATATATGCCATTGAAAATAATATTCCATTTGAGCAAATAGGAACTTATACGGACAGCGCCGAAACCGTCCTGGATCGTTCAGACACCAGCTATTACGGAGACTTCGGAAGTGCCACAGCCAATGGATATGTGGCCATGACAGTACGCTATAACATAAAAGACACATGGAAATCCGCAGTAAGCGACCTGAATGTGAAGCTGGTTCTTCCTTCCAACGGAGAGCTTGACGAATCTACATTAAAGGTGGATGGGGAGTTATGCCAGAACTATAATTTAAAGGACAGGACACTGACCATTCCTGTGAGCGGTACTTCTGGAATTATCCGTTTCAGTATCAAAGCACAGAGTCAGTCGGTAGCACGCAGCTACGCTATTTTGAACTACAAAAAGAACAGAAACTCCAGCCAGGAAATCATCGGTGTACTGAATGAAAGTATTAATCTGTTCACCATAGATGCACCAGATGTTGTATCAAAGCCAACCGTAAATGTTTCCGGTATGGCAAATGCCGGTGGAACTGTTACCCTGCTTGTGAATGAGAAAGAACAGCAGACAGTCCAGGTATCAAAGGCCGGCTTATGGTCTGCCGTCCTTACACTGGAAAATCCTTCCAACTATGAGACCTATAAGATCAAAGCACTCTGCACACAGGCAGATGGTACAACAGAAACAAGAACTGCCGCAGTTACTTATAATGAAGGAGAACCCTCAATCGAGTCCTTCAAAATGTACTATAATGAGCATGACAAAATAAAATCCTACGATCTGACAAAGACAGACGGAGTAACACCTTTGGTGTATTACCTTCCGAAAAGCAAATTTGATTATGAGCTTACCTTTGAAAACCCGGAACAGATAAAGACTCTGTACGTTACAAGCACCAGAAACAACCAGACCAAATATCTGGAAGCGACTTATGATCCAGAAAAAAATGCATTTGTGACAGACGGATATTTCGATGAATCCGATCACAACTATGTTCCTGGCGTGATTAGCTATGAATATAACAAAACAGTTCCAGAAGTAAAAATGGGACAGGATTTTGACTGGGAGGCTCTGCAGAAAGGACTTCCGGAAGGTGCAGAAAAGGATATTACGGTAAGGAAAAATACAGCAACCGATTATGACGCAACCATTGATCTCAGTAAATTCGGGGAGGATCTGAAAGATGTAGGACTGGATGTCACCATCAGCGTGTTTGACGAGAGCAACGGTTCCAGTATGGGAACATGGAAGGGATTGATCGACGAAGCCAATAAAGATATGGGTTATCTGATCCCGGGGTATGATGACAGCAAGTATATCTGCAACCTGGATTATTCCGACAAAGGCACCTGGTATATGCTGGTAAAGGATGTTACCGGAAATAAATACATTGGATTTATGCTGGACACTGCTACTGAAAATGCCGGGACTCTGGATCAGTACTGGACACTTTCCCAGATCTCCTCCCACCTGTCAACAATAAATAAGGGAGCGTCCATGTTATATCAGAACTATCAGATTGAGAAAGACATGGATGAGCTGAGAAAAGACGTACTGGCTTCTGGCGGTCACTATTCTGACCAGGAATTAAAGGAGAAATTGAAAGCTGTGGATAATCTGGAGAGTGACCAGAAAATGTTTATGATCATGACAGCGATGATTCCACTGGTCGTAGCAGGAGGGGCGATGGGCGCAGGCCCGGTAATTGCGCTGACTGCCATATTGGGAACGATTACAGCAGCTTCCTCATTATTCTGGGATATCAGAAAAGCAGATATTAAAGGGGAAAAATTCAAGCTTCGTTTTGTAGTAGATCCAAGCGGCTATGTGTTTGATCTTTCCACAGGAGAGAGAATTGAGGATGTTACCGTAACAGCTTACTGGATTCCATATGATGAATCTGATGATTTCTGGAATAAAACGCCGTCCCCATCCGAGTATGGAACGAAATGGAATGCGGGGGAGTATAACCAGTACAATCCTCTTCAGACAAATGCAGACGGAAAATATGCATGGGATGTTCCGGAAGGCTGGTGGAGAGTAAAATACGAGAAAGAGGGATATGAAACTACATGGAGTGACTGGATGACCGTTCCGCCTCTTCGAACCGAAGTGAATATCGGTATGGTATCGCAGACAAAACCGTCGGTAGAGCACAGCTGGGATAACGGAACGGTAGTCATAGCAGCGACTTGTACTTCCACAGGAATTATCAGCTATGAGTGCACGGACTGCCATATTACCAGAACAGAGGTTTTACCGGTGAATCCGGACGCCCACAGCTGGGATAACGGAAATGTGACAAAGGAAGCCACCTGTACTGAGGAAGGTATCAGAACCTTTACCTGTGTGAACTGCAGACAGACCAGAACCGAGAAGCTGCCCGCGAAGGGACATGGGGAAACAGAGGTCAGAGGGAAAAAAGCAGCAACCTGTGCAAGTGAAGGCTATACAGGCGACACTTATTGTAAGACCTGCGGAACCAGATTAAGCGGTGGTGAAACAATCGCAAAGACAGAACATACCTGGGGAGAATGGGAAAAGACATCAGATGCTACCGTATTTGCAGCTCAGAAAGAGAAAAGAATCTGTAAGATCTGCCAGACCACAGAAGAAAGAGACAATGGAAATCCGCTGACTTCCAAAATGACACTTACAGCCTCCAGCCTGAAAATGAAAATAAAACAGACCACAAAAGCGCTCAAGATTTCCGGCATGGAGAGTGGGGACTATGTAGCATCTGTGGTTTCCGGCAACAGTAAGCTTCTGAAGGTAAGCTCCTACACCAAAGACGGTGCAGTTACGCTGAAGGCGCAGAAGAAAACAGGAAAGACGAAACTTACAGTGACTCTGGCTGGTGGGGCAGTAAAAACTGTGAATGTTACCATCCAGAAGGGAACGGTGAAAACCACCAAAATTTCAGGTGTACCGAAGAAAATTACCTTAAAGAAAGGGAAAAAACAGACTTTGGCACCGATTCTGGCGCCGATCACAACCCAGCAGAAAGTGACCTACACCACATCTAATAAGAAAGTCTGCACTGTGACAAAAAGTGGTGTAATCACAGCGAAGAAAAAAGGTACTGCAAAAGTTACGGTACGCTCCGGAAGTAAAAAGGTGGTTATTACAGTCAAAGTGTCATAAATCGTAAGAGAGCGAAGCAGGCTACGCCTACTGAAAGAAGACAAAATATACCGTAAAGCGGGGCGTGCAGATTGTAAGAATGATTAGGGGGCAGACTTTAGAACTGCCAATATTACAGGATGTATGATGCCTCTGATAAACTGCCGTGTCTGATATGTTTAAGAAACATATTGGACACGGCAGTTTTTTTCAAACAGGATAACTGTTTAGTATCTTCACACTGCCTTCTGGATAGTTGTCAAACAGGTTGTGTTGTGCATAAAAAACGCAATCTTGTGCATAAAAAACGCAACCTTCTTTAACATTATTGTTTCAAAAATTTCAATATGATATTCTTTTTATGAGAAAAAAGAGTGAATTTTCCTGATGAATTTTGCAGAAAACAGAGGATGCTGTGTTACTGTTTACAGGTAGCATTCCGCGAAGCGGTTGCTGATCAGGTTGTGAACAGCAGCAATGCTATGAACTGCCAATAGAAAGTCCAAATGCTTTTCATTACAGGGAAATGACTGAAACAATGAGGGAGGAAGAAAGAGTGAAAAAACAAATTTCAAGATGTATCAAAATGCTGTTTCTGGGCATTATCATGTGCCTGGGTATGGCGCTTAGCGTGCATGCAGAAGGCTCAGGACAGTTTTTCCAGTTCGACGGCGAAAAGTGGAACAAGGAAGAATTTTCCTGGACAGACAGTCAGGGGCAGATCTGGTATGCCCATGAATATGGAACAAATGGAGAAGCTATTATCAGCGCAGTAACCGAGGCTGTTATGGAACTGCAGATTCCGTCATATGTGTATAAGGATGGTGTGGCGAAGAAGGTAATTGGAATCGGTAAGTATTTTCCGGATTCAGAATATGATTACACATGGGACCGGTTTAGCTGTTTCTATTACGATGGAAAGTATGGCAACGGAATGCTGTATAAGTTGATTCTTCCGGATACACTCTGCTATGTGATGCCCAATGCATTTTCAACAGGTGGCAGCTGGTTTGACGGACTGGCAGCCGTTCAGCTGCCGCAGAATCCACGGCTTGTAATTGGAGAAGGTGCGTTTTATGGGGATAAGAATCTTCAAATCGTGCATTTTAATGACGCAGTAGGCGGTGCACAGCCTGTAAAAATCGAGAAGCAGGCATTTGGTAACTGTCCGAAACTGGAAGAGATAACGTTTCCGCCAACAGGAGCTTATAACGAGATTGATAAAGAAGCTTTTTACAGTTATGGGGAATGTAACCTGAAAAGAATTTATAATGCCCCATCCGAGCTGGAACTGGGCTGGGATCAGTACTGTGCCGGCGTTGAGGAGGTTTCCTTTGCAGAAGGACTTACATATGTCGGTGGAATTTCGACTATTGTAGCTTCTGAATGGAATGAGGATGGAAGTCCCTCGCGCGGACAGGGAGAATACATTAAAACACTGAAAAAAGTAACGTTGCCCTCCACACTGAAGGAAATTGGCTGGGACGCATTTAAGGATAACAAGAACCTTACTTACATCAATCTCCCGGAGGGCTTAACCACTATTGGAAGTTATGCTTTTGCAGGCTGTACAGCGCTTACAGGTTTTACCTCTCTTCCGGCAAGCGTAAGCGGAGGTATCGGAGAAGGTGCATTTAGGGGCTGCAAGAACCTCCATCTTGAAAATGTATATATTCATGGAACTGACAGCCTGAAATATCAGTTCACCGACAGTGGAATTGTAAGTATCCGCATTGGTGCTGATGTAAAATATACAGTTGGTGCAATGTTCAAGGGCTGCACAAGCTTAAAAGAAATCACAGTTGACGCAGGACATCCGTACCTTTCTTCCCAGGACGGTGTGCTTTACAGTAAGGTCTATAAAAGCAGCGGAGGGGAAGTGGCTGGCAGAAGTATTTTCACCTATCCTGCAGGAAAAAGTTGGGCAGGAAGCTATACACTTCCGTCAGATGTAGTATTGTTAGGCGGTTTTGCATTTGATTCCTGTAAATTTACAGAGATTCACATTCCGGCCCGTGTACTGGATCTGGATTATGACTCTATGGCTTCTATAGGAGATACGAACACATATTATGCCTTTGATTCTATCAAAGACAGCTGTAAATTATACGTTGTAAAAAATTCTTATGTGGACAATTACTTTAATACACGTTATCATTTTTATTATGAAAATGGTGATGTGCTTCCAATCAGTTATGATCTGGCTGGCGGAACAAATGACAGCTCCAACCCATCCACTTTCACAGGTGGAAACAGTATTGAGCTGAAAGCGCCTACACGAAGCGGTTATACCTTTACCGGATGGACGACAGTAGATGCGGATGAAGAAGTAAATTCTTCCGGTTCTTACACACCATCAATGGGTGAACTGGTAAGCGGTGTTAAACTGACTGCAAACTGGAAAAAGAACCCAGATCCTACCAAGGCACCAGAACCGACGAAAACCCCGGCGGCAGAGCCGACAAAAGCTCCGAATGCAGAGCCGACCAAGGCTCCATCTGCTCCGGAACCGACGAAGACTCCGAACGCTTCTGATAATAATCAGAACACTGTAATTCCATCCAAGCTTCCGAAGGTTACCGGAACCAAAGTGACGAATGTACTTACTGATGGTGCGAAGATTTCCTGGAAGCGCATCGCAAGCGCTACCGGATATCAGATCACAATTTCCACCGATAAGAAATTCAAGAAGGGCGTAAAGAATTATACTGTTAAGGAAAATACAAATTCTGAACTGATTTATGGCCTGAAATCAGGAAAAACCTACTATGTAAAAGTAAGAGCAGTCGCACAGGGCGGCGGCAAGAAGGTTACCGGAAAGTATAGCAAGGCTGTTAAGTTTACAACTTATGTTGTGCCGAAGGTAAAGAAGATCAGTGTAAAGAATAACAAGAAGGGCACGATCACCATTACGGCGTCCAAGGTAAAAGGTGCTGCCGGATATGCGTTTGTGGTTACCGCAGATTCCAATCTTTACGATATTGTGGACATCAAGGAATCCAAAAAGAATACGGTAACTGTGAAGAACCTGACGAAGGGACATACCTATTATATACGTGCGTGTGCATATAAGCTGAACAAGCAGAAACAGAAGGTGTTTGGTGTGTACGCAAAGAAAGCTAAGATTACAATCAAAAAATAAGAAATCAGTTGTTGTATTTAGTTACCTGCAAAAAGTGCTGCTGGTCAGGTGACCAGCAGACAGTAATAAAAAAGGAACTGTGTTTACAACCGGAGAGAACGTGACATGAAAAAAGATGAGCAGACAAATGTGTTGCTTTCGCTGAAAAACTTATATCGGTTGTTTACCGTGAAAGATTATCCGGTCTATTCTACCGGAATTCTGGGAGAAAAAAGTAAAAAAGGTCTGACTCTGGTCAGATTCTGGGATGAATATCTTCTCTATGAGTGGAAAAGCACCAGACACGGAAAAATGATTTTTCGAAAGGATGGAAGCCAGAACCGTTATCATTCGGAATTTTGTAATCGCAAGGAAAGCTTTCCCTTGTATCATATATACATAGAGGAAGTGCTGGAAGGTCTGAATGCGGAGACATTTGGCAGCCAGGTATTGATTTTTGAAAAGTTCCTGAAAGAAAAAAATTATAATCATTCTGTGTTTGTGCAGAAGCTGAGAAAATTTCTGGGCATGGTCATGGAGTCAGATCCATGGCTGTCCAGAGAGTGTGGGGAAAAGCTGATCTTCTGGATCGGTTACATAGAGAAAAAACAGAAGGATTTTTCCCAGTCCTTTGGGGATGCCTGGTTGTTTACCCTGCTTAGTCTGCACGCGATGGCGGGGCCGGAAATATCCGGGGCAAAAATGGAACTGGTAAGAAACCGTGAAGACTTAAAGCCGGAATATATCTGGAGCTGTATTTATCAGGAATCCGTGGAAACCAGGCAGAGTTTTCTCACCTTGCGAAACTGTGAATTGTTCCGGAAATCTGTGAAAGCCAGCCATTTCTTTGGCAGAGAAGAAGAGTTATATGACTTGAAAGAGATGTTCTTCAATTCCGGAAAGTATCTGATTTCCGGAATTGGAGGAATTGGAAAAACAGAACTTATGCGTCAGCTTGTGAGCTGGATGGAGCAGGAAGAAGTGAAGTGCCGGATCGCAGCTGTTCAGTATGAGGAGAATCTGGCGGTCAGCTTTTCCAGAAGTTTTCTGAATCTTACTGGTGAGAGCGTGGAAGAAAGATTTCACGAAAGTATCTATCACCTGTCAGAAGAGCATCAGGAAAAAACAGTGCTTTTTCTGGATAATATGAACCATACGGAAGAGGAAGATACTTACCTGTCAGAACTGAAAGATCTGCCGTGCACCATATTTGTTACTTCACGTCAGAAACATCTGGATGGGTTTACTACATTTGGCATAAAGGCACCGCAAAAGAGTGCCTTAAGTTTGATTTTTCGTGACAATTACAACAAAATACTTTCCAGAGAGGAAAAAGACCGGCTGAGTCGTTTGCTGGAAAAAGAGATTTTTCAGCATCCTCTGACATTGAAGCTTCTTGGAAAAGCGGGAACCTACTATTTCGGAAATTGGGATTATCTGGAAGAAGAGCTGCAGAATAACTGGAATGATGTTGCAGAAGAGTCCGGACTCATTGATATGTACCGTGGGCTGTACAAACTGGCTGATATTGGAGAAACAGGAAGCCAGCTGGCAAGGATGTTCGCGCTTCTGCCTTATCAGGAAATTGACCGGAATTTTACTGTGATGTTTTTCCAGGGATTTTTGAAGAAAAACGAAACTCTGGGAGAGGCGCTTGGCAGACTGGTGAAATTCGGCTGGCTGGAAGATACGGGAAATGGTTACCGTATGCATCCTGTAATTGCAGAGAGTCTGTGTACAAAGGATTTTTCAGAAGCAGAGTTTCAGTCATTCTGGGAGCGGGCACAGAAGTGCTTTTTCCCGAAACAGGCACCGAAAGATGAGGATCCTCGTATGGAGGAAATTGCGTGGCTTGTCTTCCAGGGAATTTCCAGAGTGCAGGGAGCGGTCAGTGACCAGCTTGTGGCACTGGCGTCAGAGGCTGCCCGATATCTGGAGCTGCCTGTTCCTATGTGCGAGAAAATCCGGAAACTGGAAAAAAGATGTGCACAGATTTCCAATGAGACGAAGTTTATGGTAGCGTGTCTGACAGAGACAAAACCTGAACAAAACGAAGAATATATAGAACTCTTCCGCGAACAGCTGAAAAAGAGAACGCTATCATCGGAATGGATGTTGTTTGCTATAAGTGATTTTTGCAATGGGTTGGAGCAGAGCAGTAATTATGAGTGTTACCGGGAGATCTGTGATTTAATTTTTCAACAGAAGGATAATATTGATTATAAAATTGGATATGTGCTTTTGCAGACGAATATGCAGATGTTGAAGCTTAATGTGAAAAAGGCTGAAATGTGGGCAGAACGTGGAATCCTTATGTGTGTACAATGGGGGCATAGCCAGAGAATACTGGATTTTCTTTATCAAAAAGCAGAATGTCATATGTTTCTTCAGGAAAAAGAAAAGCTGGCAGATTGTCTGGAAAAAATAGAGCAGATACAACAGATACAAAGAAAGCGTCAGGGTGAGAGTGAGTTTGCAATATGGCAGCTTCGTGGTCAGCTTGCAGCTATGGATCAGAATATGGAAGAAGCCGCCTATTGTATGGAACAAGCAACGGAAAGGTGCAAAATGTACTGTGGTGAGAAAAATCAGATATATTCTGCCATGTCAGAGGAACTGGCACGAATGTACAATGCCGCCGGACGAAGGGAAGAGTCGTTGGCATGTCATCTTGCGGTTCGCAATCAGCTGCTTAAGAATGGCTATCGTGAGGGCTCTATACTTCTGATGGTGGACAACAATATGAGTGTAGTCTACCTGGACTTGGGAAGACCGGAAGAAGCGATCCCATATCTGACAGAGGCGCTGGAGCTTGCGAAGGAGAATGGACTTGTAGGTCCGGCAGTTGCAGAGCCTACCTGGAATCTGGCACGCGTTTACCGCGCACTTGGAGATGAAGAAAAAGAAGATATATATCTGAAAGCCGCCGTGGAAGGCTTCCGGGAATGCTACCCACCGGAACATCCCAAGCGGATCGCAGCTGAACAGAGACTGAAAGAACACCAGGGGGAATGAACCTGGCGTTTAAGTTAAGGATGATGAAGAAAATCACAATTAATCCCATTGACATACTAGGATAATTCGTAGTAACATAAATAGCAACATATCGCCGTGGGAGGATAATCATATGAGCGAAATCACTGCAACCAAAGAGCAGCAGAATAAATACGAAGCTTTAAAAGAATACTTACGCAGTCTGGGAAGTGTGGCTGTGGCTTTTTCAAGCGGGGTGGACTCCACGTTTCTTTTGAAAACAGCACACGATGTGCTGGGGGATAAATGTATCGCGATTACTGCCATGTCCTGTTCTTTCCCGAAGAGAGAACTGGAGGAGGCGAAAGCCTTCTGTGAGAAGGAAGGAATCCGACACATTACAGTAGAGTCTGAAGAATTGGAAATTGAGGGCTTCTGCCAGAATCCTGCCAATCGTTGCTATATCTGTAAGAAAGAGTTATTTGAGAAAATTTGGGACATTGCCAGAAAAGAGGGGCTGAATGCAGTGGCAGAAGGCTCCAATATGGACGACAACGGCGATTACAGACCTGGTTTACAGGCTGTTGCAGAGCTTGGAGTTAAGAGCCCGCTGCGCCATAGCGAATTATATAAAGAAGACATCCGCGCCCTGTCCAAAGACCTTGACCTTCCCACCTGGGAGAAACAGTCCTTCGCCTGTCTTTCTTCCCGTTTTGTGTACGGCGAGACCATCACGAAGGAGAAACTTGGCATGGTAGATAAGGCAGAGCAGCTTCTTCTGGATCTGGGATTTCATCAGCTACGTGTGCGTATTCATGGTACACTGGCACGAATTGAAGTACTGCCAGATGAACTCCAGAAAGTCCTGGAGAACCGCAACCAGATCGTGAAAGCCTTCAAAGAATATGGCTTTACATACGTGACCATGGATCTCCAGGGATACCGCATGGGAAGTATGAATGAAACATTGAAGAAATAGTTTTGGTTTACGTTGTGAACGGTAGGCTTGTAATGTATAAAAGTTGTGCATTGCTATAATTATGAGACCAAACTTTTGGACAGAGATGAAAGATTCTCTGTCTTTTTTTGATATTATCGTCTATACTATGCTGTTAGTTAATTGTTTTAAATGCGGTTTTACGCTATCATTAAATTAATCGTCTGACAAATTTTGGGAGGGAGTATGCTGCGGGCTCATTTGCAGAATAGCAGGTTATCCATTTAGAGGAAGCGTTTATTGTTATGCAACAGATATTAATGGAAAAATCTTTGCCTCTGGAGTGTGTTTGAAAGGACGAAAAAAAGAATAGCGAGGTAAAGCGTATGAGAAACAGACGACTGGCATTGGCTGCAGCATTGCTGCTGGCAATCACAAGTGCAGACGGAGCAGCACTGGCAGTAAGTGGAGCTGATTTTTCTTCTGAGGAAGTAGCAGAAGCAGTTTTTGACGAAGTGGAGAATGAGGGTCTGGACAATCAGGATGAGGTTCAGGAACAGGTTCAGACTCCGGAGATGGATCAGGTGGAGGAACAGTCATCCGAGGATTCATTCTCAGATGCGTCTGGCATGGAAACAGCTGCAGAATGGCAGAACGAGGAAGCGGCAACAGCAGACGAAGCTCTGGTTTTTTCAGATGGAGAAGACACAGGAATTACCTATACCTTGTCAGATGATGGGAAACTGGTAATTTCCGGAACTGGAAGCATAGCAGATGATGCATTTGCTGGCAACACTAAGATAACAAGTGTGGTTATCTCAGAAGGAGTGACAGGCATTGGTTCCGGTGCATTTACTGGCTGCACCAATCTGACAAGTGTGACAATTCCAGAAGGCGTAACCGTCATAGATGGTATGACCTTTGGCAATTGCACCAGTCTGACAAGCGTAACCATTCCGGGAACGGTAACCTCTATAGAAGTTCAGGCATTCTGGAAGTGCAGCAGTTTGACAAGCATAACTATTCCTGCAAGCGTAACGAGCATTGGAAGCGGTGTATTCCAGGGGTGTACCAGTCTGACAAGTGTAAAGCTTTCAGAGGGCCTGACCAGAATTGGAGATCAGACTTTTGGCAGATGTAATGCGTTAGAAACCATAGAAATCCCGGCAAGTTTGACATCTATAGGAAATGATGCGTTTAAAAACTGTGCCAAGCTGAGAAGTATCCGCTGCTATGCAAATAGCAGCACGTGGCAGCCCAGATACATTTGTGATTCAAATACAACCGTATATTACAGTTACAATCCGAACCATACCCATTCCTACAAGTCACATGTGATAAAAATGAGTGGCTGTACCTATTCGGGATCTGAAGAAGAAATCTGTGAATTTTGCGGTGATTACTATACAAAAGAAACACCGGCACTTGGTCATGACTGGAACCGTGGGGAAACAACAGAAGATGCTTCCTGTGAAAGTGACGGAGAAAAAACTTATACCTGCAGAAGATGTGGTGACAAAAAGAAAGAGACAATTCCAGCAACCGGACATAGCTGGGTAAGGTCATGGCATGAAGATGCAACCTGTACAGATGACGGAGTCGATGAATACACCTGCAGATATTGCGATACGGAAAAGAGAACTACAATAAAAGCAACCGGACATAAATTTTCTGCATGGGCAGTAACACAGGAAGCAACTGTGGATGAGGAAGAAGTCCAGACACGTACCTGCAGTGCATGCGGTGAGCAGGAAACAAAAATTACCCGGGACAGACTGCAGCCAACAATGAAATTGAATCAGTCCAGTATTGTGTTGAAGACCGGACAGAAGACGAAGTGTCTGAAAGTAACCGGGCTTGCAAAGGGAGATTTCATTTCCACCTGGAGTACGGATAACTGGAGTATTGCAGATGTATCTGTTAGTTCAGATGGAACCTGTAACATTACCGCCGGTAAAACTACAGGCAAAACCCGTATTCACATATACCTGAACAGCGGATATGAAAAGTCTGTTACCGTAAAAGTCCAGAAAACCGCTGTAAAAACCACAAAGATCAAAGGTGTGCCGAAAACACTGAAATTAAAGAAAAATCAGAAATATTCCCTGAAACCGGTTTTAAAACCAGTAACAAGCAAAGAAAAAATCACCTACAAATCCAGCTCCTCCAAGGTGGTAAAGGTAGATTCCAAGGGCAGAATTACTGCAAAGAAAAAAGGAACAGCCGTAATTACGGTGAAAGCAGGGAAGAAAACAGTTAAGTGTAAGGTGACTGTGAAATAACGTATATTTTGAAAGGACAGGAATGAAATATTTTCTGTCCTTTTTCATGAATATTTATTGATTCTTTTTCTCACATTTCCTATAATAAGCCTATGTGTTATAAATTTACCCATGTGACATGTAAAAACGCCGGAAAGGATATTGTATCCCGTAGAAGTCAGCGATGCATTTTACCTGTTGCAGGGGCTTTTTGTTTTGAAGATTTGGGATTTCAAACACGCTCTGGTCTGCCATGGCAGCAGGTCTTTGGACAGTGTTGCAGACAGAAGTATATATTGAGTTAAGCTGCGGTATCAGGTGCCGTGAGGGAGTAAAAGAGTATGAAGAAAAAATGTGTGGCAATGATGTTAATCGCAATAATGACCGCATCTTTAGCTGGTTGTGGAAGCAGCAAGGACGGAAGCGGTAAATCTGTAAAGCTGGATTCGGATCACCCGGTGTCCTTGACGATCTGGCATTATTACAACGGTGCCCAACAGGCAATGTTTGACACCCTTGTAAAGGAATTTAACTCCTCCATTGGAAAAGAGGAGGGTATCTACGTGGAGAGCTACAGTCAGGGTTCCGTATCCGACCTTGAGGAAGCAGTCAACAGCTCTCTGAACGGAGAAGTAGGAGCAGAAGAACTGCCGGATATTTTCTCTTCCTATTCCGATACTGCTTACGCAGTACAGAAGCAGGACAAGCTGGCAGACCTTTCCGTGTATTTTACAGAAGATGAGCTGTCCAGGTATGTAGATTCCTACATCCAGGAGGGCTATTTTAACCAGGATGGCGCTTTATATCTTTTCCCGGTTGCCAAATCCACAGAGATCACCATGATCAATAAGACTGACTGGGAGCCTTTTGCAGAAGCGACTGGAACTACAGTGGACGAACTTGCCACTACAGAAGGTATTACAGAGGTTGCACAGCGCTATTATGAGTGGACGGATGAGCAGACCCCGGATGTGCCGGACGATGGAAAAGCATTCTACGGCAGAGACTCCATGTCCAACTATTTTATCATTGGCATGAAGCAGATGGGAAAGGAAATTTTCCAGGTGAAAGATGGAAAAATGATCTTAAACACAGATGAAGATCTGATCCGTCGCCTTTGGGATAATTACTATGTACCATATATGAAGGGCTATTTCGCATCTCTTGGAAAATTCCGTTCCGATGATGTGAAGACTGGAGATATTCTTGCATATACAGGCTCCACATCTTCCGCTGTATACTTCCCGGATACCGTGGAAAAAGAGAATGAAAGCTATCCGATTGATTACATCGTATGTGATTCTCCGGTTATGGAGAGCGGCGAGAACATAAAAGTTCAGCAGGGGGCCGGAATGGCAGTGACCAAGTCTGATGAGGAACATGAGTATGCTGCAAGTGTATTCCTGAAATGGTTCACACAGAAGAACCAGAACCTGCGCTTTGTATGCGAATCCTCCTATATGCCGGTGCTGAAAGAAGCCAACAGCGTAGAGGCACTGGATTCCGTTATCAAAGAGAATAATATAGAAGTCAACCAGAAGGTCTACGATTGTTTTGCAACGGAAATGGAAGACTTTGATAAAACAAGTTTCTATACAATTGGAGCTTTTGACAATAGCTACAGTGCCCGTAAGATCCTGGATTATTCCCTGGCTGACAAGGCAAAGGCAGATAAAGATGCCATGGACGCTGCAATCGCAGACGGAGAGAGCCGGGAAGAGGCTCTTGCACAGTATCTGACAGATGAGAATTTCCAGAACTGGTATACAGAATTCTGCCATAGCCTGGAGCAGGATTAAAAAACATTCCCGCAAATAAGGAGGTGAGGAAGGCTGTGAAGAAAAAGAAATCTCTTTGGAATATATTTCTGCTTCCTATACTGATCATTGTGTTTGTACAGGGTGCAGTCCCATTCCTGACATTGATTTTCAGCGGAATCCGCTCAAACATGGAGAATGCGGTTATCGGTCTGGACAGTCATACGGTGGAGAACCGTAAGGTGGTTCTGGAGAACGATATGATCGAGCAATGGAGCAGCGTGTACAAGGAAAGTGACAGTCTTTCCTCTGCGCTGACAAAGGTATTGAGCGATCATCAGATGGATATGCAGGGTTTCATGGGCTCAGGGAAAGTCCAGGAGGAATATCTGGAAACGGTTTTCTATGATATGGTGGAGGTTTTGCAGTACAATTCCACTTCTGGAATTTTTCTGGTTCTGGGAAATGACGGCGACACAGATTCGGAAGGGGAATACAAAGGCTTCTGGGTGAGAGATTCAGATCCCCAGACCAAAACGGCTTCCCACACGGATCTGTTGATGGAGCGTGGAAGTAAGGTGCTGTCACAGAACATGTCCATTTCACTGGATACTTCCTGGCATACAGATTTCCGCTTCCAGGGCAATGGGAAAAGAGCTGCCGATGACTTTTTTTACCAGCCATATATAACAGCAGAAAATTACGTTGATTCCCACACCAGTATGGAAAACCTGGGCTACTGGTCGAAGCCGTTTATTCTGGAAGATTTCTATATGGATAACCATAAGATGATCACATATTCGGTACCTCTTGTTTATGATAAAATAGTTTACGGTGTACTTGGCATTGAAGTGGGAGTGAATGATCTTGCCAAATATTTTCCGGTAAAAGATCTGGATTCTAATCTGAATGCAGGATTTGCCCTTGTGGTAGACCATGGAAATGGAAATTATGAGGGAATTGCCGGTGAGGGTGCGCTGTATGATGCGGTCTCCCGGGATGGAAGAGACTTTGTTCTGGAGGAGCCGGAGCAGGGTGCTCTGCGGCTGGCACAAGGAGCCACTGTTGGGAAACAGAAGATTTACGGATTTGTGAGCAATCTGGAGCTGTACAGCAGAAATGTGCCGTATGAAGATACCCAGTGGGCATTGTGCGGTTTTGTTACAGAGGATTCTGTGTATGGATTGATTTCCGATGTTTATGAGAGAATTCTGGGAGCGATTCTGGGAAGTGCCCTGATGGCAGTTATCCTGGTTTATTTCCTTGTCCAGTATACGACGGAACCGGTTTATCACCTGGTGGAGAGTGTACGAGGCGGAGTGAAGGGAATTCACGGTTTTCAGAAGTCAGGTATTCAGGAGCTTGATGAGCTCCATAAAGTGATAGAGAATCTGACGGATACCCAGATGCAGACAGAGAATCAGCTTCTGGAGGAAAAGGAGCGCTATCGGATTGCAGTAGAAAGTTCCCAGGATGCCTTTTTTACCTACAAATGTAAGGAAAAACTGCTGGAAATAGTTAACAGTAAAGGCAATGACGGTGTATGGGACTGCGGAAAGCATCCGGAATTTCTTGATAATGACAGTATCCATCCGGCAGATAAGGCAAAGCTGGTGAACGCAGTAAAAAGCTCAGACGGCGTTCTGGATGTTGACTTTCGTCTGCAGCATGCCAATGGAGAATTTCAGTGGGTAAATCTATCCGGAAGCATTACTTTTGATGAGAATAAAGAGCGCAGCAGGGTCGTTGGCTGTATTCACAATGTGCATCAGCACAAGCTTCTGGAGCAGGCGCAGAAAAGAAAGCAGATTTATGACTCCATTACCTCTTTTTACCGCCTTGGAAGCGGACTGGAAGTTGTGGAAACACTGTGTCGGGATGACCCGGAAGGAGTACTGGTACTTCTGGAAATCCAGCAGTTTTCCAAAATCGATGAGCGCTATGGCCTGATCTTCGGAGATATTATCCTGGAGCAGTTTGCCGGTCTGCTGGCGAAGCGCTTCCAGGAGGACGGTTTAAACGGTGGTATTTATATCAGGGCTGGTGCAGACCAGATGCTGGTATGGCTGCCGGTATGTACGACCGGACCGATCGTGAGAAGTGTGCAGGGACTGGAAAAGGAGTTTGGGGCGCTTACAGATGAGAAGCATCTGTCCCTTTCCCTGAAATGTGGAATCGCAGTTACAGGCAGCAGAAATTCGCTGTCTGAGGCACTTGAACAGACGAAGACTGCTCTTACAGCTGCACGTCATGGAAAGCAGGAAATCATGTTCTATGAGGAGCTTTCAACGGTGGAAAAAGCCTGTGCGGTTGATGTGGCATTTGCGGAGGTGGCTTCTCTGGAACGTCTGAAGGAAATGACACTTTCCTCTATAGCTCTGAACCTGTTTGACAGAGATGGTGATACTTCTGTGGTTCTGGATATTCTGGCGTTGAAGCTGCAGGAGAAATACCATCTGACAGACATTGTGATCACCCATTTCAACGGGGAATATATGGTAAATAACCTGCTGTACTGCTGGAAAACCTGGGAGAAAAAGGATGGCTGGGACGGTATGGTCCACTGTTCTGAGAAGCAATACCAGCACTTTGTGGAGACACAGGAAATGCAGCAGCTTCTGACTTCCGGGGAAAGCATATGGAAAGAGCCGCTGATTCAGCCTTTTGCTTCAGGCAGAAACGATATTGTATTCCATATGACAGATAACGGACAGTATTCCGGAAGTATTGTATTCCGGGACATTGACCAGGATGTTCTGGAGAAAAAAGAAGAGTGTAAGTGTCTGGAAGAAATCAGCGCAATTATTCAAAACCGGTTGAATCTGGAGCGTCACGATCTTTCTGCCAAGGCGAAATCGGATTTCCTGGCCCGTATGTCTCATGAGATCCGTACTCCTATGAACGGTATTATAGGTATGACGGAGATTGCATTGAAAGATGGACAGACTGAGGAGCGGCGAATCGATTGTCTGAGAAAAATCGAGTACTCCTCGGAATATCTGCTTGGACTTATCAACGATATTCTGGATATGTCCAAGATTGAGAGCGGAAAGATGAGGCTGATCGAAGAAAAATGCAATCTCATGGAGATGATACAGGGACTTCGTCCTTTGCTGGAAGCGAAGCTGAACGAAAATAACATTCAGTATATAGCAGATATCCAGCTGAAAAACCATTGGTTTATGGCAGATTCCCTGCGGCTGAACCAGGTTCTGGTAAATCTTCTGGGAAATGCGCTGAAGTATTCCAGACCAGATGGACATGTGTGGCTGACCGTTCGCGAGACAGAAGAAGAGAAAGGCTTTTCCAATCTGTATTTTCAGGTCAGGGATGATGGAATTGGAATTGCACCTGAGAAACAGCAGCTTATTTTCCGGCAGTTTGAGCAGGCGGATAATTCTGAAAATGCAAGAAAACAGGGCACTGGTCTTGGTCTTGCCATCAGCAGAAGAATTGTGCGGATGATGGATTCCGATATTAAGTTGGAAAGTGAGCCTGGTAAGGGAAGCAGCTTCAGCTTTAACGTGAAGCTTCAGCCGGTAAGCGGAGAGAAGACTACGGTCACCAGCCAGCCGGAGGAGATCAGCTTCCCGGGAAAAAGAATCCTGGTGGTTGAGGATAATGAGCTGAATATGGAAATTATCTGTACGATTCTTGAAAATTACGGAATTAAAACCGAGCAGGCAGTTAACGGAAAAGAAGCTGTGCGGCGCATGGAAGAATCCGTTCCCGGATATTACGATATGATCTTTATGGATATTATGATGCCGGAAATGGACGGACTGGAAGCAACCCGGACCATCCGGAATCTGGATCGTGAGGATTGCAAAAAGATTCCGATTTACGCAATGAGCGCCAACGCTTTTGACGAGGATGTGAAACGTTCCCTGGCAAGCGGTATGAACGGACATCTTTCCAAGCCTGTGAATCTGCAGGTGCTGGAGAAAACGCTGCAGAAAGTGCTGGGATAAAAATAAATGGTTTTTTAATGCATCTTGTGCAATATATTGACAGTTTGTGATAACCCCGTCTTTTACAGACGGGGTTATGTTATATTTATGGCAATATAGAAGGGAGCGATCACAAGCATGAAATATCAGAATATCATAGATAACATGACCCTGAAGGAAAAAGCCGCATTCCTCAGCGGAAAAAGCGAGTGGCAGACAAGAGATTTCCCGCGTCTGGATATCCCGGCGATTTTCTGTTCAGACGGACCGAATGGTGTGCGTAAACAGGCAGGAGCAGGAGATCATCTGGGAATCAATCCAGCAGTACCGGCAACCTGTTTTCCTACAGCGGCAGCTATGGCAAACAGCTGGGATGAAGAGCTGGAGCAGAGGGTAGGCGTTGCCCTTGGTGAAGAATCCATGGAAGAAGACGTAAACGTTCTTCTTGGACCTGGACTGAACATTAAGAGAAATCCTCTCTGTGGACGTAACTTCGAGTATTTTTCCGAGGATCCCTATCTTTCCGGAAAAATGGCAGCTGCTTTTATCCGCGGTGTGCAGAGCACAGGAGCAGCAGCCTGTGCAAAACATTTCGCTGTAAACAGCCAGGAACTTCGCCGTATGGCAATGAATGCGGTGGTAGATGAGAGAACTCTCCGTGAAATCTACCTCACCGGTTTTGAGATTGCCATCAAAGAGGGTGGCGCGAAAACGGTTATGAGCAGCTACAACGAGGTAAACGGTGTTTACGCCAACGAAAACGAGCATCTGCTGAAAGACATTCTCCGCGATGAGTGGGGCTTCGAAGGCTCTGTTATCACTGACTGGGGCGCTTCTAACGACCATTCTCTCGGTGTAAAGAACGGTTCCACTCTGGAAATGCCGACTCCGGGACTTGATGCGGCAAGAGAGCTTCTTGCCAGCGTAGAAAGCGGCAAGATCAGTGAGAAGGACATCGACGAGCGCGTAGACGAGCTTCTTGATCTGGTACTTACTACCACCGAGAATGCAAAGCATTATAAAAAAGTGGCGGACAAGAAAGCCCTTCATGAGGAGCACCACAAGCTGGCACGTCTTGCCTGCGAGAACAGTGCAGTTCTTCTGAAAAATGAGGACGGAATCCTTCCGGTTGGAGCGAAGGTTCAGGCAGCCATAATCGGTGACTTCGCTTTTGACCCAAGATACCAGGGCGCAGGTTCTTCCATGGTAAATTCCACAAAAGTAGATTCCATCAAGGACATGCTGGAGACCAGCGGAATCTCTGTGACTGGAATTGTACGCGGTTATCAGCGCGATGGCAAGGAAGACGAAGCTATGAAAAAAGAGGCCGTAGATCTTGCCCGCCGTTCTGATGTGGTTCTGTTTTTCTTCGGATTGAACGAGAAAAGCGAGACAGAAGGTCTTGACCGCAAGCATTTCCGCATTCCGCAGAACCAGATCAACCTGATCCAGGAGCTGGCAAAAGCCAACGCAAACATGATTGGTATCATCAGTGCAGGTTCTGTTATTGAAATGCCATGGCACCATCATTTCAAAGCCCTGCTTCACACCGCTCTCATGGGTCAGGCAGGTGCAGGTGCAGTGCTTGATATTCTTTCCGGTAAAGTCAACCCATCCGGAAAGCTTGCTGAAACTTACATTAAGAAATATGAGGATACTCCTTCTTACAATTACTATCCGTCACAGGAGCGGAACTCTGAGTACAGAGAGGGAATTTACGTAGGATACCGCTACTTCGACACCGCAGGTGTGCCGGTAAACTATCCATTTGGATATGGTCTTTCCTACACTACATTTGAATATGACAATCTTCAGGTGAAGCCGGATGGGGCGACGTTTACCCTTCGCAACACCGGAAAGTATGATGGTGCAGAGATTGCCCAGCTTTATGTAGGACTTCCGGGAGCAAAAGTTTTCCGCCCGGTCAAGGAACTGAAAGGTTTTTCCAAGGTGTTCTTAAAGGCAGGCGAGGAGAAAACCGTTACCATTAAGTTCGACGACAAGACATTCCGTTACTGGAATATGAAGACAAATAAATGGGAAGTAGAAGGCGGCGTTTACAGCATTATGATCGGTGCAAGCTGTGCGGATATCCGTCTTCAGGATTCTCTTGCCATTATCGGAACCACTGAGGTAATGCCATACTATACTAACCGCGTTTCTTCTTACGTGGAGGGAAAAATCCAGCAGATCGGAAATGAGGAGTACGAGACGATCCTGGGACATTCCATTCCGGACGGAAGCTGGAGCGGCGAGCTTGGCATGAACGATGCCCTTTGCCAGATGTATTACGCGAAGAGCGGAATTGCCCGCTTCATCTGTAAGAAGCTGGGTGAAAAGTTGAAAAAGAGCGAGGCAGCGGGAATTCCGGATCTGAACACCCTGTTCCAGTACAACATGCCATTCCGTGCAATCGCCAAGATGACAGGCGGTATGGTTTCCATGGAAATGGTAGAGGGACTTCTAAAGGTTGTAAACGGTCATTTCAGCGGACTTGGAAAAGTAATCAGCGGATTTTTCAGAAACCAGAAGCTGAACAAGCAGTATGAGAAAGATCTGGAAGAGCAGAAATAGGAGGAGTATCATTATGGGAAAAATCAAACAGTTAATCGAAGATCACCCAAACATCTGGGAGTTTATTAAATTTAACGTATTATCCAACTGCGCAACTATTACAAACTTCATTATCATGTGGCTGTGCACCGGTTTTATTTTCAAAAGCTTTGCAAATACACCATTTAAGTTTCTGGTGTTCAATTACGCAGATAATATCGAGTCCAATCTTGGTTTATGTGGATTTTTAAGCTTTTTGGTTGCAACTGCAGCAGCTCAGACCGTAAACTTCTTTGTACAGAAGAATCTGGTTTTCAAATCCAATGCAGCGTTTGAGAAGGCTGTACCGAAATACATTGTACTTGCAGTTGTGCTGGTGCTTGTATCCGCAGCACTTCCGGCTTACAGCCAGAGCTTTTTCGTAAACATCGGTATTTCCGAAGCACTTGCACCTACACTCGCAAATGTTCTGAACATTCTGGTTCAGGTAGTTCTCAGCTACCCGACCATGAAATTCTGGATCATGCCGAACAAATAAAGATGATTGTCCTTTACCCGGATTGCCTTGCAGTCCGGGTTTTTTAATGCTAGAGCGTGTTTGAAAAAGGCTTTCTGCAAGATGTGCGTCACAATTTGTGGGAGATTTCGCTCGGATGAGGGCGCCGTAGCGGGCTACGGCAACCGAATTCGGGTGAAATCTCCCGCAAAGTGGGGCGTGCAGATTGCGGGAATGATTTTTCAAACACGCTCTAATATTAAAAGGCGGAATTTAACAATTTAAACACATTTTTCCCACAAAGAGAACACAAATTGTCTATATACTGTGAACTATCAAATGAAAAGAACATAAAGGAGTTTCTAAAGGAGGCTTTTATCATGAAGAATAGAAATGAAGAATTAAAGAGAAAACTTAAAAAGGCAGCAAGCATTAGTCTTTGTGCAGTACTGGCAGGCGGCCTTGCAGCAGGAACATATACAGGAGTTAACTATCTGACAGGCTATGAGCAGAGCGTACAGGCAGCAAGCGAAGATAAGGTTGAGCTGCTGAAATCCGAGAAGAAATCGGATGATTCCAAGGATGACAGCAAAGATGAGAGTACAGCAAAGGGTAGCCTTGATGTATCTGATATTGTAGAAGCGGCAATGCCAAGTATCGTTTCCATTACAACTAAATCTGTAGAAGAGGTTCAGAACTACTACGGAATGTTTGGCCAGTACGGTGCTTATTCACCATCCCAGGAACAGGAGGTTCAGGGAAGCGGTTCCGGTATTATCATTGGTAAGAACGATTCCGAGCTTCTGATCGCAACCAACTATCATGTAGTAGAAGGTGCGGAGACCTTATCAGTTGGCTTCTGCGACAGCACAGCATGTGAGGCTAAGGTAAAAGGCTATGACAGCGAGAAGGATCTTGCAGTTGTAGCAGTTTCCCTGGATGATATTGACAGCGATACAATGGATGCCATTACGATTGCAACTATCGGTAATTCCGATGACCTGAAGGTTGGTGCACAGGTTGTTGCAATTGGTAACGCACTTGGTTATGGTCAGTCCGTAACAACCGGTATTGTAAGCGCCAAGAACCGTCAGCTGAATTCTGATGATACAGTCGGCGATTATGACAGCGACAGCAATTCCGCTACGAACCTGATCCAGACAGATGCAGCAATCAACCCAGGCAACAGCGGTGGTGCTCTTCTGAACATGAACGGTGAGGTTGTTGGTATCAACTCTGCAAAGCTTGCTTCCACAGCGGTTGAGGGTATCGGTTATGCAATTGCAATTTCTGATGTAACAGATACGCTGGAGAGCCTGATGAATGAGGAGACCAGAGATAAAGTTGATAACCACGGTGTTCTGGGAATCACAGTTCGGAGTGTTGACAGTGCAGTAAGTGAAGCATACGGTGTTCCGGAAGGCGTTCTTGTAAGAGACGTAACAGAAGGCGGTGCAGCTGATGAGGCTGGTATTGAAGCAAAATCCATCATTACAAAATTTGCAGGCAAGGTTGTTACAACCAAGGAACAGCTGATTGATTTCCTTTCCTACTACGAGCCAGGTGAGGATGTAGAGCTTACCCTTGAGGTTCCGGATGGAAAAGGTTACAAAGAAGAGACGGTAACTGTAACTCTTGGCGAGAACACAAATACACAGAGTACGGATTCCAAGGACAACGGTGACGGTCAGGGAAGCAGCCAGGATGATAATCTTCTGGAAGACTGGGAGAATAACGAAGGCGGCTCAGGTCTCCAGTACGGCGAGGGCTGGAATTAAACACTTGGGCGAATACGCTCTAGTAAGGCATACAGATTGCCGGAATGCTTTTTAGACACGCTCTAAGGCAGGAGAACCGGGATTGATTCAGCCACGGAAATGTAAATAATAGAATGAGAGAGGTTCATCTGTAAAAAAGGTGAACCTCTTTTTTCGGGCAAAATTTCCCACAAAGCGAGGCATGCCGGTTGCGAAACAGATTTTTCAAATATACTCTGCTTTGAAATAGTTAGAAAACACATAGAAAACTGAATAATAGATTGCGTAACCTACCTTAAAAAGGTATAATTATTTTATTGTCTGCAGATTGCGGCATAATATTTTTAAGAGTTATACGAAAAAGGAAAAGAGTCAGTAAAATGAACAACGAAAGATTTCTGGTTTTCGATATAGATGATACCTTATATAGCCAGATGGAGCCGTTGCTTACAGCCTGTGAGTTCAGTCTGGGCAGGAAGCTTCCGGATCCGGAGCTGTTTTACCGGATTTTCGGGAAAAGAAGCGCTGAAATGTTTCTGTTCAGCGAGAGTGGACAGGTTTCCATTCATGAATCCCGGATTTACAGAATTGAAAATACTATGAAAGACCTGGGAATTCCCTTTACCAGAGAGCAGGCAGAGCTCTTCCAGGAGAGATATAAAGAGAATCAGTCTCATCTTCATGTTTCAGGGGTAATGACACAACTGCTGGACGAATGCGAAGCTGCCGGAGTGAAAATGGGCGTGATCACCAACGGACCTTTTTCCCATCAGGTTCAGAAGTTTCACATACTGGGACTTGATAAATGGTTTACAGAGGATCATCTGATCGTGTCGGCAGGCGTGGGAGTGGCAAAGCCGGATGTACAGATTTTCCGCATGGCAGAAGAAAAATGGGGGATGGAGCCGGAGAATACTTTTATGATCGGGGATTCTCTGGAGAATGACATTGCAGGTGCAAAAAATGCCGGATGGAAGACCATCTGGATGAACCATCACCGTTATACGGTTCCGGAAGGTATGGAAAAACCAGATTATATTGCATATACAGAGGAAGAGTTGAGAAAGCTTATTGTCCAAATATGCTTTACAACGAAGAAGGATAGATAAAGTATGGTATCAGATTACAAAATCACCATGGAGCAGGCAGAATACGAGATGGTCTGTTACCGTAGGGTTTTTAACTTTGTAAGGCTTCTTGACCAGGAAAAACTGGAGAAATTGAATGCAGAAGGTCTGTTGGCAGCAGAGGGCGGACAGACAAAAAAAGCAGATTTGTGCATAGGACATTTTTGCCAGGGCTGTGTGGCAATGGAAGCCTTTTTACGGAAGGCAGAGCTGTGCAAGCTGGAATTTATTGGAGATGACATTTATCAGATCATGGCTAAATATCTGGAAATTGACGGTAATCCTTATGTAATGGAGCTTTTGAAGAAAATGGACAAAAACAGTCTGATCGATCGGAAAGACCATGAGCGCCTGATCAACAGTCTTACCGGATATAACGAGAGACTGTATCAGGATGTTCTTACGAAGGCATACAACAGACGTTATTATGAAGAAGAATTGAAGTCCCAGATGGGACCGGCTGGAATTGCCATGATCGATCTGGATGATTTTAAGCTTTATAACGACACATATGGACATAATGTCGGGGATATGGCACTGACTGTTGTTGCAGAAACCATATGCAAGCATATCCGTAAGGATGATATTCTGATCCGCTATGGTGGGGATGAGTTTCTTCTGGTGTTTCCTGGAGTAACGGAAGTGAAATTTGCCGGAAGACTGCAGGAAATCCATGATAAGATCCATCTGGCTGCTGTGCCGGGATATGCAGGGATTCAGCTTTCTGTGAGCATTGGAGGTACAATTGCCGGGGCAGATGAAACAATCGGAAGTGTGGTAGGAAGAGCTGACCGTTTTATGTACCAGGCGAAAACCCGTAAGAATCTGGTGGTAACCGAGTCTAATGAGATAAAAGATGGAAATGCAGACGGCGCAGAGGTTAATCGTGATGAGCTGAAACAGCAGATTCTGATCGTGGATGATGCTGAGCTGAACCGTGATATTCTTGCGGAGATTCTGCACCATGATTTTAAGACTATGGAAGTAAGCAGTGGGGAGGAATGTCTCTCCGTGCTTCGGGAGTATGGTGCAGGAATCTCACTGGTGTTGCTTGATATTGTAATGCCTGGCATGGACGGCTTTGCAGTTCTTGAGGAGATGAACCGGAACCATTGGATCGAGGATATTCCGGTCATCATGATCTCCAGTGAGGAGACAGAATCATATATACGCCGGGCGTATGAAATGGGAGTTTCAGACTATATCAGCCGCCCGTTTGATGCCAAGGTTGTTTACCGGCGTGTATATAATACTATTAAATTATACGCAAAACAGAGGCGCCTAATCACACTTGTAACGGATCAAATTCGAGAAAAAGAAAAAAATAGTCAAATTTTGATAGATATTCTCAGCCATATCGTAGAATTTCGTAATGGAGAGAGTGGTCAGCACGTTCAGCACATAAAGATGTTGACCGGATTTCTGCTGGACAGACTGATGCAGAAAACAGACAAATATGATCTAAAATGGTCTGACCAGTACATGATCACAATTGCATCTGCCCTTCACGATATTGGTAAAGTGGGAATCGACGAGAAGATTTTGAATAAACCAGGCAGACTGACAAATGAAGAGTTTGAGGAAATGAAGAAGCATACCCTGATCGGTGCTTCCATGCTGAAGAGCCTGGGTGTTTATCAGAATGAAGAGCTTGTGAAGGTGGCTTACCAGATCTGCAGATGGCACCATGAGCGCTACGATGGCAAGGGTTATCCAGATGGTCTGAAGGGGGAAGAAATTCCGATTGCAGCTCAGGTGGTTTCTGTTGCAGATGTATATGATGCACTGACAAGCGAGCGTGTTTATAAGAAAGCATTTTCCCATGAGAAGGCTATGGAGATGATCCTGGCCGGTGAGTGCGGAACCTTCAATCCGCTGCTGCTGGAGTGCTTGCAGGATATTCAGGGCCGTATCCAGGAGGAAATGAAGCGGGCAGAAGAGCAGCCTATGCTTGTACAGAATTCTTATGTGGGGAAGATGATCGAGACGGTGCAGTAGGCAAGGCTTATTATAATGTAATATATTGAGGTATTGTTCGACGAATTATTTTGGGTAAAAATCGCGAACAGCAGCATTTGCAGGTCGGGGGACCTGCGGGAGTGGGGGTAAGTTTTACTTTATGAAAAAGAAAATTCTTACACTGGCGGCAGTGGTAACACTGCCGTTTATTCTTCTTGTGATGTATCTTCTTGCCTCGATGGCAAGTTACAGCAATACTTATGATGAGATCGTAAGCAACATGACTGTAGCGAATAATTACAATCTGAATTTCAAGGAAGAGATGGACGAGAGCCTGTATAAGCTGGTTGTTGGCTACGTCACTCTGGATACCATCGAAACAGACAAAAGTCTTAAGAATCCATATACTTTAATAGATGAATTACGCAGCGAATTTACCAGACTGACAGCCATTACCACAGAATCTGAGAGCAAGCTGTGGCTGGAGAGTCTTCTTCGCAATATTGATACCCTGGAAAAAAGGGTGGACGATATTGTGGACAGTATTTCTGCCGGGGGCAGATACAATGAGAATATTGAGAAGCTGGACAATAATATTTACATTCTGACGGAACTGATCCAGGATGATATCCAGTATTATATCTATTATCAGACACGTTATATGGACAAGGTCACAGATACCCTGCAGGATCAGATCGGGCGGTTTATGGTGGTGTGCAGTGTGCTGATCGGCGTGCTGATCATTGTGGTTGCAGTCAGTGCGGTGATGATCGTTTCCGGTATTATACAGCCCATCAGTCAGCTGAACCAGGCTACGGAGAAGATTGCCCAGGGTGATTTCAATGCCAGAGCCCAGGCGGATTCCGATGATGAGGTGGCTGAGCTTGCAGTGAGCTTTAACAAAATGGCAGGAAGCATGCAGTCTCTGATCGATAAGGTGAAGGAAGACGAGCGGAAAATGCGAAAAGCAGATCTGCGCCTTCTTCAGGAGCAGATTCAGCCTCATTTTCTTTATAATACGCTGGACACCATTGTGTGGCTGATCGAGTCCAATGAGCCGGACGAAGCGGTGACCATGGTTGTTACACTGTCGGACTTTTTCCGTGAAATCCTCAGCAAAGGGAAGGAATTTATTTCCATTAAGGAAGAAGAAAAACACATCAGCAGTTACCTCCAGATTCAGGAGATGCGTTATCGGGATATTCTGGAATATGACATTCAGCTGGATCAGGTGATTTATAAATATCAGATTCTGAAACTGACCCTTCAGCCAGTGGTGGAGAATGCACTTTACCATGGAATCAAATATAAACGTGCCAAAGGCTGTATTCACATTCACGGGGAAAAAGAGGGCGATATTATCCGTCTGACTGTCCGGGATGATGGTGTGGGCATGGATGAGGAAGAGCTTGAACAGCTTCGCCAGCAGATCGAGAAGCCCTGCCAGGAGACGGAGAAGGGCTTTGGTCTGGCAAATGTAAATGAGCGTATCCACATGTATTTCGGACCGGAGTATGGAATGAAGATCCAGTCACAGAAGGGCAAGGGAACTACAGTGGAGATTGTGATCCCGGCTATTCTGGAAGCTCCGGTTGAGAAAACAGGGAATGATACAGCAAAAGTAGTTGAAGTCGGCAACAGCGTGAATTCTGACGCAAATAAAAAAATAAAAAGTAATCCGAAACAGCAGAATGCCAATAAGATAATTGAGGGTGGACGGCCACAGCAGGAGGAGACAGGCGTATGAGACAGTTTATAAGAAAAAACATCTGGGCTGTAGCACCGGTTGTGTTTATGCTTGTGGCACTGGTTCTTCTGGGAAGTCCTTTGAGCAGCAGTAAAGTGCAGGAAACTCCTGCGGAGGACGACAATCTGATCGTAGTAGGTGTTTCCCAGGTGGGAAGCGAATCTGTATGGCGAAGTGCCCACACGCAGTCCATTCAGGATGCGTTCACCAGGGCAAACGGCTACATGCTGATTTTTGACAATGCCAGACAGAAACAGGCCAATCAGATCAAGGCCATCCGAAGCTTTATTTCCCAGCAGGTGGATTATATCGTACTTTCTCCTATTGAGGAATCTGGCTGGGACACTGTGCTTCAGGAGGCGAAGGATGCCGGGATTCCGGTAATTCTCATAGACCGTAAGGTTTCTGTGGATGATGACTCCCTCTATGCTTCCTGGGTTGGTTCCGATTTTGTCTGCGAAGGACAGGATGCCGGTTACTGGCTTGAGGATTACATGAAAAAGCAGGGCAGGGAAGACGACGAAGTTAACATCGTAGTGCTGAAAGGAACCAAAGGCGCCTCCGCCACCATCGGCAGAACCCGTGGATTCAATGAAGTGGCAAAGGTGCAGCGCAATTGGAACATTTTGCAGCAGGTAGACGGAGAATTTACCACAGCCAAAGGAAAAGAAGAGATGGCAAGGCTTCTGGATCAGTATGAGGACATAGATGTGGTGGTTTCACAGAACGATGACATGACTTTTGGTGCTCTTGAAGCCATCAGAGAAGCAGGAAAAACTGCAGGAGTGGACGGCGATATTACGGTAATTTCCTTTGACGCAGTGGATGCGGGCGTGGAGCTGGTGAGAAACGGGGAGATCAACATTGATGTCCAGTGTAATCCTGACCAGGGAAAATACGTGGAGCAGATCATTCAGGATATGGAAGATGGTAAAGAAATAGAGAAAGCATATTATGTTCCGGAGCGGGTGTATACCCAGGAGAACGTTGGGGAGGAAGAAAATGTTACGGAAGGTATTTCTGGTTGAAGATGAGACGGTGATCCGCGAAGGGCTCAGAGACAGGATTCCCTGGGATCAGTTCGGATACCGTTTTGTAGGGGAAGCAGCAGATGGGGAAATGGCTTTGCCCCTGATCCGTAAGACGAAGCCGGATGTATTGATCACGGATATTAAAATGCCTTTTATGGATGGGCTTTCCTTAAGTAAAATTGTGAGCAAAGAATTTCCGCGGATGAAGATTATTATTATCAGTGGTTATGATGATTTTGAATATGCAAGACAGGCAATTGAAGTTGGTGTTGACCAGTATCTGCTGAAGCCGGTTACCAGAATGAAGCTGAAAAATGTACTTCTTGAACTGAAAGATAAGATCGAGCAGGATCAGGAGCAGGAGGACTACCGCACCCAGTTTCAGAATGAGATCCAGGAGTATGAGCAGTTTTCCAGACGGCGTTTTATGGAAAAAATTCTGGAGGGGGAGCTGTCGGTTAAGGAGATTTATGATGAGGCAGAGCGTCAGTCTATAGAAATTACGGCAGCAGGATATAATCTGCTTTTCCTGTATTTACAGGAGAAAAATAAGGACAAGATGGCAGGTTTTCTTCGGAAACAGGATGAAGTGCTTCATTATTTTCTCCGCTATCCCCAGTATCTGCTTTTCCGCTGGAATGTAAACAGTTATGGAGTTCTGGTAAAGGGGGAATTGTCCCGGCTTCCGGAGCTGGCAGATAATTGCGTGGAGTATGTGAAACGGACCTGCGAAGGGGAAGAGCAGATGGACTGGTATGTGGCTGTAGGAAAACCAGTGGAGAGATTGAGCCTGCTTTCCCAATGTTATCAGAGTGTGAATCATTATTTTGCATATCGTTTTATGGTGCCGGGGCTTCATGTGCTTACAGAAGAAACTTTGGAAAGTTATGTAAACTTGCAGGGAGGTAACCGTTTAGCGGCAGTGGATTCTTCACAGCTGAATCCTGAGATCATCAAGGATTTTCTCACAAAAGGAAGCAGCAGTGAGATCCAGGAGTTCGTTCAGGGATATCTGGGTGGAATGAGTAAGGCACTGGAGTCCAGAATGTTCCGGGATTATGTGGTGCTTCATATTCGGTTTACAACTATTATGTATCTGGAATCCATTGGTGTGGAAAAAGAGGGTTATACAGAACGGATCGAGGGAAAATATCAGGATACCAGTATCAAGGCATCGCAGGTGGCAGGGTATTGTGTGGACATTCTTCAGAGTGCCATTGATATCAGGGATGAGAAGAATGAGTCTCAGGGCAACAGCGCCATGAGGAAAGTGCTGGATTATATTGATGAGAATTACTATAAAGAGACCATTTCCCTGAATGAAGTAGCGGATGCGGTGAATATGAGTGCCAACTATTTAAGCGCAATTTTCAGCCAGAATATGCAGAAGACGTTTGTAGAGTATATTACCTGCAAACGTGTTGACAGAGCGAAAAAACTCCTGCGCGAGACGGACAAGTCGTCCGGAGAGATCGCACAGGAGGTGGGATATAAGGATCCCCATTATTTCAGTTATGTGTTTAAGAAAAAATCCGGGTGCAGCCCAAGGGAATATCGGAGTAAGGGGACTGCATGATATTCAAAATTAATTATGCGATTTCGGCAGTGATAACTGCCATGGGACTTCCTGTGAAGAGACAGGGAGTCCTTTTAATTTGTTTATGCTCATCTGGGCGGCCAGAGTACCAGGCTGGTGTGCGGAATGGGTCAGTGTTGTGGCGCGGAGCAGACCAGATGTGGTAAGGTAGCTGGTATTGAAGGCGGCTAGTGCTATTGTGGTTTCGAAATTATGGTCGGCGGAAGCAGCTTTGAATCCGGTGTTTTGAAGAGAGGATGAAAGGGGAGCATGAGTTGCTATCCTTTTCTCACGTTTAAGCGCCAGTGTGTTGCCAAGCGACAGCTCTTCCCATAACAGCCATGCAATAAAGTCATCCTCACAAATAAACGCAGTGCAGTCTGGGGTGATCCGTTCCAGAAATTTTTTCAGGAAGCTGATATCCCGGCTCTGACGGAAATCATCCAGCTCCTGTGTGGTGTACCAGCAGATATTCCGGTCTGGTACAGTCAGCCCTTGATTTTGCATGGCATCCAGAAATCCCTGGTATCGTTCATGCCCCCGCTGATCGTCCATCTGGAAAATACCGGCGATAGAAGAGTGGCCTTTTTCCACAAGACTTTGCACCAGAAGACCAGCCCCATATAGATTATCTTCATAGATTACTGGAATCTGAGACAACTGGGGGTAAGCACATCCCAGGAACAAAATGGAGGTTCCCTTTTGTATCAGTTTTTGATAAAGCTCAGTATTAGGTGATGGTAAAGCGCTTTTTACAGGCTCCACAATAAGCGCCCGCAGCGGACTTTTCAAAAGAAACTGAAGGATTTGCCGTTCCTGGTCCACATGATTGTGAGTGGGGTAAACCTTGCAGGAAAATCCCTCTGCAGCCAGCGTCACACGAATATCATTTATCAGTGCAGGATATTCATATTGCTGTTCATCGGGAATCAGAATTCCAACTATATTCCGGTCTTCAAGGCTGGAAAGCCCGGTAATGTAAGCACCACTTCCTTTAATGCGGCGAATTTCCCTCTCTTCCTCCAGAACTGCCAGCGCCGCCCGAACTGTCTGTCGGCTGACACGGTATCTGCCAGCCAGCTCCTGCTCTGTGGGAAGCTTGTTGATTCCTTTTTGAATAGAATCTGAAATGATTTCTCTTAGCTGTTCAACCAGCCATTTATATTTGATCGCCATATATTTTAGTTCCTCTTTCTTAGGTTAGAGCGTGTTTGAAAAAGCATTCCCACAATCTGTATGCCCCACTCTTTACCCAGTTTCTGGTTGCTGTAGTGGATCTTATCACTCAGGGGGAATTTTTCATTAATTAGCGGCATAATGTTTTTTTATTTTGCTGAGATAGTTATTTCATAAAATTTTCACATGAATTATTTATGATTTCCCAATAAACCTTCTGCTTTTTCACTTTTAAAACCCAAAATATTATACCTTTTTTCAAATGATCAAACCTTTTTTTCCAAGCTTAGACAGTTTGCCAAATCGAAAAACATAGAAAAAGGTGTAATATTTTTCACAAAATCATAAGAAAACAAACTTTCCAAATGAGAAATCATAAAATATCACCCCTTTTCCTGCCTGAAGTCCATTATAATATAAATTTGTCTGTATTTCACTATGAAAACTAACAAATTTGTATTGTTTGAACTGACGAAACAACCAAAAGACGGGAAGATAATATTGAAATTTATGTTGATTTTCGCTAAATTATAGACATCAAGAAGAACACGGATTCAAAGAACGGACGAAAAGCTGAGACAGCAAACGGATCAGTGTTGAACGAGAAACCAATGGCAGGCGCGACCTGCAAAAGTATTTTTTCTAAAAGAAAGAGAGGAATAATCACTATGAAAAAGAAATTAGCAGTTATGGCACTCGCAGCAGCAACACTCAGCATGATGGCTATGCCGGTTTACGCTGACGATCTGGTAACAGTTGGATACGCACAGGTTGGACATGAATCAGACTGGCGTACAGCAAACACCCAGAACTATCAGGACGTTTTCTCAGAGGACGCTGGATACAGCCTTGACCTTGTAGACTGCGATAATGACAATGCTGCACAGCTTGAGGCAGTTCGTACATTTATTAGTAAAGATATGGATTACATCGTAATCGCTCCGATCCAGTCCGCTGGCTGGGACACCGTTCTTCAGGAAGCGCAGGACGCTGGAATCCCGGTAATCATCGCAGACCGTGAGATCGAAGCAAGTGACGATTTATATGATGCATGGGTTGGAACAAACACAACAAACGAAGGTATCACAGCTGGTAACTGGTTAGCTGAGTATCTTGGCGATAAAGATGCGAACATCCTTGTAATCGAAGGTTCCGTAGGAGCTTCCGCAGCACTTGGACGTACAGAAGGATTCAATCAGGTAGCTGGCGAGCATGATAACTGGAAGATTCTTGATTCTCAGTCCGGTGACTTTACACAGGCTGGTGGACAGGAAGTTATGGAGTCCTTCATCAAATCCTACGAGGGACAGTTCAATGTAGTTGTCTGCCAGAATGATAACGAAGCATACGGCGCAATGGATGCAATGGATGCAGCAGGTATCACCTATGGTGTTGATGGCGATGTAACTCTTATTTCCTTCGATGCAACACATGATGGACTTCAGTATACATTAGATGGAAAGATCAACTGTGATGTTGAGTGTAACCCGATCCAGGCTGAGGTTGTTAAGGGCGTAATCGAGAAAATGCAGGCAGGCGAAGAATTTGAGAAGACAACACTTGTTGAGGATCAGGCATTCGTAGCACCTGGAATTGAGAGCGAGTATGCTACAACTATGACAGATGAAGTTCTGGCTGGACGTGCTTACTAATCAGAAAAATCAATCGGAGAGTGTGAAAACAGCAGAGCTGTGAAACAATCCGTAAACATCGAAATTGGTTATCAGCAAGCAGCTGAAAAACGATAAAGATGAACAAATAGGGGAGGAAAGTCCCAAGGCGGATTTTCTTCCCCTTAATTTTCGCGAGGTTATGAGCCGCAGAACAGAGGAACCTATGGCAAATAACGCGATAACGAGGAGAATGAAAAATGAAGTTGATAACGGGAAGGGAGGAATCGCGTTGGAGGCAGGAGTAGTATTGAAAATGCAGGGAATCTGCATGACATTCCCAGGTGTAAAAGCACTGGAAGGCGTGGATCTGACATTGAAAAAAGGTGAAATCCGAGCACTGATGGGAGAGAATGGCGCGGGTAAATCCACATTGATCAAGTGCCTGACCGGCGTAAATAAATTTGAGGCTGGAGAGATTTATCTGGAAGGATTTGATCATCCCATCGTAAATAAAGATACCATGGACGCCCAGAAGAAGGGCATTTCTACTGTATATCAGGAAGTAAACCTCTGTCCAAACCTTTCGGTGGCAGAGAATCTTTACATAGGCCGCGAGCCGCTGACAAAGCTAGGAACGGTCAACCGAAAGGCAATGAACCGTCAGGCAGCTGCCCTTATGAAACAGCTGGAGCTTGACGTTGATGTAACACGTAATCTTGAAGAATATTCACTGGCATTGCAGCAGATGATCGCAATTGCCCGTGCTGTAGATATGGACTGTAAGGTGCTCATTCTGGATGAGCCAACTTCTTCACTGGATGACCGTGAAGTAGAAAAGCTTTTTACCATGATGCGCAGACTGAAAGAGAAAGGTGTAGGAATCATATTTGTCACCCATTTCCTGGAGCAGGTTTATGCAGTATGTGACGGAATCACTGTTCTTCGAAATGGTCAGCTGGTTGGCGAGTATGAGATCGCAGATCTTCCGAGAGTGAAGCTGGTAGCAGCTATGATGGGAAAAGATTTCGACGATCTTGCTTCCATTAAACCGGAGACCACAGGAGATAAGAGAAAAGAGTCGATGGTAATCGAAGCCCGTGGCTTAAGCCACGCAGGAACCATCAAACCATTTGACCTTGATATCCACAAAGGAGAGGTTATCGGTCTTACCGGACTTCTTGGAAGCGGACGAAGCGAACTGGCACGTACTATTTACGGTGCTGACCGTGCCCAGACTGGTACTTTGAAAGTAAAAGGCAAGGAAGTTAAGGTGAAAAATCCTATTGATGCCATGCATCTTGGAATGGGACTTCTTCCTGATGACCGTAAAGCGGAGGGTATTGTTGCAGATCTGTCCGTAAGAGAAAATATCATCCTTGCAATTCAGGCAAAACAGGGCATTCTGAAAAAGATCCCTATGGCAAAACAGTGTGAGATTGCAGACAAGTATATCGATCTTCTCCAGATCAAATGTGCAAGCCGTGAGACTCTGATTAAACAGCTTTCCGGTGGAAACCAGCAGAAGGTTATCCTCGCAAGATGGCTTGCAACAAACCCGGATTTCCTGATCCTGGACGAGCCTACCCGAGGAATCGATATCGGTACCAAGACAGAAATCCAGAAGCTGGTTCTGAAGCTTGCAGATGAAGGAAAGAGTCTGATCTTCATTTCCTCTGAGATCGAGGAAATGCTCCGTACCTGCAACCGTATGGCAGTTCTCCGTGACGGTCAGAAGGTTGGAGAGATTGATGAGGCAGATATGAACCAGATGAACGTAATGAAAGCAATCGCAGGAGGTGAGCAGTAATGGGTAATTTCAAAAAACTGGCGCAGAAACGTCTGTTCCTTCCGGTTTTCAGTATGATTCTGGTCATGCTGATCAACGTAGTATATGATATTGCAACAGGAAGTGCACCGCTTTCCTTCTTTATGATTTCCATTAAGAATGGTGTACTTTACGGACGTCTGATCGACATCCTGAACCGTGGAAGTGAAATCGCCATCCTGGCAATCGGTATGACACTTGTTGTATCTGCTTCCGGCGGTACTGATATTTCCGTTGGTTCTGTAATGAGTCTTTACGCAGGTGTCTGCTGTATGATTCTTGCAGGATACGGAAATGTAAATGTGCAGGAATATGCGCATCCGCTGCTGGTTGGCATTGGAGCCGGACTTCTTGTCACTTTGATCTGTGGCGTTTTTAACGGATTTCTGGTTGCTTATATGAATATTCAGCCTATGGTCGCCACCCTGATCCTATGGTCGGCGGGACGTGCAGTGGGACTTCTTCTTTGCAACAGCCAGATCGTTTATGTGCGTGTTCCGTCCTTCCAGAAGCTTGGTGCTTACTGCGGAATCATTCCAACACCGATCATTGTGGCAGCTGTGTGTGTGGCAATTGCTTCTATTGTACTTCGCTACACAGCACTTGGAACTTACATCCAGAGTGTTGGTATTAATAAAAAAGCTTCCCGTATCGCAGGCTTTAATTCCGCAAAGATCATCCTTATGTGCTATGCAATCTGCGGTCTTTGTGCAGGTCTTGCAGGTATGGTTGCAACCTCCAGAATCTATTCAGCAGATACCAATAATATCGGTCTGAACATGGAGCTGGATGCAATTCTTTCTGTAGCACTTGGTGGCAACAGCCTTGGCGGCGGTAAGTTTTCCCTGGCAGGTTCCATCATCGGAGCGTACACCATCCAGGCGATTACCACAACTCTGTATGCACTTGGTGTTTCTTCTGCACAGGCACCGGTATTTAAGGCAATCGTAGTTATTATCATCGTAGTAATTCAGGCTGAGCCAGCCAAAGCCTTCTTTAAGAAGCTGACAAAGAAATCCGGAAAGGAGGCAGCTCGGGCATGAAAAAGAAAAAAATAAACAGCAATAACCTGTTGCTGCTGATCACCATTGTATTATTCTTTGTAATGTATGCTGCAGGATGTATCGTATATGCGGACAAAGGCTTTACCCGTTTCCAGACATTTCTGAACATCCTGATCAACAATGCAGGTCTGATCTGCATCACAGCTGGTATGACATGCGTTATGCTTACTGGCGGTATTGATATTTCCGTAGGTTCCCTGGTTGCTATGGACTGTATGATCCTGGCAGTGGGAATCGAGCAGTGGGGATGGTCCAGCCCGGTACTTATGCTTCTGATTCTTGCAATTGGTATTATATTTGGTATTGTTCAGGGCTTCTGTATTTCCTACCTGGAAATCCAGCCTTTCATCGTTACTATGGCAGGAATGTTCTTTGCCAGAGGTATGACAGCCGTGATCTGTAAAGAGCAGGTAAGTATTGTTTCTGACAAGATTTTTACTACTCTTTCCAGCTTTAAGATTTCCCTTCCATTTGGAGGGTATCTGAACAAAAAGGGAATCATGCAGTTTCCATACCTTCGTGTAACTGTTGTAGTTGCATTGATCGTAGTTCTTGCTATTTATCTGATGCTGAAATACACACGCTTCGGCCGCAGTATTTACGCAGTAGGCGGCAATCAGCAGTCTGCCACCCTGATGGGACTTGATGTTAAGAAAACACAGATGAAGGCATATATTCTTTCCAGTTTCCTTACTTCCATCGGCGGAATCTGCTACTGTCTGAATACCATGGCAGGTACTACCACCCAGGCAACCGGCCTTGAAATGGACGCTATTTCCTCCGCAGTCATCGGTGGTACACTTCTTACCGGTGGTGTAGGAAATGTACTTGGTTCCTTGTTTGGTGTATTGATCAATGGTACGATTTCTACTTTGGTTAAAACCAATGGAAAACTGATCAGCTCCTGGTCCAACATTGTAACAGCAATCCTGCTGTGCTTCTTCATTGTACTTCAGAGTGTATTTGCACTGGTAAAGGAGCGGAAGAGCAAATAAAAATTGAATAAAGACTGAAATGAGACAGGCGGGTACATGATTGAAATGTGTATCTGTCTGTTTTATTTTGGGCATGATGGAAGAAAGGGTAACATACAAATTAGTTAATTGCAATTTTATTCTTCCTGTCCCAATTTCACAAAAATCGGTTCATGTTTCATAGCCGGAATAATTTTTTCCATCATATCTTTCATATTAATTTTCAGGCTGGAGGTGTTAATACAAGGGTGACAGCCGATGTAAGGTTCCTTCAGGAGGTCTTCATCAATAAGCAGCTGCACATGATTTTCCTTATCGTTCATAAGTCCAAGTATACTGACAGAACCAGGTGTAATATCAAGGAATTTCTCCATATAAGTTTCATTGCCGAAGGAAAGTCTGGCAACGCCAAGCTGGGAAGATACTTCCTTTGTCTTAAACTTCTTGTCGCCTGGCAGGAGCAGCAGATAGAAGTTCGTTTCCTGGCGGTTGCAGAGAAACAGGTTTTTGCAGATTACTGCATCAAGCACTTTATCCACATCTTTACAAGCTTCAATGGTCATCAGAGTTTCATGGTCAATCCTCTGATAAGGCACCTGAAGTGCATCAAGAAAATCATAAGTACGTATCTCTTTTTCAAGTCTGCCCGTGGTATCTGCGGGACGTCCGTTTTCAAGCTTTAATTCCATGGTGTTCTCCTTATGTATTCCCCCACAGGGTCTTTTTTTGTCAAATATCTGGGGAATATTGTAGCATTGAGAGTTTTTCTTGTAAAGTGGAGGATGTTCTCCCACAAATTGTGATGCACATCTTTTAGAAAACATTTTTCAAATACATTCCAGAATAGCGATGAATATTTCAGAAAATATGTGCATATATAAGTTCGGAGGCGGATATCTGCTTTTTTCCATAGCGCTCCTGTTGACAAAAATTCAAAAAGGCTTTATAAAATCCTTAGAGCCTGCAGATTGTGGGAATGATTTTTCAAACACGCTCTAGAAATTGTACAGACCTCATGTATTGCATGATGCCATACTGCAAAATAAATATTATCAGGAGGAGCACATCTGAATGAACAATATCACAAAAAATGCACTGGAAGAGTCTTTGAAGAAATTTCTCCTTCAAAAGCCTCTGGACAAGATCACCATCAGCGACCTGACTACAGACTGCGGAATCAGCCGAATGGCTTTTTACTATCATTTTAAAGACATTTATGACCTGGTAGAATGGTCCTGTATTGAGGACGCTTCCCGGGCTTTGCAGGGAAAAAAGACTTACGACACCTGGCAGGAAGGGCTTCAGCAGATTTTTGAGGCTGTTTTGGAAAATAAACCATTTATTTTGAACGTGTATCGCTCTGTGAAACAAGAGCAGGTGGAAAATTATCTGTACAGCCTGACCTATCAGCTGATCGAAGGAGTGGTGGAAGAGCAGAGCGAGAATCTGAGGGTTACAGAGGAACAGAAGAAATTTATTGCGGATTTTTACAAATACAGTTTCGTAGGTGTCATGCTTGACTGGATCAAGAGAGGAATGAAGGAAGCCCCGGAAGAAATCGCGAATATGGTCTGCGTGACCATGCATGGAAATATTGGGAATTCTCTGCGGAATATGGAGAAGGAAGGGCAATAAAGATTAAGTTTATCCGGAAAATAAGGGATAACTATGGCATAGCAGCTTTAATCCTGAAAGGGCGGGACATAAAGTTTTCGAAATCAACTTTACAAAGTAAGGCGGATGATAAGTTTTTTGTCATCCGTCTTGTTTTGTAAATTGAGGAAAATTATTTTTTGACGTAGAATACACTCAGAAACAGGAAATACTAAATAAAAGGCAGCAGAATTTCGAATTAGTCAAATAAAAGCTTTTTATCTGAAGGTTAGGAAACAAAACTGAGAAAGCTTAGAAGCTGATTCGAAAAGTTAAAACAAGAATAAACACAGATAGCCGGAAATAATGTAACGGCAAATTTCAGAAAGGTGGTAATTTTTATGTCAAAGAAAAAACATTCCGTATTAGGTATGGCAGCACTTGCTGCAGCAGGTGCAGGAGCAGCAATTCTGGCAAACAAGAGCCGCGAAGAGAAACAGATCACAGAAGCACACGTAGACCCGAATTACCGCAATACAGAGCGTGGCAAAAATGAGAAAAACAGCAAGGGCATTTATTATACAAACGGTAACTACGAAGCATTTGCCCGCCCAGAGAAACCGGAAGGCGTAGATGACAAGCATGCATATCTGGTAGGAAGCGGACTTGCTTCTCTGGCAGCAGCTTGCTTCCTTGTAAGAGACGCACAGATGCCTGGCGACCACATTCACATCCTGGAAGCGATGGACATTGCAGGCGGTGCATGCGACGGTATTTTTGATCCGATGCGAGGATACGTCATGCGAGGCGGCCGTGAGATGGAGAACCATTTCGAGTGCCTCTGGGATCTTTTCCACAGTATTCCATCTCTGGAAAAACCAGGTGCCTCCGTTCTGGACGAGTACTACTGGCTGAACAAACATGATCCAAACTATTCCCTTTGCCGTGCTACTGTAAATCAGGGCAAAGACGCTCACACAGATGGAAAATTCAATCTGAGCCAGAAGGGCTGCATGGAGATTATGAAGCTGTTCTTTACAAAGGACGAGGATCTTTATGACAAGACCATTGAGGATGTATTTGATGACGAGGTTCTGAATTCCACATTCTGGTTATACTGGAGAACTATGTTTGCATTCGAAAACTGGCACAGCGCACTGGAGATGAAGCTTTACATCCAGCGTTTTATCCATCATATCGGCGGACTTCCGGATTTCAGTGCTCTGAAATTCACCAAATACAATCAGTATGAGTCCCTGATCCTTCCGATGAAGAAATATCTGGAGGATGCAGGTGTTGACTTCCAGTTCAACACAGAGGTTACCAATGTAATCTTCGATATCCACGATGGTAAAAAAGTGGCAACTGCTATTGAGTGCAAGGTAAAGGGTGTTGAGAAGGGAATCCTTCTTACTGAGAATGACTATGTATTTGTTACCAACGGAAGCTGTACAGAGGGAACCATCTACGGTGACCAGAACCACGCTCCAAACGGAGATGCTGAGGTTCGTACAAGCGGCTGCTGGAGCCTTTGGAAAAATATTGCAAAACAGGATCCGTCTTTCGGACATCCGGAGAAATTCTGTTCTGATATCGCGAAGACTAACTGGGAATCTGCAACTGTTACCACACTGGATGACAAGATCATTCCTTATATTACCGACATCTGCAAGCGAGATCCGAAGAGCGGCAAGGTTGTTACCGGCGGTATCGTAAGCTGCCAGGATTCCAGTTGGCTGTTAAGTTGGACCATCAACCGTCAGGGTCAGTTCAAGGATCAGGATAAAGATAAGGTTTGTGTCTGGGTATATGGTCTCTTCACAGATGTACCTGGCGATTATGTAAAGAAACCAATGAAAGAGTGTACCGGTAAAGAAATCACGGAAGAGTGGCTGTACCATATGGGCGTACCGACTGATCAGATTGAGAATCTGGCTGAAAACAGCGCAGTCTGCGTACCGACCATGATGCCTTACATCACTGCATTCTTCATGCCAAGAGCCAAAGGTGACAGACCGGACGTTATCCCGGACGGCTGCGTGAACTTCGCATTCCTTGGACAGTTCGCAGAGACTCCAAGAGATACTATTTTCACCACAGAGTATTCCGTTCGTACTGCAATGGAAGCTGTATACGGACTTATGGGCGTAGACCGTGGCGTTCCGGAAGTATGGGGAAGCGTATACGACGTACGAGAACTCCTTGACGCCAGCGTAAAACTCATGGATGGCAGATCACCACTTGAAATTGAGCTTCCTGGACCGCTGAATCTGGTGAAAAAACCTTTGCTGAAAGCAATTAAGGGAACCTTAGTGGAGAAGGTGCTGAGAGACCATGATGTGATTAAGGATTATATGCTGGAGAAATAAGCGGTTGTAAAAATTTTATATGCTGAAACGAGCGAAGAGTCGGAGTGATCCGGCTCTTTGTTTTGTACTACAACAAATGAAATTGAAAAACTGTTTAATGGCGAAAAAGCGGAATCTTGCAAGGCTATTAACAGTGTGATAAACTAAAGTGTGTCTGAAAAAGGCTTTCTGCAAAATAAGATATAATATTGCGGTTTCTGGACAAGAAGCTGTTTGGTACAAGAGGAGAAAATCGTATGCAGTATATTGAATTTGGAAAAGATAAAGATAAGGTATCTGAAATTGTTATGGGATTGATGAGGATTTCAGAGATGTCCACTGGTGAGGTCTTGGATTTGATTGAGACTGGTCTTGAAGAGGGGATTAATTTTCTGGATCTCGCAGACATTTATGGTGGTGGAAAATCAGAAGAAGTGATAGGGAAAGTTTTTACAGAGAATCCTTCTTTGCGCACTAAATTTTTCGTTCAGTCAAAATGCGGAATCCGTTGTGATCCGGATTTTACCTATTTCGATTTTTCCAGAGATTATATTTTGGAGGCTGTAGATGGAATTCTGTCCAGACTTCATACAGATCATCTGGATAGCCTGCTTCTTCACAGACCAGATGCGCTTATGGAACCAGATGAAATTGCAGAGGCTTTTGACCGCCTTTATAAAGCTGGAAAAGTACGGAATTTTGGGGTTAGCAACATGACGCCTATGATGATGGAAATGCTAAGCAGGGAAATACAGTTCCCAATTTGTGCAAACCAGATTCAGCTTAGCTGTGCCGTTACCCAGGTTTTTGACGCTGGTTTTCACATGGATATGCAGTGTGATAAGGGAATCATGAGGGATGGCGGTGGAGTACTGGAATACTGCCGTATGAAAAAGATCCCGGTTCAGGCGTGGTCTTCCCTTCAGTATGGATATTTTCAGGGAACTTTTCTTGAATCTGATAATTATCGGGAATTGAACACTGTGCTCAACAGAATTGCTTCTGAAAAGGTGGTCACTCCTATGGCTGTTGCTCTTGCCTGGATTCTCCGCTACCCTGGAGCAACTCAGGCTGTAATCGGCACTACAAAATCGACTCGTGTTCGTGAAGCAGCAAAAGCAACGGAAGTTAGGTTGAGTAAAAAAGAGTGGTACGAGATATATCTGGCTGCTGGAAATGATTTGCCCTGATGAAGTAAGTCAAGTGGATATTCCAGGTTCCGCTTCGCTACTTGCTCATATAATAATTGAAATCAATCAAAAAAGGGAGATGCGAAAAAACTCAATCGAGTTTTTTCACATCGCCTTTGTTTCAAAAGAAATGAATTAAAAAGGAGCAGAATATGAGAAAACCACAAAATTTTCAATGGAAAGAAATGACCATGGGAACCTGTTATTATCCGGAGCATTGGAGTAGAGAACTGTGGCAGGATGATTTACAGAGAATGAAGGCGGCAGGGATTACCGTGATCCGTGTGGCAGAGTTTGCCTGGAACAAAGTGGAGCCGGAAGAGGGCGTTTTTACCTTTGATTTCTGGGATGAATTTATGGAGTTATGTAAACAGGAAGAAATGCAGGTGATTTTTGGAACACCTACAGCTACACCGCCGGCATGGCTTACGGAAAAATACCCGGAAGTTTTAAATTGCCGTCAAGATGGAGTTCCATATCGTCATGGAGCCAGAAGACATTACAATTACAATTCACCAAAATATAGAGAATTATCTGCAAGGATCGTAGAAAAGCTGGCGCAGCATTACGGCAAACATCCGGCAATTGTGGGATGGCAGATTGACAATGAACTGAATTGTGAGGTGGATGAATTTTATTCAGAGGCAGATTCTGTTGCCTTTCGTAATTTTGTGAAAGAAAAGTATAAAACTCTGGATAACCTCAACGAAGCATGGGGAACTGTTTTCTGGAATCAGACCTATACAGACTGGGAGCAGATTTATGTTCCGCGACCGGTGTTAAATAATGGTTGCAATCCACATCTCAGGCTGGATTATTACCGTTTTATTTCAGAAAGTACAATTTCTTTCTGTAAAATGCAGGCAGAAATAATCTCGAAATATAAGAAAGACGGAGACTATATCACCACAAATGGTATGTTCTGGAATCTGGATAATCACAAGATGGCAGAGGAATGCCTGGATGTTTATACATATGATTCCTATCCAAGTTTTGCATTTGGGTTGAACAGAGATCTGAAGACCGCGAAAGACCTGAATGACCGTCATTGGAGTAAAAATCTAACGGAAGTACGTTCCATATGTCCTCATTTTGGTATTATGGAACAGCAGTCTGGGGCAGGTGGATGGACTACAAGAATGGAAGGTCCGGCACCAAGACCTGGTCAGCTTACACTTTGGGCAATGCAGAGTGTAGCCCATGGCGCAGATTATATTTCTTTTTTCAGGTGGAGAACCTGTACTTTTAGTACAGAAATGTACTGGCATGGAATTTTGGATTATGACAATCGCGATAACCGTAAGCTGGCAGAGGTAAAAGACTTTTATAATAAATTAAAGTGTCTGGATGAAGTTTGCGGAGCGGATTATACAGCTGCATTTGGAGTATTAAAAGACTACGACAATATGTGGGATACGAATGTGGATGTATGGCACAGAAGGGTGGAAGCGCAGAGCTCAGAAGAAATCTTCATTGCTTCTGAAATTTATCACACCCCATATAATACGTTATATCTGAGCGAGGATACAGATATAAAGGAATTGCAGAAATATCCAGTGCTCATCTATGCACATCCTGTTATTATGACGGGAAAAAGAGCTGCTTTACTTAAAGAATATGTAGCAAATGGCGGAATCCTGATCATAGGCTGCCGTTCCGGATATAAGCAGGAAAATGGCAAATGTGTTATGCTTCCGCAGCCCGGACTTTTGCAGAAAATTACTGGTTCAGATGTGAGAGATTTTACATTCACAAGTCCAGCAGAGCCGTCTGTCACCGCCAACTGGGACGGTCAGACGATTGACATGCCAATATTTAACGACATTATGGAGCCTGTAGAGGAGGGAGAAACTCTGGCTTTCTACGACAATAGCTATTATGCAGGAAAACCAGCCGTAATCAGAAAGAATACAGGAAAGGGATATGCAATTCATTTTGGCAGTACTTTTTCCAGAGAAAGCATGAAGGTGCTGTTAGAATACACAGGAATTCTGGAACCATTCCAGGCTATGCTTGAAGCTCCACAGGAGGTGGAAGTCATTCAGCGTGTGAAAGGAAATAAGAAATACTTCTTTGTCCTGAACTATATGGGTTCAGAACAAAAAATTGTGCTGAAAAAGCAGATGCGGTCCTTATATGATAATGTAATTGCAAATGGTGAAATCTGCATGAAACCGTATGAGACAATAGTTTATGAAGTTTTGGAATGAAACAGGAAAATGTTTTTGAAAATATGAAATTAAATAAATCAGAAATAGTTAAACGAAGAGTCGGAGAAATCCGGCTCTTTGTTGTTTATAAGGTAGTGAGCCAAATTCATAGAACGCGTTTGATTTCAGTTTTTAAACGCGCCATGGTTAGGGGTTAGGTTATGAATAAAACAGGTTAATTCAACAGAAAAACAAGTTATATCCAATAATTGTCTTGCATACCTATTATTTAATCCAGTATAATGATTATATCAAAAATATTACAGGAGGGGGGTATGCAGATGAGGACACAATCGAAGAATCATAAGATAATCCGTACGGTTTTACTGGTGATTCTTTTGCTTCTGATAGTGGCTGCGGGTGGTTTTATTTCAGTGTATGAGGGGCGTTTTCAAACCATAAGCAGTATACAGAAAGTGACAGATTACGACGAGTATAATCTGTATCGCATGGATGTGAAATATGATTATGATCTGGATCGACTGATCGAATACGGCATAACAGATAACCAGAGCTTTGTTGATGCCATTGTGAAAGAGGCACTTCCTATCTTGCCAGTACATATTAAAGCACCGGATTTTGGCTGCAGTGCTTTTACCCTGCAGGAAGCAGACGGAAATGTGCTGATGGGCAGAAACTATGATTTCAAACGGGATACTTCTGCAATGCTGGTTTACTGTGAACCGGAGGATGGTTACAAATCCGTGGCTTTCGCAGCATTGGATAATATCTCAGCAAATACTCCGGATGCGAGTATGAAGAAAAAGCTTGCCACATTAACAGCACCATTTATCTGCCTGGATGGCATGAATGAAAAAGGGGTATCTATTGCAGTTCTTACTTTGGACAGCGAACCGGTTCACCAGAATACAGGCAAGCCGGTGATCGGAACTACGCTTGTGATCCGTTTGATTCTGGACCGTGCGGCAACTACAGAAGAAGCCGTTGAGCTTCTGAACCAGTATGACATGTTTGCTACAAGCGGCAGAGATTATCATTTTTATATCACAGATGCTTCCGGTGATGGCAGAGTAGTGGAGTATGACTGTGAAAGCGAAACCAGAGAAATGGTTGCCACACCAATTCGTTCCATCACGAATTTCTTTGGACTCTATAAGGATAAAGTCCTTCCGAATCAGAAGAATGGCATTTACGGTCACGGAAAAGAGCGGTATGACAAAATGGAAGCTATTTTTGACTATGAGGAAGTTTACAACAGTGATGTTGCATGGGAGGCTTTGAAGGCCGCATCACAGGAGCCGTCAGAGGAGGAAGTTACCAGTAATACCCAGTGGTCTATTGTTTATGATGATACCAATCTCACCGCAGAGATTGCCCTTCGGAGAAACTGGGATGATGTGATCGGGTATAATCTGAAGGATAACACGATTACACTAAAATAATAACATAGAGCCTGTTTCAAACATAATCCGGTAGTCTTAAAGGAAGAGAAAGACACGTGAACCAGAAGTTCAATATAAGGTTTTAAATGCCTCGTCAAAGGGAAGCTTCATCATTTCCCCGGCGGGGCATTTTGATTATTTGAAATACGAATCTCGTTACAGTGTTGACTGGAATGTTAGTTAAATTTGTCTATAAATTTGAAACAATATGTCAACTTAGTCTGAAAAATAACACTTTAACACGTTAATTTTGATTGACTCCATAGTATATGCAGTGTATTATGAATTTATAATTGCTGTTTGCGGAGTGGATAAATGTACGGGGTATGCATAAGAAAAAAGTGTAACACTCTTCAGGCAAAGCGAATAGTTTTTATAATCCATCTATCTAAAGGGGGAGTCATTTATGACGGGAAAGAGAAAAAGAAAACTGGCAATGCCAGACACCCTGATCATCGTAGCATCCGTTGTACTTCTGGTGGCGATTCTTTCATGGATCATTCCATCCGGAACCTACGATTATCAGGAAATGAACATCAATGGAAGAATTCGAAACGTAGCCATTGATGGAACTTATCACACAATTGATAAATCCGAAGTTACCACAACCGGATTTCTTGGATTTTTCAGTGTACTGTATCGAGGCTGCGTGGAGGCTGCTGATGTAATCTTCATGATCCTCTGCTGCTGCGGAACCTTCGGTGTTGTGGTGAAAACAGGTGCTTTCCATGCAGGAATCGGAACCATTTTAAAGAAACTGAAAGGAAAAGAAATTCTGCTTGTTCCAATTATTATGATGATCTTCGGACTGGGCGGTTCTGTGTTTGGTATGGCAAGTGAATTCTACGGATTTTATCCATTGATCGTAGGTCTGGGAGTTGCTCTTGGATATGATGCAATGTTCGGATTTGCCATTATTGCAGTTGGAGAGTTTGTTGGATTTATGGGAGCGACACTGAATCCATATTCTGTAGGAATTGCCCAGACAATTTCAGGTGTAGAGCTTTATTCCGGAACCGGATACCGTGCGATCTGCTTCGTGATCTTCATGGCAATTTCCATTATCTATGTAATGGTTTACGGGCGGAAAATTAAGAAAAATCCAGGTGCATCCGTTGTATTTGGTGAAAAAAACATTCATGCCTTTGACAGAGATGAGTTAAATGAATACAGCTTTACCTTAAAAGATGGTCTGGTTCTTCTGGATGTTCTTGTAGTGCTGGTTGTTCTTATGCTGGGTCTGATCAAATGGGGATGGGATTTCCCGCAGCTTTGTGGCTTGTTCCTTCTTATGTCCATGATTGCTGCTGCAATCTGTAAGTGGTCTCCGAATAAATGGTGCAGTGAGTTTATTGACAGCGCCAAGACTGCAATGTGGGGATGTATCCTGACTGGTATTGCGAAAGCTATCACAGTTGTTATGCAGGACGCGCAGATTATGGATACTGTTATCTACGGCCTGTCAAACGTGCTGAAAAATGCGCCTCATGCAGTTTCTGCACAGGTAATGCTCGTAGTACAGACGCTGATCAACTTCTTCATTCCGTCTGCAACAGGTCAGGCTTCTGCAACCATGCCAATCATGGCACAGCTGGCAGATATTATTGGTGTGAGCAGACAGACAGCAGTTCTTGCATTCCAGTTTGGCGACGGACTTTCCAATATTTTCTGGCCGACGGCAGATATCGTTATCATCTGTGGCCTGGGTGGAATTTCCCTGCAGAAATGGTATAAGTGGTTTACGCCGCTGTTTCTGATCTTGTTTGTGACACAGGCGATTTTGTTGGGAATTGCAACTGGAATTGGGTTCTAGAGAGTGTTTGATTTTTAGAAATGGTATATCTAATGGAAAGAAAAGGAAATCTTATTAAACTTACAGACCTGTCCTCAGATTTTATCATTGATCTGAAATATGCCACGTCGGATAATTTCACCGGCGTGCAGGTGTACCAGTCAGCGGACTGCTGGCTGGATGAGCACACTGCGCAGATTCTGATAAAAGCGAAGGAAATTTTCGAAAAAGATGGCTATCGGGTGAAAATATGGGACGCTTATCGTCCCATTCGTGCACAGAAGCGGTTCTGGGAGATAATGCCAAATGATGACTTTATTGCCCGTCCGCCGGATATGACGAAAATTAAGAAATTCCGTCCTACTCATATGAACGGAATGTGTGTTGACGTCACACTGACTGATAAAGAAGGCAACGAAATCGAAATGCCATCTCCGTTTGACACTATGGACGAACGCGCTGCTTTGAATTCTTCAGGTCATTCCGAAACCGGAAGAAGAAACGGCGAGTATTTGAAACAAGTAATGGAATCCGTAGGCTTCCAGGCATATGAGTGCGAATGGTGGCATTTTTATGATGTATCTACGGATCCGGCGCCGTTTTCGGATTATGAAATTTAATTTTTTGAACTACTAACGGGCAGCATAAGTGCAATTATGCTGCCTTTTTCATTACTTTCTAATACTTTTACTGAGCCACCGTGTTCCCGCGCAATGGAGTCAACCAGTGCCAGTCCCAGTCCGGCACCGCCCATAGCCCGGCTGCGGGACTTGTCTACACGGAAAAAAGGATCAAAGATTTTTTTCTGATTTTCAAGTGAAATGCCGATGCCGGTGTCCTTTACCAGAATCATGACCTGGCTGTTTTTTTCCTTCACTGAAACTGTGACAGAGCCATTGGGACGGTTATATTTAATGGCATTTTCTACAAGATTGTAGACTGCACGATAAAGAAGTACATAGCTGCCGGTAACATCGGTATGCGAATCCTGACTGGAGCTGTCATCAAAATGAATTGAAATCCCTGCTTTTTCTGCAACTGGATCCAGGTCGCAGAAAACCTCATCTACAAGCTCTTCCAGCGCAACCTGATCTGTTCGTGGAACAGATTTCAGATTCGTCATGTCAAGAAGGGTTCCCACCAGCTGGGAAAGTCTTGTTGTCTGTTCCCTGATCATAGTGAAAAGCTGTTGGTATTCAACCATTTCCGGTTCCTGCTTTTTCTCAAAAACTTCCAGGTTGGTCTGCAATACTGCAAGTGGTGTCCGCAGCTCATGAGCTGCATTTGCAGAAAACTGTTTCTGTGTACTAAAGGCATTGTCCAGCCTGGTCAGCATTTCATTGAAAGAGCTGGTCAGCTGTGCAATTTCATCCTTTGAATTGGGAACTGACAGCTGAGTAGAAAGGTTTTGAGCCTGAATCTGACTGACTTCACTGGTTAGCTTCTGCAGCGGTGTAAGGGTCTTTTTCGTAAGAAAATAAGTACACACACTGGAAAGAAGAATAATGGTCGTGGTTGCAATAACACTTCGGAGAAGAAAAACCTCTTTGGTTTCCTGGATTTCCTGCTCAAACTGAGGAAAAAGAGCTTTGGGATCTACATTAAAGGTAATGGGTGAATCGCCATCCTGTGGGTCTACCTTGATCATATAATTCTGCAATCCGTCCATTCCCGATACGGCAGAATGGCTGATGAAGAAGTACATAAGAACACAGGAGATAATCATCAGTAATGACAGCAATAAAGTGAGTTTCAGTTGAAGTGAGGTGTGGAAACGTTTTTTTATCATCTGTATTCCTCCAATATATAGCCCTGGCCTATTTTATTCTGAATAGGGTCAAATCCAATTGCTGCCTTTAGTTTTTTTCTGAGAGATGAAATGTGCACACGGATGGAATTGCTGAAGGTGTTTACGCTTCCATCCCAAATATGTTCAATCATTTCTTCCGGTGAAATTACACGGTTCTGATGGAGCAGGAAATATTCCAGAAGGCTGCTTTCTTTTCTGGTAAGGGAAAGCGGCACTCCATTTACAGAGGCTTCTCTTGTTCTGGTATCAAAGGTAAGCTGATTCCATTTCAGGCATACATCCTCCTGAACAAATTTCCGCCGGGTAAGGCTTCGGATTCTGGCTTCCAGCTCCTGAAAGTGAAAGGGTTTGGTAAGATAATCATTGGCTCCCAGATCCAGACCCGTTACTTTATCTTCAATCTGATCCCTGGCGGACAGGATCAGAACCGGGGTATTAGTATTGTGTTCCCGGAACTGGCGGAGAATTTCCAGACCGTCCGTGCCGGGAAGATTCAGATCCAGCAGGATCAGGTCATAATTTTCTGTCATACACAGGCAAAGCCCTTCGTCTCCATCGAAACAGATATCTGTCTCATAACCATCTATGCGAAGTCCCTCCGCAACAGAGTGGCAGAGCTGTTCTTCGTCTTCTATAATTAAAATGTGCATAGCTGCTCCTTTCGTAATATGATTTTGCGCAGATCAGATACTCGCAAAAAAGAGTATTTATAATTTAAATATTATGATACCAGTGTCAAAAGGTCAAAAAGCTGTTCGTGCTTGCACGATAAGGCTTTTGAACTTGGGACACGCCAAATATGAGAAAGTAGCGATTTACGCAGTAAATCAGCAGATTTCGAATATTTGGAGGATTGCGGGAGCAGCATAGCTGCGTAGCAATCCGGGTATCAAATGAGTGTCAAAAGACCTTTTGACACTCATATCATATTATCATATTTTGAAAAAAATAGAAATCTTAACACAGATTTTATAGGAAAGATGTTAAAATACGTTCAGATAAATAAAAAACGCTGAAAGGAAAATTAAAAATGATGAATAAAAAAAGACTTATGGCAATTCTGGCAGCAGGAGTTCTGACAGCAACATCTTTCAATCCGGCTATGATCAAGGCTGAAAGCGTATCAGCAGAAGAAGCTGGCATGGCAGTTCCTGCAGATGCAGCTGGCGCAGCAGTTTCAGCAGATGAGGCCGGCGCAGCAGTATCAGCAGACGAAGCCGGAGCAGCCGTTTCCGCAGACGAAGCTGGCGCAGTGGTAGCCGGTGACGGTTCTGAGACAGCTGTTTTCTCTGAAGATGGCACACCTGTGAAAAAAACAGTAAAAGCAGCAGATATTAATATGAAGGTGCAGGATTCCTACGATTTCCCATTCCTTGGCTTAAAGGCAGTCCTTCCGGAAGACCTGAAGAAACAGATAGAAAACTCCGATATGCTTATGATCACAGAGGAAGAATGGAATGATGACAGTACTGGCTTCAAGTATGCCTTTTTCCACTGGAATAAGCTTACTGAGGATCAGAAAAACGAAGATGTAAACCTTCTTGGAACCGGCTATGAGGACTGGCTTAAGAGCATTGAAAGAGTTGGCACACTTGGTGTTTACAGCAAGGACGTGATCGATGATCTGGATTCCATCACAGGCTGCAATGAGCACAAAGAGCTGGGAACAAGTGAGGATGGAAATTATAAGTACTATCTCAGCATTAATAAAGATGCAGAGTCTGACCTGACAGACGAGATCGAAAAAATTGAGACTACGATCACAGAAATGACAGCTTTTGATCCAAGCAAATCTGTATTTGATATGCCTGCAGAAAATGCCAACCCGGATGCAGGAAATGTAGGCGCATTTGAGACAACGGATATTGATGGAAATGCCTATACAGAAAAAGTATTCAGTGACTATGACCTGACTCTTGTAAACTGCTTTACAACCTGGTGCTCTCCGTGTGTAAATGAAATGCCAGACCTTGACAAGCTTTATCAGGAGATGAAGGAAAAGGGTGTGGGCGTAGTTGGAATGGTTATCGATTCTGTAGGAGAGGACGGAACTACAGATGAAGATACTGTGAAAAAAGCGCAGATTCTCAAGGAAAAAACAGGAGTTACCTATCCTCTTCTGATTCCGGATGCAGGAAACATGAATGGACGTATCAGCGGTCTCAGCAGTTTCCCGGAATCCTTCTTTGTAGATAAAGATGGGAACATTGTAGGAGATCCAATCATGGGCAGCAAAAATCTGGAAGACTGGAAAACAGCTGTAGAGGATGCACTGGAAAAAATTAATTCCGGAAAATAAAAAGTGGTTAGGGAATGTAGGATGAAAAATTATATAAATAAAATCACTCAGTCCAAATGGACAGGAATCGCCCTTGCAGCGGTGGGGATTCTGATGATGGCCTTTGGTATTTACCGGGGTGAAATGGAAGTTGTTTTTACAAAAGCTGTAAATATCTGTATGGAGTGTATTGGAATTGGATGATAAGAAAATGAACATAAAAAACTGGCCCAGACATACCATACAGGCACTCTGGGCAGCACTTACAAATTCTCATATATCCGGATTTGTAACTGGAAAAATATATACAGGAAAGCTGAAAAATGCCTGTGTTCCGGGACTGAACTGCTATTCATGTCCCGGGGCAGCAGGAGCCTGTCCAATTGGATCCTTACAGGCCGTGGTTGGAAGCTGGAACTTTAAATTTGCCTACTACGTAATCGGATTTCTGATTTTCGTAGGAGCGATCCTGGGAAGGCTGGTGTGCGGATTTCTCTGTCCGTTTGGACTGATCCAGGATCTGCTGAATAAGATTCCTTTTCCAAAGAAAATCCGTACCTTTAAAGGGGACAAGCTTCTTCGAAAGCTGAAATACGTGATTTTTCTGGTGTTTGTAATTCTGCTTCCCCTGTTTCTCACAGATATAATGGGCCAGGGAGCACCCTATTTCTGTAAGCTGATCTGTCCGGCCGGAACTTTGGAGGGCGGATTGCCGCTGGTACTTTTGAACAAGGCTATGCGCGGTGCCATTGGCTGGCTGTACATATGGAAAAATACAATTCTGATCGTGACAATTGTTCTTTCCATTATTATTTACAGACCATTTTGCCGTTATATTTGTCCGCTTGGCGCATTTTATTCCGTATTCAATAAGGTTTCCATTTACCGCTACCGTGTAGATATGGAAAAATGCGTTCACTGTGGAAAATGTGCAAAGGCTTGCCAGATGGTGGTCAACCCTGTGGAAAACCCCAACAGTCCGGAATGTATCCGTTGCGGACGGTGTAAGCAGGCATGTCCGGTACACGCCATTGCAAGTGGGTGCAAGAGATAACAGGAATGTTTTTACCATTTTTATGGGGATTAACTTTATGTATGCTTTATAAGTAAAAAAGCTTACTGCGATTTAGACATTGAAAAAATAAATGTCTAAGTTGTAGTAAGCTTTTATTATTTATGGTGTCAGGAAATACTCTCGATTACATTACGGAGATACTCGTAGCAGATCTTAAGATTTTTCTCACCTTCTTTATCCAGCGGAATCTGCAGTGTGCGTTCCACGCCATTTCGTGAAATAACGCATGGAAGGCTCATTGCGATTCCTTCTAATCCGTATTCTCCTTCCAGAACAACGGAAGCCGGAACGACGGCACGTTCATTTCGCATAATGGCTCCTACAAGACGGCAGACGCTAAGGGCGATGCCGGAGCTTGTGTAGCCCTTCAGTTCTACAATGTCCAGACCGCTGACCTTCACCTCGTGAAGCAGCTTCTCACAGTCAACAGGCTCTTTCAGGCCAAACTGCTTCTGAAAATCATGGAAAGGAATTCCTACAATATTAACTGCATTCCATGGAATAAAGCTTGTGCCGCCGTGTTCGCCAAGAACGAATCCGGTGACATTTTTTGCATCTACACCGCATAGGTCGGCAAGCATTTTATTGAAGCGGGCGGTGTCCAGAAGAGTACCGGTACCGATCAGAAGATTTCGGGGGTAGTTGAATTCCTTCTGTGCAATATAAGTAAGAATGTCCATTGGATTTGAAACATTGATAATAATGGCAGAACGGGTGTAAGTGGTAATCTGTGTCATGATCTCCTTCATCACCTGTACATTGGTCTGCAGCAGCACCATGCGGTCACGGGAATTGCCTGGCTGAATGCTGGGACCTGCGGTGTTGATGATAATTTGGGCGTCTTTACAGTCCTCGTAGGTACCCACCCGGATGTTTGCGTTGGCACTGTATGCAAAGGCGGTGGTGTGGCTGGCATCCAGTACGACTCCCAATGCTTTTTTTTGATTTCTGTTTATGACAACGATCTCATCTGCAAGATTCATTCGCAGAAGAGAGTCCAGAATTGCAGATCCCACATGACCTGCGCCGATCAGAACAATTTTTCCATAACTTATATTTTCCATGATGTCAGGCTCCTTTAGAAATGTAAACTTTCATATATAGTGATGTCACCGATAGACGACATGTCTGTTTTGTGAATAAGAATAGCACTTGTGTGCTGCAGAAACAAGAGAATTTTTGATTGCACTGTAAAAAATACGGAGTGACAAAAATGAAAACGATTTTCATATTGACTTTGAAAAAGAATCTGCTATAATATGAAAATGATTTTCAAATTGGAGGCGCGGGAAATGAGCGAAAAAGCACAATATCGTACCAGACAGATTACAGAGCTGGAGAATTATCTGTGCTCTATGGAAGGAAAACATGTTACAGTCAGCGATATATGCAAATACTTTAAAAGTCAGGGGATTTCTATCGGAACCACAACGGTGTACCGCCAGCTTGACCGGATGGTGGAGCAGGGACTGGTTGCCAAATATGTGGTAGACGGCACCAGCAGTGCATGCTTCGAGTATCTGGGACATGATGAGCATTGTCATAAGCATATATGCTTTCATTGCAAATGCGAGAAGTGTGGAAAGGTGATTCATCTGGAATGCGGGGAAATGGCACATCTGGGCGAGCATATGCTGGCAGACCATGGATTTCAGTGGGATTTTACCAGGACGGTGTTTTATGGAATCTGTGAGGAGTGTAGAGGAAAATAATGAGGTTGAACATGCACAAATTAAAAAATAAATTCAAAAGGCTATTCATGTCAGCTGCCACAATAGGTACTGCCTGCCTTCTTGCAGGCTGCGGTGCAGGTGCGGCAGCAGGAACTGACAATTCCAGTGTAACAGAAAGCCAGAGCGGGGTAAATGGCAGCGAACAGGAAAATGCCAGCTCAGATAGTCAGAAGCTTCAGATTGTAGCCACTATTTTTCCAGAATACGACTGGGTAAAGGAAATCCTGGGTGACCAGGCTGATAATGTGGATCTTACCCTGCTTTTGGGTAACGGAACAGACATGCATAGTTTCCAGCCTACCATGGAAGATATTTTGAAAGTATCCACCTGTGACCTGTTTATTTATGTAGGCGGTGAGTCTGATTCCTGGGTTGCCGATGCATTGAAGGGCGCCGGAAACCCAGACCGAAAAGCAATCAACCTGATGGACGTGTTGGGAGACCAGGTGAAGGAGGAAGAGATTGTAGAGGGGATGCAGGATGAAGATGGTCACACTCACGAAGAAGAGCATACCCACGATGATGATCTGGAATACGATGAGCATGTCTGGCTGTCTTTGAAAAATGCGTCTCTGTTCTGCGACACCATTGCCAGTAGTCTGGCGGATGCCGATCCGGAGCATTCCCGGCTTTATCAGCAGAACGCCGAGGATTACGAAGAAAAACTGGCAGCTCTCGATCAGGAATACCAGACATCAGTGGAGAAATCCCAGTCAAAAACCCTGCTTTTTGCAGATCGTTTCCCGTTCCGCTATTTAATTGACGACTACAATCTTACTTACTACGCTGCATTTGCCGGCTGTTCCGCAGAAACAGATGCCAGCTTCGAGACCATCACATTTCTGGCTGGCAAGCTGGATGAGCTGAACCTTCCGGCTGTTCTCACCATCGAGAATTCCGATCAGAAAGTAGCGAAAGCAGTAATTGAAAATACAAACACTAAGGATCAGAAGATTTTGACATTAAATTCCATGCAGTCCGTAACAACAAAGGATGTGGAAGAGGGAACCACATACCTTTCCATCATGGAAAATAATCTCCAGATTCTGAAGGAGGCATTATGAGTCTGATTACTTGCGAGAACCTTACATTGGGATATGAAGGAAAAGCGATTTTGTCCGGGCTGAATTTCAGCGTAAATTCCGGTGATTACCTTTGTATCGTAGGAGAAAACGGCTCTGGGAAATCCACACTGATGAAAACCCTTCTTCATCTTCAGAGCCCTATGAGCGGCAGTATCATTCTGGGAGACGATTTAAAAATCAACGAGATTGGCTATCTGCCACAGCAGACTGCGCTTCAGAGAGACTTCCCTGCTTCGGTAGATGAAATTGTGATGTCCGGTTTCCTGGGAAGAATGGGACTTCGTCCTTTTTACAATAAAGCAGAGAAAAAAGAAGCCCACGAATTGATGGAGAAAACCAGGATCACGGATCTGGCTGACCGTTGTTATCGACAGTTGTCCGGAGGGCAGCAGCAGAGAGTGCTTCTGACCAGAGCTCTCTGCGCCACAAGGAAAATCCTCCTTCTGGATGAGCCTGTTTCTGGCCTGGATCCGGTTGCAACTGCGGATATGTACCAGATTATCAACGAATTAAATAAAGAAGATCGAGTAACCATCATCATGATTTCTCACGATATCAGTGAAGTAGCAACTTATGCAAGTCATGTGCTGCATATTGGGCAGAAGGTTTTCTTCGGAACAAAAGAGGAATATCTGGAAAGCAAGATTGGAAAGAGGCTTGTGGATGCTGGAGAGGAGGGAAAAGCATGAGCGGAATTTTTGAAAAACTGGTATTTTATTTCCAGTATCCATTTGTGTGGTATGCTTTGATCGTAGGCGTGCTTATTGCACTTTGCTCCTCTCTTCTGGGGGTAACGCTGGTGCTGAAGCGATTTTCCTTTATTGGGGACGGACTGTCCCATGTGGCATTCGGAGCTATGGCTATTGCATCGGTGCTGAATTTCAGCAACAATATGCTGTTTGTCATGCCGGTAACTGTGATCTGTGCGGTGCTGCTTCTTCGTACAGGACAGAGTACGAAGATCAAAGGAGATGCGGCAATCGCTATGATTTCGGTTGGAGCCCTGGCAGTTGGCTATCTGCTGATGAATGTTTTTTCCACAGGCGCTAATATTTCCGGAGATGTGTGCAGCAGCCTGTTTGGTTCTACGTCAATCCTGACCCTAACCACATCTGAGGTGTGGCTGTGTGTAGTGGTGTCTGTTATTGTTGTGGCACTGTTTACAGTATTTTATCATAAGATATTTGCGGTTACCTTTGATGAAAATTTTGCAAAAGCTACTGGAACCAGGACAGATATGTACAATCTTCTGATTGCGGTGATCACAGCAGTGATCATTGTACTGGCTATGAATCTGGTGGGGTCCCTGCTGATCTCAGCTTTGATCATTTTCCCGGCACTGTCGGCAATGAGAATCTATAAACGATTCAGCGCAGTAATTATCTGTTCGGCGATTTTATCTGTGTTGTGTGCATTTCTTGGAATTATTGTTTCCATCCTGGGCGGAACGCCGGTAGGGTCTACTATTGTGGCTGTAGATATTGCGGCGTTTCTGGTGACAAGCCTGATTGGGAAGCTTTTAGAGAGATAGAATATGGTATAGAGCGGTAGAGTGTGTCTGAAAAATCAGACAAGTTAATATGGCAGTTACTTAATATTCGATGTATAGGGCGTTCTTGTAAGTGGTTCAGCTTGCAGGGGACGCCTTTTTTATGTAATAGGAAATTCTGTTGGAATTGCCTATTACATAAAAAGTCTTACTGAGCAGGAACGCACTGCGGCGGAAGGGTAGCTGTCGCTCGAGGCGACCCTCCGCAGGCAGAGAATCCTGCAAGCTGGATCCTTTTTATATGGGCAATGAGAAAAATACTAACCAGAGTATAGTGCTTTTTCCTGGGTAAATTTCTTATAATATAGTTACAGCAGAATGATACAGTTGTAGAAAAAATTTCTGGTTACTGTTTTGTATCTGGCTGCAAAGTTAAAACTATATTTTTCAGAAAAATTATATGATCCAGGGAGGGTGCTTATGAAAAGAAAAATAATTGCTGCAATATTTACCGGAATGTTAACCGCCGCATTGTTTCCTGCTATTGCCCATGCAGAAATCGAAAATCCGGAGGACTATATGGGCATCTGGTATGCCAATTATGTAATATATTCCGACGAAAGCAGCGAACGCCACAATGTAGCGGAATATTTGAACCAATACTTGGAAATGAGGCTGATGGAAGACGGAAGTGCTTACATGGAAATGTCCTACAATAGTGAGGAGTCAGACTCGGCAGAAATTCTGAAGGTCTCATGGAAGCTGGAGGGCGGGAAAATACTTGTTTCTCTGGAGGAGGGAGACATTTATCTTGATACAGTGGACGGAGAGTTTGTGGGGAGCTTAGATGAGGATACCCAGGTGATTTTTGGACGTGAACTGGTGCAGACAGGAGAAGCTCAGAGCCTGGATAATCTGGACAATCTGGAAGATAGTGAAAAAGCTAAGATTCCAAAGGAGAATCCCTACATTTATCATCCGGAAACAGACAATCCGGAGGAGATCATTGCCCGCTATCTTGGGGCTGCGAATTTGGAAAAAGGTTATGAAGTTTCCGTGGATGAAGACAATGGAACCTTTACAGCTCATTGGGCAGGAGATGAATATTATGATCCCAGGGACTATGTTGGAAGCTACAGAATAACGGATGATAACTATATCAACATTTGCTGGAGAGAGGCCACCAGTGAGTATGGCGATAAATGCTATGGTGCGGTTCTGGTAGACCGCTGGAACCAGTTTACGATAAATGAGGATCTTGGAAATCTGGCCGAAGTTATGACAGCCATGGCAAACGACATAAACAGCGGACGTGTTTTCACAGCTTACAGGACGGAAATCACAGAAGGCTCTGAAAACCAGGGGGCTGTGAAATTTATAGATGAGGATTACGAAGTTTCCTATAGCTACCAGATCATTCCAGGTGCAGATCCTATGGTGACACTTACTAGGTATGATTCGGAATATGATTATGAACAGGTGTATACAAATTATCAGCTGAGGGAGATGCTGTAGGAAAATAGAAAAATTGGAAAATGTGAAATTAGCACTCACCTCTTGATAATGAAAGTCGATTTTTGTCCTGGCTTGTGTATCCTAGAAGTGCCTGTTTTACAGGCTTTCCGGGGCATCAGTCATTTTGTCTGGTATTGTAAAGCAGTGTCAGATTTGTCGTAAATGTCGTAAATTTGTGGTCAAAAAATGATGAGAAATGGAGAGTGCTAATAAAATGAACGCAGGCAGCCAGAGAACGGGAAGAAGTGATCCTGAAACAGTTGGAAGAAAAAGAACCATTACCGGATAAAGAGAAAAATCAGATTGCCTGGGTAAGAGCTGCTAATCAGCACAGAGCGATTGCGGAAGAGATTATTCTCAAGGAATTGATTTATGTATAAATGTTGCCAGTAAACAATCTAGCAGATAACTAATGAAAATAGAATATTGTGAGCGAAGTAAGGCGTGAGTCATAGAAATGTGGCTTGCGTCTTTTTCTTTGCCTGAAAGGAAGTGATAAGTTACTGACATTTTTCAAAGACGCTGGTCTTGATGGAAAAGCAGGCTGGCAATTGTTCAAAGAGAAGGAGTATCTTGGCAAATTGGATAACCAGAAAGAAGTTGAGAAATTACTGGAACAGTATATTCTTCGGTTTGAGCGAGATCCAAAAGAAGAACCGGAACTGAGCCGGTTTCACTTATTTGATGCAAAAGGAAATATATATCAAAGGTCAGTGACCTTTTGACACCCTAATCCTGTTTATAAATAAATACATTCAAATTTGAGTAGGCATACAGGAAAAAGTAGGGTAAAATAATGCATATGCTGAAAGAATGGGAGAAAAGAAGCTGTGGAAACCGGTTCTGGTTCTTGCCTGTCTGATAGGAATATCAAGATTGTATTTGTATGTGCATTATCCCACAGATGTTCTTGGCGGAGTCCTGGCAGGCGCTATATCAGGATATCTGGGATATCGGTTCATCCAGGCCATTTTTTACAGAATAAAACAAGAAGGGGGAGGACCATGTCCGAAGTAAAGAATAAGAAAAAGAAATCCAGTATGATTCAGGTCAGTATTGGTGTTCTGGCAGTTATTCTGGCTATTCTTATTATTATAATGATGGGAATTGTTTCTGATATTCAGGGAACGGCTCGTATTGTAAATTATACTGGTTTAGTCCGTGGAGAGACACAGAGGATCATCAAGCTGGAGGTTGCCGGGGAACAGGACGATGCAATGATCCAGGAGGTAAGGTCTTTCATTGATGGTCTGCGCAATGGAAATACGAAACTGAATCTGGTATATCTGAATGATACGGATTTTCAGAATAAAATGCAGGAACTGGACGAGGGATTTTCTGATCTGTATAAAGAAATCTGTTTGGGGCGGTCTGAAGGATATGAAAAAACAGATATTATATCCAGAAGTGAGGATTTCTTTGTAATCTGTGATGAAGCAACAGGTCTGGCCGAAAAATATTCGCAGAAAAAAGCCACATCCTTATCATTGCTTGAAAAATATATCACAGCAGATATTGTTGTGTTGATGCTGCTGATCGGATATGAGTTTATAAAAGCAATACAGTATGCTGCAATGAACCGTCTGTTGCAGCGAAAAGTATATCTGGATGATGCGACAGGACTTCCGAACAAAAATAAATGTGAAGAATTACTGAGTGAGGAAGAAACGGATGCAGATACCGGTGTCTGCAGTTTTGACCTTAATAATCTCCGGCGTATTAATGACAGCAGAGGACATGAAGCCGGTGATGCCTATATCCGTAGATTTGCTATCTGCCTGCGGGCTTCCATACCAGCAGAGCAGTTTGTGGGAAGAGCAGGTGGAGATGAGTTTCTTGTAGTTACCCATGGACTGGACAGGGAACAGATGACACAGTGCCTTGAAAAGGTGCGCAGAGATATGGCAGAGGAATCCAGAGTGTATCCGGATACTCAGCTAAGCTATGCGGTAGGTTTTGCACTGGCCTGTGATTTTCCCGGAAGTACAATGAGGGAGCTGTTTAACTGCGCAGACAAAAACATGTATATCAATAAGAATCATGTAAAAAGGGAAGAGGCTGCAGCAGAAAAGAATCAGGGATATCAGCTGTTAAAGCTGCTTAATCAGCACGGCAGTAATTTCTCAGATTGTCTGTATTGTGATGCCGGGATGGATACCTATCGGGCGATTCGTTCCAGTGAAAATTTTTTCCTGGCCTCTGATGGTGCATATTCCGGTGCAGTGGAACAGATCATAGAGGAACAGATTGAAAAGTCCTGTCAGGCAGATATTCGCGAAGGGCTGCAGATTTCGGAACTTCAAAAGAAAATGCATACGAAGAAAGATGTGCTGGAATATGAGTATAATATCGGGAAACAGGGGGCATATAACCGCCTGACACTGATTCCTGTGGACTGGGATGAGGACAAAAAGCTGCATCATTTTCTCCTGGCATTTGAAACCATCCGAAAGACTTCAGAAGGTCAGACAGGGGCAAAAGAGCAGCTGCAGCTTTATTATGAACAGCTGAAACAGTCTATCCTGGAAAATGACAGCTATGTGGATGCGCTTCTGGAATTGTCAGATGTGATCTATACAGTAAATCTGACAAAAGATGTTCTGGAAAGAAGGATTGTACTGAATGGAAAAGAACAGAAGAGCCGGGAACTTTTTATGGATTATTCACTTCCATGTTCTTATCAGGATTACTGCTGGGAATATGAGAAAAAAATCACCCAGGAAACAATTGCCGGTTACTGTATGACAGATAATTGTGAAAAGCTTCGTAAGAGGTTTGAGAACGGAGAAACAAATATGTCTGTGGAGTATTGTGCCCGCGAAGATGATGGAAGTATCCGCTGGGTACAGAAAACAGTTCTTATGACCAGAATGGTGGTGTTTGATACAGAAATTCTTGCTGAGATCCCTATGATTTATGCAATCATTCTGTTGCAGGATACCACACAGAGACATGAACGGGATGAGCAGGAACAGGCACGCCTTCAGGCTGCATTTAATGAAATGCGTGCCGAGAGCAGGGCGAAAACGAATTTCCTAAGCCGTATGAGCCATGATATCAGGACACCTTTGAATGGTATTATTGGTCTGTTAAAGATTGATGAGACCCATTTTGAGGATAAAGCACTGATACGGGAAAATCATAAAAAGATGAAGATAGCAGCGGATTATTTACTTTCCCTTATTAATGATGTTCTGCAGATGAGCAAAATAGAGGAAGGTCATATTGTTTTGACTCATGAATATATCTGTCTTAAAGATCTGGTCTATGAGATTGAGAGCATTATCACACACAGGGCAGCAGATGAGGATATTCAGTGGATTTATGAGAAAAATAAGGAGGATATTCCCTATCCTTATGTCTATGGAAGCTCACTGCATCTTCGCCAGATTTTTCTGAATATCTATGGAAACTGCATTAAGTATAACCGGCCGGGAGGAAAGATTACCACGGTAATGGAGGCTGTAGATGTACATGATGGGATCTGTACATACAGATGGACAATTTCTGATACAGGTATAGGGATGAGTGCAGAGTTCCTGAGCCGCATTTTTGATCCGTTCTCACAGGAAAAAACAGATGCCCGTAGTGTTTATCAGGGAACTGGTCTGGGAATGGCGATTGCCAGGGGATTGATTGAGCAGATGCATGGAAGTATTGAAGTGACAAGTCAGGTGGGAGTTGGATCTGTGTTTGTCATTACCATTCCTTTTGAGATTGCAGAGAAACAGAAAAAGGATGAGGAAATTGCAGAGAAATATAATATTCGTGGATTGCATCTGTTGGCAGCCGAGGATAATGAGCTTAATGCTGAAATCATAGAAATGTTGCTGACTGATGACGGTGCGAAGGTTACAGTTGCAAAAAACGGCAGACAGGCGGTGGAGTACTTCGAAAGTAATTCTCCGGGAACCTTTGATGCCATATTGATGGATGTCATGATGCCTGTTATGGATGGTATCGCAGCAACAAAAGCCATACGTGCTATGGACAGGGCGGATGCAAAAACAGTTCCGATCATTGCAATGACTGCAAATGCATTTGAGGAAGATGCAAAAAGATGTCTCGCAGCCGGCATGACCGCACATCTGGCAAAACCATTCCAGATAGAAGATGTGGAAAAGGCCATTGTGGAGTGCTGTGGAAAGTAATGCCATCTGCAAGATCTATTGCCATCAGTAAATTATCAGAAGCAGCTAGTAAGTTAATTTTTGTTCCAATAAAAATAAAAAATCAATAGTTTTGGGACTACAATCCTAAAACTATTGATTTTTTTGTTGCTTTTGGAATATAATTAGTAAAGAAAGGAGCATTATTATGATTATAGAAAGAAAAGAATATTTAGAAAAACTGATAGCCTGGAAAGATAAGCAGTTGATTAAAATTGTTACAGGTGTACGACGTTGTGGAAAATCTATGCTTCTGGAAATTTATCGCAATTATTTAAAAGAGCATGGGATTGAGGAAGAACAGATTATTTCTATTAATTTTGAAGATCTTGATTATGAAGAACTGACAGATTACAGGAAATTATATAAATATTTAAAGGAACGTCTGATTGATGGAAAAATGACATATATTTTCCTTGATGAAATTCAGAATGTAACAGATTTTCCGAAAGTGTTGGACAGTCTTTATATTAAAAAAAACATAGATATTTATGTGACTGGTTCCAATGCATATATGTTGTCCAGTGAGATTGCAACTATGATTTCAGGAAGATATATTCAGATTGAAATGTTGCCGTTGTCTTTTAAGGAATATATGGAGAGTACTGGCAGTATGAATGACAGAGGAATCAAATATGCTGAGTATTTGCAGAATAGTTCATTTCCGTTTACACTGGAATTAAAAAATCAGCCAGATGAGATCAGAGATTATCTGGAAGGAATCTATAATACGATTGTTGTAAAGGATATTATAAACAGAAAAAAAATTACAGATACTATGATGCTTAAGAGTGTCTTAAGATTTGTGTTTGATAATATAGGAAATCCATTGTCATCAAAAAAAATTGCAGATACGATGACCTCAGAAGGGCGAAAAATTGATACAAAAACGGTGGAAAAATATCTAGAGGCTTTTAGCGAGAGTTATATTATATATCAGGCAAAACGTTATAATATAAAGGGAAAACAATATTTAAAAACTCTTGAAAAATATTATATAGTTGATATTGGAATGAGGTATATGCTTTTAGGTTCGAGGCAGGCAGATGCAGGACATGTTCTGGAAAATATAGTCTATCTGGAATTGTTACGTCGAGGATATGAGGTGTATGTTGGAAAAATCGATTCATATGAAGTGGATTTTGTGGCACAGAATAAAAAGGGAACAGTATATTTCCAGGTGGCACTGACTGTACGAGATGAAAATACACTTTTAAGAGAATTAAGGCCATTACAGGCGATACGAGATCATTATCCAAAGATTATCTTAACAATGGATGAAGAACCAGAAGAACAATATGAGGGAATTCGACGTATTAATGCCAGAGACTGGTTATTGGGGATTGTAGACTGAGCAATGCAAATTCATGGTAATAATATATATAAACAGAAGATACATTTGTTGATAGCAGTGAAAGTGCAAGATAAGTTGCAAAAATATGTTGTTCCTTTTTATGCAGTATGTGATGGGGGCTGGATGTCCGGTGGATATCCGTCTAGCACAGACCGTAGCGTTCACAAATTCTTCACAAAATAATTAGCACTCACCTCTTGTTATTACAGCGTAGCTTTTGTCTTAGTTCATAGAGTGCCGTAAAGTGCCTATTTACAGGCTTTTCACGGGTTTTATGAATTTATCACATTTCATCAGAAATCGTCAATATACAAAAAATTGGTGTCAAAATTGGTGTCAAATAACCTTAATTTGAGATTTTGATGAGCAACACATCAGTATAAAAAATTGAATATTTTATAGACTATGGAACGCCTAACATGACGTTCCTTTTCTATTTCCAGCCGTTCTTATTGGACGGCTATTTTATCACCCAAAATGAAAGGAGCATTAGATTTATGAAAAAGACATGGAAACGATTGTGTACGGGCTTCTTAGCTCTTGCAACTGTCGTTACTGCTTTACCGACTATACCCGTCCATGCAGAAAGTAAGCAATACTGGACGGAAAGTGCAGAGCGTGTCGGTATCATTGAAAAAGTAATGAATGACGGTTCTATCGGTTCGACATTCAATGAGGGTTATATGAAAGTCGAGGACGAAACTGCCTATTGTATTGACATCAATACAGATTTTAAGAATGGTTACAAGACCAGAGCTGACGCAAGCTCACGCATGAGTGCCGACCAGATTTCAGATGTGGCGTTATCCTTAGAGTATGTCAAACAGTATGGCGAAGCTCACAAGGAATTGAACTACAAACAAGTCTATCTGTTGGAACAATGTGTAGTCTGGCAGAGATTAAGCGTACATCTTGGCTGGCAATGTGATAACGTGCGAGCTTCTTATGATGAAATACCAAAGGCTACGCAGGACGAAGTTTTCGCTGGTGCAAGAGCCTTTGTTAAAGAGAATAAAGAACGCTATGAATGTGGCGGTTATATCTACTCTGGCGAGGGGCAGGAATTGGGACAATTCTGGGCGAAACTGAATGTCGGAAATACGAAACTGCAAAAGGTTTCCAGTAATACCAGCATTACAGACGGTAACGGGAATTACTCTATCGCTGGTGCAACATACGGTGTCTTTGCTGATAAGGACTGCACGAAACAGCTTGCCACCCTTACGACTGATGAAAACGGAGATACAGATATTGCAGAGGTAAAAGCAGGGACAGTTTATATCAAGGAATTATCCGCACCAGCAGGATATAAAGTGGATAAAACAGTCTATCCATTGACAATCAAAGCTGGCGAAACAGCAACCTTGAACGTATCAGATACGCCAAAAGTAACGGACACTTTGATTGAGCTTTTCAAGATTGATATGGAAACACAGAAAGACAATCCGCAAGGGAACGCTTCTTTAGCAGGTGCGGAATTTACATGGAAGTATTATGCTGGCTTCTACAATAAAGACAATCTCCCTGCCGAAGCTACTCGTACATGGGTTACAAAGACAATCGCTGAAACAGACAGCGACGGGACAACTCATTACATCACAAAATTAGCGGACACATACAAAGTATCTGGCGACAGCTTCTATATGCAGGACGGCAAGGCGGTTCTTCCACTTGGAACACTAACCGTAGAAGAAACAAAAGCTCCAAACGGCTACTTGTTAGAGGGTGCATATATGCAGGCTGGCGATAAGTCCGAACAGATAAAAGGCTTATATGTAACACAGATTACCGAGGACGGCGACCTTGCCGTATTATCTGGAAGTAACCAGTTTTCCGTATCAGACAAGGTTATCCGTGGCGGTGTCAAAATTCAGAAACGAGATTTAGAAACGGGCGATACAAAGCCACAAGGAAGTGCCACTTTGAAAGATACTGCCTTTGACATCATTTCCTTAAATGATAATGAAGTATTGGTTGAGGGCAAGTTATACAAGAAAAATGAAGTGGTAAAGACAATTCGTACAGATATTGAGGGTGTCGCTTCTACTTCTTCTGACCTCTTACCTTATGGAAAATTCCGTATCGTTGAGAGTGAAGCTCCCAACGGTTACTTAACTGACGGTGCAAAGCCGATTGATTTTACAATCACAGAAAATGGAAAAATCGTGGACTTAACCGAAAAAGCCCATTCTATCTATAATCAGATTAAGCGTGGAGATATTGAGGGTGTAAAAATCGGTGCAGGCACACACAAGCGTCTTGCTGATGTTCCTTTTAGGATCACAAGCAAGACAACGGGCGAAAATCACGTCGTGGTAACTGATGATAACGGGCAATTCTCCACTTCTGCTGAATGGGCTTCTCATAAGCACAATACCAACGCAGGAAAGACCAGCGAGGACGGTGTGTGGTTTGGAACTTCTGAACCAGACGACAGCAAGGGTGCATTACCTTATGATACCTACATCATTGAAGAAATGCGTTGTGATAGTAACAAAGGCTTTGAACTTATCCCACCTTTTGAAATCGTGGTATCAAGAAATAACCTTGTGATTGATTTAGGGACGCTGACTGATGAATACGAAAAAGAAATCTCTATCCATACCACAGCGACCAGCAAGGACGGCGAAAAGACTATCCTTGCAGGAAAAGAGGTAACAATCGTTGATACGGTCAAATTAGACGGACTTACAAAAGGCTCAAAATATCAGCTCAAAGGTTGGCAGATGTTAAAGGAAGAAAACGCCGAGCTTGTCATTGACGGAAAGCGTGTAGAAAATGACTATACCTTTGTCGCTGATGATGAGGAAATGAAAATAGAAATTACATATACATTCAATGCGTCCGAGCTTGGCGGTAAAAATCTGGTAACATTCGAGGAATTATACGATTTGAGCAATTCAGACGAACCCGTAAAAGTTGCGGAGCATAAAGACATTAAGGACGACGGGCAGACCGTACTTATCACAGAGCGTATCATCAAGATACATACAACCGCTACCGATAAAGACGGCAACAAAGAGCTTGAAGCTGAAAAAGAGGTAACAATCATTGATACCGTAACCTTAGAGGGCTTAGAAATCGGTACACAGTACAAACTTGTGGGCTGGCAGATGTTGAAAGAAGAAAATGCAGAACTTCTTATCAATGGAAAGCGTGTGGAAAGTGATTATACCTTTACCGCTGACAGCGAAGCTATGAAAGTGGAAGTTGCCTTTACCTTTGACGCTACTTCTCTTGACAGCAAACAGCTTGTAACTTTTGAGGAATTGTACGATTTAAGCAATCCAGACGAACCGAAGAAAGTTACCGAACATAAGAATATTGAGGATAAGGGACAGACGATTACCTTTAAGGAAAAGCCAGAAGAACCAGAGAAACCCGAAACACCACCGACACCAGAAAAGCCTAGCAGACCTAGCGACAGTCCCAAAACGGGCGACAGTACAAATGTAATGGCATTTATCGTGATGTTGCTTGCGTCTGCTGGTGGACTGGCTGGAACATATCTTTACAAACGCCGTAAAATGAAGAAATCATAAGGCGGTAACGGTATGAGGAAAGAAAAATCACGCTCTCCGCCGAAGCTGTCAAACGGCAGATTTTTGCTTATTCTGGCTTGTCTGCCTACAACCTGCAAGAACACGGATAGTCAAGGGTGCGTAAGCATTGATTTTACCCTTTACTATCTGGGGGATTGCTGGTACTTCCCAAACCGCCAGAATAAGAAATCACAATTAAAAAACTTATCAAATATAGAAAGAAACGAGGTAAAACAATATGGAAATGAAATATGTCGTGCCAGATATGACACAGTCTTTTGGAACTCTTGAATTTGCAGGCGAAAGCGAGCCAGTCTTTGAAAGAGATAAAAATAACCGCAGGGTCTTAGCCAGACGAAGCTATAACCTTTATTCTGACATACAGAAAGGCGAAAATGTTGTGGTGGAAATTCCTGTGCAGGCTGGCGAAAAGCATTTCAAGTATGAACAGAAAGTAAAACTTGTCAATCCGAAGTTATACGGCAGAGGTTACGCAATCGGGGATATGGGACATACCGATTATGTATTAGTTGCTGATGATATTGTAGCAGTTGAAGAAAAGTAAAGGAGTGAAGAATTTATGAGATTATCAAACGGGTTTGTTATTGACAAAGAGAAAACATTTGGAGAATTAAAGTTTACAGCGGTACGTGATGTGTTCTTGCAGAATGAGGACGGGACACCGAGTACCCAGCTTAAAAAGCGTATCTATGATTTGAAGTGCAGTCTGCACGGTGGAATTATCCCCGTGTCTGTACCGCCAGAAGTACCGTTAAGGGAATTTCCTTACAATGCAGTTGTGGAGCTTGTCAATCCAGTAGCCGATACGGTATCAAGAAAAACCTATACGGGTGCAGATGTGGACTGGTATGTAAAGGCAGAGGATATTGTGTTGAAGAATAAAGGCAACCAGAACGCAGGTAGCCCACAGAACCCTACACCGCAGGGACAGCCGAAGAAATAAAAGTGATGTATTTGTCTTAATTTTGATTGACACGAACAATGCGGAGTGATATATTTATCTCATAAAGATACAAAAACATCTCATTTGAAAGGAGAGATAAATATGTCAAAGAAACAAATTAAAAAAATTATTTTTATGGGGGTAGGGTGTGCTTTATTGCTTATTGTTGGTACAATCTACTCCCTATTATACAATGATGGACGCTGGGTCAAAAATATGGATATGTCGGAATATGTATTTTCTTACAAGGATATTCCTATGTTAGTAATTGGAGCTTTAATAGCACTATATGCTATCTATATAGTAATTATCTGCTTTAAAAATGTCTTTTCAAAAAACAGCAGGGAAAAACGATATTCAAGAACAATTTCTCCTTACTGGGGATTTTGTGGAATGTTTGGTTTTCTGGGGTTTGGCGGATTTTGGACATACTATAAATTTGGAGAAATATTTCCTTTTGCTTTTTTCATATTTTTTGGTTTTTTCAGTTTTTTCTTTGAAGGTAAACTTTCTCATATCTTAGAAGATGAGCTTTTTCAAGAAAATAAACGTAAGGCACAATTAGAAGCCTACAAGATAGGTTTTAAACTATTATTTGTAGTTATCTGGCTTATGGCAATAGGTATGTTTTCCCGTAATGTTGAGTGGTGTGCAATATTTATGCTGATTTCTGTTTCACTTATCTATGCTCTTGTTCTTTTTCTTAGCAACTATTTATTATATCGTTATGAAAAAAGGGAATAAATTATGGAAGCAAAGTTTGTATGTAATTTAAAAAAATATCGTGTAGCACAAGAATTAACACAAGAACAACTCGCTGACATTGTAGGTGTTCGTCGTGAAACTATTATGAGATTAGAAAAAGCACAATATAATCCGTCACTTAAATTGGCAATAGATATTTCAAGAGCTGTAAAAGCTCCGATAGAAGATATATTTATTTTTGAATAAAGACAGTTTAAAGCAGTTAGTCTTAGGATTGACTGCTTTTTTCATATCCAGAAAGGAGTGATTGATTTATGCGTAAGATTTGTAACAAAGGACACCGTATCAGAGCCAGCGACAAGCAACTTGTCTATCACTTTTCCATAGGGACGCTTCTGTTTGTATTCGTAGCGGTTCTTTTGCTACTGAATACGAAACAGCTCATGCGTACCGATTGGGAGCATTTCAGCTTGTTAGAGAACGGCTTGACGCTCTCCCCTTACAACTTCATAACCATACTGATAGCGACTGGTGTTTGTGCATTGGTCGCTTTTCTGTATTACCGCTTCTGTTACGATAGTTTCAAGAAGCTCCTGCACCGTCAAAAGCTGGCAAGAATGATACTGGAAAATAAGTGGTATGAAGCCGATACCGTACAAGACAGCGGTTTTTTTACTGACCTGCAAAGCAGATCAAGAGAAAAAATCGTCTGGTTTCCAAAGATTTATTATCAAATGGAAAAGGGACTGCTTCATATCCGCTGTGAAATCACGCTGGGGAAATATCAAGACCAGCTTTTACGGTTAGAGGATAAATTGGAAAGTGGCTTGTATTGTGAGCTGACCGACAAGACCCTGCATGACGGCTATATCGAATATACCCTGCTTTATGATATGATAGCAAATCGCATTACCATTGATGAAGTACGTGCAGAAAAAGGCTGTCTTAGATTGATGAAAAATCTTGTCTGGGAATATGACGCACTCCCCCACGCTCTGATTGCTGGTGGAACTGGTGGCGGTAAAACTTATTTTCTGCTGACGCTCATTGAAGCCTTACTGCATACCAACGCTGTCCTTTACATATTAGACCCGAAGAATAGCGACCTTGCGGACTTAGGAACGGTCATGCCAAACGTCTACCATACCAAAGAAGAAATGATAGACTGCGTCAATGCCTTTTATGAGGGCATGGTACAGCGAAGCGAGGAAATGAAGCGACACCCGAACTATAAGACAGGCGAAAACTACGCCTATCTGGGACTGCCACCCTGCTTTCTTATCTTTGATGAATATGTGGCGTTTTTTGAAATGCTGGGGACGAAAGAAAGCGTGAGCTTACTTAGCTAGCTAAAGAAAATCGTTATGTTAGGGCGACAAGCAGGTTATTTCCTTATCGTTGCCTGCCAGCGTCCAGACGCAAAGTATTTCTCGGACGGTATCAGAGATAACTTCAATTTCCGTGTGGGACTTGGGCGTATCAGCGAATTAGGTTACGGTATGCTGTTTGGTTCAGATGTGAAAAAGCAGTTTTTTCAGAAGCGTATCAAGGGGCGTGGATATTGTGATGTGGGAACAAGCGTTATAAGTGAGTTTTACACGCCTTTAGTCCCGAAAGGACATGATTTTTTGCAGACTATCGGCTCTCTTGCACAAGCAAGGCAGGACGGGACGGCGACGTGCGAAGCGAAAGGCGACGGCACGGACTAGCCGTTGCTGGTGTGGCGTTAGCCACGCCAGCAGGTAAAACCCCTCGGTATCTAACAGAGGGGTACGTTTGCAAATAGACAATAGACAAAAAACATAGGAAACATAAGGCTTCTGGCATGATTTCCTAGCAAAAATCAGTTGTGAAGTCGCCTTGAAAAACTTCACACTTTACAGATTGGGGGTATGGTTCTGAATGAAGAACAATGGATAAAAGAATTACGGGAGAAACGGATTGCTTACGGTATCTCACAAGGCAGGCTGGCGGTGGCTTCTGGTATCACAAGGGAATATCTCAACAAGATAGAAAGCGGAAAAATGAAGCCGTCAAAGGAACTTTTGGAAACTCTGCATAAGGAACTGGCAAGGTTCAATCCCGAAGCACCACTTACCATGCTGTTTGATTATGTAAAAATTCGTTTTCCCACGCTGGATATACAGCACATCATCAAAGATATATTAAAACTGAATATCAATTATATGCTCCATGAAGATTACGGGCGTTACAGTTATACGGAGCATTATTCATTAGGGGACATCTTTATCTATACGTCAGCTGACGAAGAAAAAGGTGTCCTTTTAGAGTTAAAGGGGCGTGGTTGCAGGCAGTTTGAAAGTTACCTGCTGGCACAGCAAAGAAGCTGGTATGACTTTCTCATGGACGCATTAGTAGACGGTGGCGTGATGAAGCGTATCGACCTTGCTATCAACGACCATACGGGCATTTTGGATATTCCAGAGCTTGCGGAAAAATGCAGGAAACGGGAATATATCGGAAAGTCCAGAAGTTATAAGTTTTACCAGTCTGGCGAACTTATCAAGCACAGAGAGGACGACAGAGAATATATGGGACGTACCCTTTATCTTGGTTCGCTGAAATCAGATGTGTATTTCTGTATCTATGAAAAGGACTATGAGCAGTACGTCAAGTTAGGGACACCTCTGGAAGAAGCCGACATTATCAACCGTTTTGAGATACGGCTTAGAAATGAACGTGCTTATTATGCAGTACGAGATTTGCTGACCTATTATGACGCAGAGCAGACCGCCTTTTCTATCATCAACCAGTATGTGCGGTTTGTTGATGAAGAACCAGACAAGCGAAAAAATGACTGGAAACTCAATGACCGCTGGGCTTGGTTTATCGGCGATAACAGACAGAGCTTGAAGCTGACGACAAAGCCAGAGCCTTATACCTTAGACCGTACATTGCGTTGGGTACAAAGGCAGGTAGCACCGACCTTAAAAATGCTGAAAAAGATTGATAAGGGAAACGGTACAGACTACATGGAAACAATCGAACAGCAGGCAAAGCTCACAGAAAAGCATGAAATGATAATCAAACAGCAGACGACCCCTGCAAAAGATTTGGTGGAAAGTTAGGAGTGATAAAAATGTGGGTATTATTAAAAGACTTCCTGCTGGTATCTATGGGAATGGGTATCGGCGTAGTCTTGATGTGTATTTTGAATGTCGGCAAAGAAGCTGACTATGAAATGAAACAATTAAAAGAAAGCGAGGACAAATAACATGAATTTCGGGCAAAATTTGTATCAATGGTTTTTAAGCAACGCACAGAGCTTAGTGCTTATGGCGATTGTAGTTATCGGTATCTACTTAGGTTTCAAGCGTGAGTTTTCCAAACTTATCGGCTTCTTGGTAGTTGCCTTGATTGCTGTCGGTTTGGTATTCAATGCTGGCGGTGTGAAAGATGTACTGTTAGAGCTGTTCAATAAAATTATCGGTGCTTAAAATTTTGTTGTAATGCTTATATGTGAATGGTATAATTGGGGTATGAAAAAAGATAAAATAGATTTGGAGTTAAGCTATGGATTATGTCATACGGGAAATAAAAAAAGAAGAATATGTTTTACTCAATGACTTTTTGTATGAAGCAATTTATATTCCAGACGGTGTTGAGCCACCACCTAAATCAATAATTAACTGTCCAGAATTACAAGAATATGTTTTTGAATTTGGAAAGCGAAAAGATGATAGGGCTTTAGTTGCGGAAGTTCAAGGAAATGTCGTGGGTGCTATTTGGGTACGAATAATGAACGATTACGGACACATTGACAATGATACACCGTCCCTTGCTATGTCTGTTTTTCAAAAGTATAGAGGACAAGGGATTGGAACTTCATTATTGCAACAGTTATTGTCAATGGAAAAATCTTTTGGATATTCAAAAATTTCCTTATCTGTTCAGAAAAATAATTATGCAGTAAAAATGTATAAGAAAGCAGGTTTTCTTGTTGTTGATGAAAATAGCGAAGAATATATTATGACCGCAACTCTATAACAGATAATCTAGTTTACAATTTCATATCCATACACACAAAGCAGTTAGTCTTAGGATTGACTGCTTTTTTCTTACCTAAAATTTCAGATTGGAGTGATGAAATGAACGATATTTTTAAGGATACGCAGGCAAAAGTCGGCTGTGAATACATTTCCGACCTGCCCTCTTACAAGCGTAAGGTGTGGCATGAAATGAAACGGCTGAACCCTGCCGACTATGAAGAAAGACAGTTAGAAGATTTTTCTAAATATGTGTTTGGTATCTCATACCAGAACTTAAAAGATGTGATGAACCAACAGAAAGGACGTGAGGAACAATGCAGGAAACAAGGGTGCTGGTGGAAACGAGAGGAACAACTGGCGAAGAAACAATATCATACTGGTTTGAACTGCCGATAGATGTTGACGAGTTTGAAGAAAAGCTAGGTGTCGGTGCAGAAAGTGGGGAATACCGTATTATTGAAAAGGTGTTGCCTTATGCTGATGAAGTTCAAGAACATACAAGCGTCTACCAGCTCAATGAATTAGATTTTATGTATCGCCAGCTTTCAAGTGATATGCAGGAAGAATATGTATCACTACTTACGGTGTTTGAGAACTTAGAAGCACTTTATATTTGCAGGAACGTGATTACGGTTTATCCCGACTGCAAAAGCATGATTGATGTTGCAAGGCAAAAGCTGATGAACGACCCGACGTTCAAACATCTGTCCGAGGACTGTCAAGAATATTACTTTGACTTTGAAGCCTACGCTTCTCACTTGCAGGAACACGGGAAATTTTTAGTAACGGAACACGGTATCTTTGAACTGCCAGAGTAGGAAATGAGGTGGTGCTTATGATTGATGATATGGCGGTTTATATTGCTAATCTTGGTAAATACAATGAGGGTTATTTAGTCGGTGCTTGGTTCACGTTCCCCATTGACGAAGAAGATGTGAAAGAAAAAATCGGCTTGAATGAACAGTATGAGGAATACGCAATCCATGATACCGACAACTTCCCGATTGCGATTGGCGAGTATGTTTCCATTGAAGAACTCAATGAGATGTATGAAATGCTAGAGGAACTTCCCGACTATATCGTAGAGTGTCTGGACGAATTTATCAGCCACTACGGGACGCTGGAAGAAGTCGTAGAACACAAGGACGATATTTATTATTATCCCGACTGTGAAACCATGACAGACGTTGCCTACTACTACATAGACGAATTGCAGGCACTTGGCGACATTCCACCCAGCTTACAGAACTACATTGACTATGAAGCCTACGGGCGAGATTTGGATATGGGCGGTTGCTTTATTGAAACAAGCCGAGGTATGTGCGAGATACCATATTAACGCTGGAAGATCAGCGACAAGCATTGTTGCTACTGACAGCGTATTTCTCTTTTAAGGGACAGTCTGAAACATGGCTGTCCTTTTCTATTTAGAAACTTACGAAAGGAGCTGAAAGAACTTGAAAAAGATTAAAAGCTACACGGGTATCTGGAACGTGGAAAAAGTCTTGTATGCAATCAATGACTTTAACTTACCCTTTCCCGTTACTTTTACACAGATTACATGGTTTGTGATTACAGAATTTATCATCATTCTGTTTGGGGATATTCCCCCACTTTCCATGATTGAGGGAGCATTTCTCAAATACTTCGGTATTCCCGTTGCTCTCACTTGGTTTATGTCGCAGAAAACCTTTGACGGAAAGAAGCCGTACAGCTTTTTGAAATCACAGATAACCTATGCCCTGCGACCTAAAATCACTTATGCAGGAAAAGCCGTAAAACTGCATAAGCAGACCTTGAATGAAACAATCACGGCAGTAAGGAGTGTGAACTATGTTCCCGATAAAATATATTGACAATAACCTTGTCTGGAACAAGGACAATGAAGTGTTTGCCTATTATGAGCTGATACCGTACAACTATTCTTTCTTATCCGCAGAGCAGAAATTTATCGTGCATGACAGCTTTCGACAGCTTATCGCACAGTCCCGTGAGGGTAAAATTCATGCCTTGCAGATTGCCACAGAAAGCTCAATCCGCAGTATGCAGGAACAGTCAAAGAAGCTGGTAACTGGAAAATTAAAGGAAGTTGCCTATCAGAAGATAGACGAACAGACCGAAGCGTTAGTATCTATGATTGGGGACAATCAAGTGGACTACCGCTTTTTTCTTGGCTTTAAGCTCATGGTTACGGAAGAACAGTTCAATCTGAAGAACATCAAAAAATCGGCGTGGCTGACGTTCACGGAATTTCTCCATGAAGTGAACCACACGCTGATGAATGACTTTGTTTCCATGCCAAATGATGAAATCAACCGTTACATGAAAATGGAAAAGTTACTGGAAAATAAAATCTCCCGTCGTTTCAAGGTGCGTCGCTTGGAAATCAATGATTTTGGCTATCTCATGGAACATCTTTACGGCAGGGACGGTATCGCCTATGAAGATTATGAGTACCAACTACCAAAGAAAAAATTGAACAAAGAAACGCTGATAAAATACTACGACCTTATCCGTCCGACAAGGTGTGTGATTGAGGAAAACCAGCGGTATTTACGATTGGAACATGAGGACAAGGAAAGTTATGTGTCCTATTTTACCGTCAATGCGATTGTCGGCGAGCTGGATTTTCCGTCGTCTGAAATCTTCTATTTCCAGCAACAGCAATTTACCTTTCCCGTTGATACTTCTATGAATGTAGAAATCGTGGAGAACAGAAAGGCTCTTACCACAGTAAGAAATAAGAAAAAGGAATTGAAAGACCTTGACAATCACGCTTATCAAGCAGGAAGTGAAACCAGCTCGAATGTGGTAGACGCCTTAGACAGCGTGGACGAGCTGGAAACTGATTTAGACCAGACAAAAGAAAGTATGTATAAGTTAAGCTACGTGATACGGGTGTCTGCACCCGATCTTGACGAGCTGAAACGCCGTTGTGATGAAGTCAAGGACTTTTACGACGACCTCAATGTAAAGCTGGTGCGTCCTGCTGGGGATATGCTGGGGCTTCATTCTGAATTTCTTCCAGCCAGCAAGCGATATATCAATGACTATGTGCAGTATGTAAAATCAGACTTCTTGGCAGGGCTTGGCTTTGGTGCGACACAGCAATTAGGGGAAACTACGGGTATCTATATGGGCTATTCTGTTGATACGGGAAGAAATGTGTACCTGCAACCGTCTTTAGCTTCGCAGGGCGTAAAAGGTACAGTTACCAACGCTTTAGCGTCTGCTTTTGTCGGTTCGCTTGGCGGTGGAAAGTCGTTCTGCAACAATCTTCTGGTGTATTATTCGGTGTTGTTTGGCGGTCAAGCAGTCATTTTAGACCCCAAAGCCGAGCGTGGCAACTGGAAAGAAACACTTCCAGAAATCGCCCATGAAATCAATATCGTAAATCTTACCAGCGATAAAGACAATGCAGGACTTCTTGACCCATTCGTGATTATGAAGAATGTAAAGGACGCTGAAAGTCTGGCAATCGACATCTTAACATTCCTTACGGGTATTTCCTCTAGGGACGGCGAAAAATTCCCCGTGTTACGAAAAGCGGTTCGTTCCGTTACCCAGAGCGACAGTCGGGGCTTGCTCCATGTAATAGACGAGCTACGCCGTGAAGATACGCCCATATCAAGAAATATCGCAGACCATATCGACAGCTTCACGGACTACGACTTTGCACATCTGCTGTTTTCAGACGGTACGGTGGAAAATGCAATCAGCCTTGATAACCAGCTCAATATCATTCAAGTAGCCGACCTTGTACTGCCAGATAAGGACACGACCTTTGAGGAATACACGACTATTGAATTATTGTCGGTGTCTATGCTGATTGTGATTAGTACCTTTGCCCTTGATTTTATCCATTCGGACAGAAATATTTTTAAGATTGTCGATTTGGACGAAGCGTGGGCGTTCTTAAATGTGGCACAAGGAGAAACGCTCTCTAACAAGCTGGTTCGTGCTGGACGAGCTATGCAGGCAGGCGTTTATTTCGTTACACAATCTTCTGGGGACGTGGCAAAGGAAAGTCTGAAAAACAATATCGGCTTAAAATTCGCTTTCCGTTCTACTGACATCAACGAGATAAAACAGACCTTAGAATTTTTCGGTATCGACAAGGACGATGAAAACAACCAGAAACGGCTTCGTGATTTGGAGAACGGACAATGCTTATTGCAGGACTTATACGGGCGTGTCGGTGTGGTACAGATACACCCAGTTTTTGAAGAACTGCTACACGCCTTTGATACCAGACCGCCCGTACAGAGAAATGAGGTGGAGTGATGAAAGAAAGGATAAAAGGTGCGTTCACAAAAAAGAAGATACTTCACGTTCTCAAAATGGCTCTGTTTGTCGTGGCACTCTCCCTTATCCTGCTTTCACTTTTGGGGACGGTGGCTCATGCAACGGGACTTGTAGACGATACTATCAATGCAGAAAATCTTTACTCAAAATATCCGCTATCTAACTACCAACTTGATTTTTATGTGGATAATAGCTGGTCGTGGTTGCCGTGGAACTGGCTGGACGGCATTGGAAAATCGGTACAGTACGGGCTTTACTGCATTACCAACTTTGTCTGGACGATAAGCCTTTATTTAAGCAATGCCACGGGCTATGTGGTGCAGGAAGCCTATAAACTTGATTTTATTAACGATATGGCAGACAGTATCGGAAAGAGCATACAGACCCTTGCAGGTGTAACCGAGAACGGCTTTTCTTCTACGGGCTTCTATGTTGGTTTCCTGCTTCTCATTATCTTAGTGGTGGGAATGTATGTTGCTTATACGGGACTGATTAAACGGGAAACCAGCAAGGCACTTCACGCTGTTATCAACTTTGTGGTGGTGTTCGTGCTGTCCGCTTCGTTTATTGCCTACGCTCCCGACTACATCAAGAAGATAAATGAATTTTCATCAGACATCAGTACCGCTTCTTTGGACTTGGGAACAAAAATCATGCTCCCCAACTCCGACAGCGAGGGCAAGGACAGCGTGGACTTGATACGGGACAGCCTATTTTCTATTCAAGTGGAACAGCCGTGGCTACTTCTGCAATTCGGTAACAGCAACACAGAAGAAATCGGGGCAGACCGTGTCGAAGCTCTTGTATTGGCAAGTCCAGAGGACGAGGACGGGAAAACCAGAGAGGAAGTCGTGAAAACAGAAATCGAGGACAACGACAACAACAATCTGACAATACCGCAGGTAGTGAACCGTTTAGGTATGGTGTTCTTCCTACTGTTCTTCAATTTAGGGATAACGATATTTGTATTCTTGCTTACGGGCATGATGTTGTTTAGCCAGATACTTTTTATTATCTTTGCAATGTTTTTACCTATCAGTTTTCTACTTTCCATGATACCGAGTTATGAAAGCATGGCAAAGCAGGCAATCGTGAGGGTGTTTAATACCATAATGACACGGGCAGGAATAACGCTCATTGTAACAGTAGCGTTCAGCATTTCCAGTATGTTTTATAACATCTCCACGGACTATCCGTTTTTTATGGTGGCGTTCTTGCAGATAGTGTGTTTCGCTGGTATCTACATGAAGCTGGGCGACTTAATGAGTATGTTCTCACTTAATGCTGGCGACAGTCAAAGCATGGGACACAGGATTTTCCGCAGACCGTATCTGTTTATGCGACATCGGGCTAGGCGTATGGAACACCGTATTGCAAGGGCGGTAAGTGCTGGCGGTATTTCGGGCGGTGTCGCTGGTGCGGTTGCTGGAAGTGCCGTTGCTGGCAAACGGGCTGAAAGAAAAAATACCGCTTCTAAAGAAAATCGGGGCAATACCACTTCCAGCGTGGGACAGCGTGCAGGCTCAAAGGTGGGTGCTGTCTTAGATACGAAAAATAAAGTGAAAGACAAGGCAAATGCTGTCAAAGAGAATATCAAGGATATGCCGACACAGACCGCTTATGCGGTGTATTCCACAAAGGAAAAGGCAAAGTCCAGCGTGTCCGACTTCAAGCGTGGCATGGTGCAGGAACAGCAGTCCAGACAGTCGGGACGATTGGAAAGGCAGGCACAGCATAGACAGAGTATCGCTGACAAGCGTATTGAGCTTCAAAAGGCACAAGAAGCAAGGCAGGCACAGCGAAAGACGGACGGATCAGCGACAACGGGAGCTACCCGTCCCCATGAGCGACCAGCCACAGCTTCAACCATTCCAAAGCCGAGTGCGGAAAAAATGCAGGAAGTGAAACGCCCTGCCACAGCGACCACTTCAAAAGCAAGTGAGCCAGTCAAGACGAATGTTGTAAAAGAGCGTCCGTTATCTTCTGGTGCTTCTGATAGAAAAGCGACCCAGCCTGCACAGCCAGTACATAGGCAGAATGTAGAAAAAGTGGTATCGCAGGAAACACACCAGAATGACACCAAAGACCGCAGGATAAAGGTTCAGCAAACGCAAACCGTCCAGAAGAACCAACAGACCATAGAGAAAACTCGTAACCTTGTAACGAAGAAAGGACAGAAGAAAAAATGAAACTGAAACATATCGCTCTTATCGGCAGTCTGTTTCCTATCCTCTTTTCTCTGGTGCTTTTCTTTGGGGTGCTGATTAGTGCGGACAGCGACGATGAGAACAGCAACTTTTCTTCTGGCATTACGGGTATGAACTTATCCGCAGAAGTCTTGAAACATCAGCCTATGGTGGAAAAGTACGCCAGAGAAAGCGGTATCTCCGAGTATGTCAATGTGCTACTTGCTATCATTCAAGTAGAAAGTGGCGGTACGGCAGAAGATGTTATGCAGAGTTCGGAAAGTCTGGGTTTACCGCCCAACTCTTTAGATACGGAAAGTTCAATCAAGCAGGGGTGTAAATATTTTGCGTCCTTGCTTTCTTCTTGCAAAAATCAAGGTATCGACGATTTGAATGTAGTGATACAGTCTTATAACTATGGCGGTGGCTATGTGGGTTATGTAGCTGGAAAAGGAAAGAAACACACTTTTAATCTTGCAGAGAGCTTCGCCCGTGAAAAGTCGGGTGGAAAGAAAGTAACCTATACTAACCCGATAGCCGTTGCGAAGAACGGGGGCTGGCGATATGGTTACGGAAATATGTTCTACGTCGAATTACTCAATCAATATCTGACCGTGGCACATTTTGATAATGCGACGGCACAAGCGATTATGAATGAAGCGTTGAAATATCAAGGCTGGAAGTATGTATATGGTGGCAGTAACCCGAACACTTCCTTTGATTGTAGCGGACTTGTGCAATGGTGCTATGGAAAAGCTGGTATCTCTTTACCGAGAACGGCACAAGCACAGTATGACGCTACCCAACATCTCCCACTCTCGCAGGCAAAGGCTGGGGACTTGGTGTTTTTCCATTCTACCTATAACGCTGGTTCGTATGTAACCCACGTCGGCATTTATGTAGGAAATAACCAGATGTACCATGCAGGCGACCCGATAGGATATGCAGACCTAAGTAGTAGTTACTGGCAACAGCACTTAATCGGTGCAGGACGAGTAAAACAATAGAAAGGACTTGAAAAATATGTTTAAGAAGAATAAGAAACAGACAGAAACTATCAAAGAACCAAAAGAAAAAAAGGTGCGTACTGTCAAGGTAGGCACACATAAGAAAACCGTGATTGCGTTGTGGGTGGTGCTTGTCGCAAGCGTGAGCTTTGGGGTGTATAAGAATTTTACGGCTATCGACCAGCACACGACCCACGAAAAAGAAATCATTGAACTTCGCTTGCAGGACACCAACGGGATAGAAAATTTCGTGAAGAATTTTGCGAAGTCCTATTACACATGGAATAACAGTAAAGAAGCGATTGAATCAAGGACGCAGGCAATCAACGGTTATCTGACAAAGGAATTGCAGGACTTGAATGTTGATACCATTAGAACGGATATACCGACCAGCTCCACAGTTACAGATGTGATTGTATGGAGTATCGAACAATCGGGAACGGACACTTTTTCTGCTACCTACGAAGTAGATCAGCAGATAAAAGAGGGAGAAAAGACAAGCAATGTGAAAGCAACCTATACCGTAAAAGTCCATATAGACGCTGACGGGGATATGGTAATCGTTCAGAACCCTACCCTTGCACCAGCAATCGAAAAATCAGACTATGAGCCTAAGACACCAGAAGCAGACGCAAGCGTGGACGCTGATACCGTAAACGACGCTACCGCATTTCTGGAAACATTCTTTAAGCTGTACCCAACAGCCACAGAAAAAGAGCTTGCCTACTATGTAGCTGGAAATGTGATTGAACCTATCGGCAGGGACTACCTTTATTCTGAATTGGTAAACCCTATCTTTACAAAAGACGGGGATAATGTGAAAGTCAAGGTTGTTGTGAAATTCCTTGATAATCAGACAAAAGCGACGCAGGTATCGCAGTATGAGCTTGTGCTACATAAGGATAGTAACTGGAAGATTGTAGGATAAATGATATAGCGTGCATTTCCTATCAGATTTGCACGCTTTTACAAAACGACAAGAAAACTGTGCAAAAATATTGACTTGTAATGACCGAATGCTATAATATAAATGACAAGTGTACTTGGTATTATTTGAAAGGAGCGTTATATAATGGATAAAGAAAAAATACTATCACAAAACAAAAAAGAGAATCTATATCTTGATGAATACGAAAAACATATTAAACTTCAAGGGAAATCTTTTGGCTTAATGTTTGTTTTATTTATCTGCATTTTAATTCTTTTCATTAAAGCAGTTTGTAAAGAACCTTACTATGACATAATGACAATTATTGGGTCTGTGGCATTTGGCTCTATGGGTTATGAAGCACATATTTCAAAAAATAAATCCAAATTTGTTATTGCTTTATTCTTTCTTCTATTTATGGGGTATTACTTTTATAAATTTTTAATGGTAGGTTTATAGAATGGACGAACATTTAATTTTGCGAAACAGATTAAAAACTGTACGAAAAGAAAAAAAATTATCACAAACAGAATTAGCTGAACTAGTCGGGGTTTCTCGGAATACAATTAGTTCTATTGAAACTGGACAATTTAATCCAACAGCAAAATTGGCATTAGTGCTTTGTATAGCTTTAGATAAAAAATTTGAAGAATTATTTTATTTTGATTAAAGGAGAGAACGATTATGGAATTAGAGGAATTGATTGTTGAAATAGTTATAGGATTGTTTTTACTTTTTACATCTTATCAAATAGGTATAAAAGAGAATATTACTTTATTACATGGTTATCATTATACACAACTTGACCCTAAAGATAAAAAGGTGTTTACAAAAAAAATAGGAATAGGCACTTTACTGGTTAGTATTGGTATTCTTGTTATGCCGATTATCAATTTAATCTCTCATTCTGAATTAGGCTATTACATAGGTCTTATTTTGATTGTTGTAGGAGTGTTTTATATCATATTCATCATTGTAAAATACAATGGAAAACTTATTAGCTTTAAAAAGTAGAATTGAGGTATGAATATGATAGGACTGAACAAAAGAGATATAAAAAAGGCATTGAAAGCTGGTGCAAAAGCTGGCGGTGTATCATTGGCTGATGTTCGGGCGGATATTGAAGCTACGATTGATGAAGCTATGAATAGCACCGACCCAGAGGTGCAGGCAAATTTCAAAAAGTATTTTGGGAATAAACGCCCTACACCAGAAGAATATATTTATATCATTACGAAAAAGACAAAGGCAAAATTATAATAAAAGGGTCGTGGAAATGCTTCACAAAATTGTGATCTGCATTATCACGGCTCTTTTACTCTCTGTTTACTTTCAAAACTGTAAGTGTAATTGAATACTGCCCTTGCTATAATTTAATTGTATTCCAAAACAAATAAATGTGGCAGGAAGAAAGGAGCGATTTTTAATGGAACACATTTTAAATTTAGAGCAAGTAAAAAAATACTATGGGGGTAACTCTGGAAATATCACAAAGGCAGTAGACGGTATTTCTATGTATGTAGATAAGGGCGAATTTGTCGCAATCATGGGAGCTAGTGGTTCTGGAAAGACTACCCTATTAAACTGTATCTCTACGATTGATACTGTAACCAGCGGACACATTACAGTCAATAATCAAGATATTACCAAAATCAAGGATAAAGATTTTGCTGATTTCAGACGTGAAAATCTAGGGTTCATTTTTCAAGACTTCAACCTTTTAGATACATTAACGATTGAAGAAAACATTTCTTTGTCATTGGTTATCAACAAACAGAACTCTGCTGATATTGAGAAACGGGTTCATGCTATCGCTGATAAATTAGGTATTCGAGAAATTTTATCAAAATTTCCTTATGAAGTTTCGGGCGGACAAAAACAGCGTTGTGCTTGTGCAAGAGCTTTAATTAACGAACCAAAACTGATATTAGCTGATGAACCCACAGGAGCTTTGGACTCAAAAGCTTCCAGATTATTACTGGAAACAATGTCTGAAATCAACAAGAAAATGCAGGCTACTATTTTAATGGTAACACATGACCCGTTTAGTGCGTCTTTCTGTGAACGTATTTTGTTCTTGAAAGACGGTAAAATATTCAATGAAATTTTCAGAGGGGAAAAAAGCAGAAAAGATTTCTTCAATGAAATACTGGATATATTAACCTTGCTTGGAGGTGAAGTGGGAAATGTTAGGTAAGTTAGCGTATAGAAATACAAAAAGAAATATTAAAGATTATATGATTTATCTGATAACCGTTACTGTTTCCTTTTCTCTTATATTTGCTTTTAATTTGGTGGCAAGTTCTGATGAAATTGTAAAGTTATGTTCCAGTATGGATGCATTTAAGAATTCATTGTTCGCTGTAAATATTCTTATTATTTTTGTGATATGCTTTTTGATCAACTATACAACGAAATTTATGTTTGAAAAAAGAAGTAAAGAATTAGGAACATATATGCTTCTTGGCATTAAGAAAAAAGAAATTGCCCACTTAGTTGTAATTGAAAATATACTGTTGGGAATTTTAGCATTTGTATTAGCTATTCCTATTGGCTTTTTATTCAGCCAGTTTGTGTCGTTAGTAATTGTAAACTTACTGGGTATTCCAAAAACTCTCTTTATTTCTTTGAATTTCGTTTCTATTGGACTATTGATAATTTATTTTTTAACTATTTATGTTTTGGTTTTGCTTAATCTATTAAGAAGAATAAGTAAAATGACGATACGTGATTTTCTTTATTTTGACAAACAAAATGAAAAGAAAATGTTCCGTGACAGTAAAAAAAGAAATGTCATTTTTGTTTTAAGTATTATTCTTGGTGCGATTTCTCTTTTTCTCTGGAATTCACGTTGTACTATGGATAATTTTAATAAGCAAGAAACACTTACTTATTTGATGGTAAGCGTAATCATGTTGATTATCAGCATTTATGGTATATCTACAACTTGTGCAGATATGTTCTTGACTGTTTTGTTAAAGAATAAAAAAATGAAATATCAAAATGATAATCTGTTTGTAGCAAGAACATTTGCTTCTAAAGCAAGAACAATGAGCTTCACATTTGGTACATTGTCTATGTTGATTTTAATTTCACTGCTGGCTCTGAATTATTCTAGTATCAACAAAGCTTCGTATGATATCAGCGTGAATTTAAATGCACCATATGATGTACAACTCTTTGATGATAAGCAGGTATTTGATGAATATATTCGAGTAATTGAAGAAGAATATACGATTGATAATACCATTGAGTATGACATTTATAAAGAACCGAATCATCAGGTACAAAATTTTTTCCAATCAGAATATTATGATTTTGACCCAGTCTTGAAGTTAAGTGATTATAATAGGTTACTAGAATTAAGAAAGATGCCGTTGCTTTCTTTAAATGATAACGAATACTATATAGTTACAAATAGCAAGTTTGCATATGAGGTTGAAGATAACAAAGACATTGAAACCATAACAGTAGCAAATAAAAATTTGAAATTAAAAGGATATGACACTAAGTCTTATTGGAACTCTATAACTAATACTGGCAGATTTGTTGTTGTACTTCCAGATAAATATGTTCAAGGACTTGAAGTATCAGAAAATCATTTGATTATAGATACAAAAGAAGATACAGACGCAGAATTAGAAAATAAGATAAAAGAAGATATGCAACATCAATTAGTAAAGGTTGATGAAAATGGAGAAATAAATGATGAGTCGTATAGAGTAAACGTAAGAGGTGCAGAAATAGAACAACAAAAAGCAATGGTTGCAATAGTAGCCAGTCTGTTTATGTACATTGCATTTATTTTGATTTCCGCAGTAGGAACAATTTTGGCAGTTCAATCATTGAGCGACTCTACTAAATACAAATATCGCTACTTGACCTTGCGAAGATTAGGAATAAATGATAAGTCGCTATTTAAGACAATCAGAAAACAATTATTGATATTATTTTGTGTCCCTGCAATATCAGCAATATTATGTTCTTTTGTGATGATGTCGTCATTGAATAATGTGTATCAACAAATTTTGGGAGATAAACACCTTTATCTAATGTACTTTGGCTTGAATTTAATTATCTTCTTCCTAATTTATAGTATTTACTGGATAGCAACGTATATCGGTTTCAAACGAAATATCAATGAGGAGAGTTAGATTTTTCTAGCTCTCCTGCTGTGAAATTATTATAATGGTAAATCAAGGGGGTGTTGAAATGAGAATAGCAATTATCGAAGATGATGAAATCACTCGTTTGGAGCTTTCTAAATTATTGAACACACAAGGATATGAAACAGTTTTATTGATTGACTTTGGAAACCTGACAGATGAATTAAAGCAATATTCCATAGAACTGGTTCTGCTTGATATTAACCTGCCGTATGAGAATGGCTATGAAGTATGCAGGAAAATAAAACAAGTCATGCCAGTACCGATTATCTTTGTAACAAGCAGAGATACAAATGCTGACGAATTGAAAAGTATTCAAGTGGGTGGGATTGACTTCATCACAAAGCCGTATGACACGCTTATTCTTCTTGAGAAGATCAAGCGTGCATTGCAGTTGTCAAACCCGAATAATTTCCGTGAGCTTGTCAAAAAAGATTGTACCCTTGATTTACATTTATCCATTTTGAAGTATCAAGAGCAAAGCATTGAACTGACAAGAAATGAATTTCGTATTTTGTACTACTTCTTTATGAACGAAGATAAAGTTATTAGCAAAGAAGAACTACTGGAAAAGCTGTGGAACGACAAATATTATATAGACGAAAATGTATTATTGGTTAATATGACCCGTCTAAAAAAGAAAATGAAAGAAATCGGTATTGTTCATTTATTGGAAAATATACGAGGAAAGGGTTGGAAACTGTGAGTTTTTTTACATTCTTAGAAGAAAAAATAACAGAGATATTGTTTCAGCTTTTCTTTCTTGCCGTAGTAGCATTTCTCTTGATTTTCTACGGTGTAGATACGCTGTTTGTTGTATCGCTGGTAATTCTGTTCATCAGCATACAAGGGCTTTTTCAATGGTGTTTGTATCGGAAGAAACGTAACGCTTCACAACATATTATTGATTTAGTAGACGGACTGGAAGAAAACTATTATATTGCAGACGTTTTACCAAAGCCAAAAGAATTTCAAAATAAAGCCTATTGCTACGCACTAAAAAAAGCCTGCAAATCTATGAATGATGAAATCGGCAAAATCACAGAGGAAAAGCAGGACTATCAAGAATATGTGGAAAGTTTCGTCCATGAAATTAAAATACCGATAGGAGCATTGTCTTTGACGTTTGACAATACAAAAAATTACACATTAAAAAAAGAAACAGACAAAATATTTCAGTTAGTGGAACAAATGCTCTACTATGCAAGAAGCGAAAATACGGAAAAAGACTATTTTGTAAAACAGTTGCAGTTAGACGAAGTGATACATAATGTCATTCTGAAATTCCGTCATTCGCTTATGGAAAGAAAAGCAATTATCAATATCCATGACATAGAAAATGTCATTTATACTGATGAAAAATGGCTGACATTCATTCTATCTCAAATCGTGCAAAATGCGATTAAGTATTTTGATAAGCAAGAAAATAAGCTGACGATATACAGTCAAGACAATGGTACAAATATATTGCTTGTGATTGAAGATAATGGTTGTGGAATAAAAGCGTCTGATTTATCCCGTGTATTTGAAAAAGGTTTTACGGGTTCAAATAGAAACAAGGCAAATGCAACGGGTATGGGACTGTATCTATCGAAAAAATTATGCGATAGGTTGGGCTTGAAATTGGATATTGCTTCTACGGAAAAAGAATATACAAGACTGACCATTACATTTCCAAAAGGAACAGTTCATAATTTTTCAGAGTAATTTGAAAATCATGCCAACATTGATACGGTGCTTTAAGGGGGCTTGCATTATGGAAAGCTTTAAGTACAATTCTTTGCAATCAAATTCCACCTAATAGCACACTATTAAAAATTGAATATGTTTTAGCTTTAAAGGCTCGTACAGACTATATGTTTTGTGCGGGCTTTTTTCATACTCGAAAAAAATTTAAAAATTTTTCAAAAGAGGTCATTAAATCACACCTTTCATTCCCTATATGGTGCGGAAAGAGGGATAAACACTTTTCAAATCATAGTGGAAAGGGGGTGAGATTGATGAAACCGTCTGACTTCCAGAAAACAGTTCAATGTCGATTTGAAAGTTGTTTGAAGAAAGTTGTCCGTCATATTGTAAAGGACTACCAACAAGGATTGAAACGACGAAAAGATAAAGAAATTCCATTCTGTGAACTTCCAGAAATTTTCGTTGAAAATTTTGCTGTGTGGGATGACTACGAAACAGATTATACAATCTTTTCAGTATGTGGCATTGATATTCGTGTCCTTGATGATGAGCTGGCAGAAGCCTTGAAAAAACTTCCAGAAAGAAAGAGAAATACTCTGTTAATGTATTACTTCTTGGAAATGACAGAAAGTGAAATTGCCAACTTACAAAAGATTACGCAAAGCGGTGTATTTAGAAACCGACATCATGCTTTGGAAACTATGAAAAAAATACTAAAGGAGAAGCAGTAAAATGAAGCAAACATTTAAGAAGCCGTCCTACTATTTGCTTTCGCAAGCAATGGACGGGGACGAAAAAGCGATTGAAAAAATACTGGCATTTTATGACCCGTACATATCAAAGTGCTGTTTGCGCCCACTCTATGATGAATACGGCAATGTCTATATTGTTGTAGATATGGAGTTAAAGGGACTTATCCGAGAAGCACTTATCAAAATGATTTTAGGGTTTGATATTGCCTTAGAAATCGAAGAAGAATAAGCAGTTTTTAGCAGAGCATGGTTTAATGTCCCCCTCTTTCCTGCTCTGCCCTGCTTTTACATGAAAGCAACACGCTTTCGCCACAGCTCTTTGACAACTGAATAAAGCAGACAGATACGTTTGTGAGATAGCGAGCCACGGGGACTGTACGCCACGACCTTTCCAAAAGAAAGCGAGCGACCCACGCAGTGATCCGAGAGCGACTGTTGGAAAAGTCGTTTTGCCATGACCTATCCTCACAGAATAATGATACGTCCGCATGGTGCGGTTCTGCCCACAAGAATGGGAATAGTTGAGATACTAATGGAGCTTTCCAAAGCCGTCTGTCTGCTTATGTAACTTATAAATAGACACACAGTAAAGGGGGTGTTACATTATGTTAAATACTGATGTGTTAAATGATGTGATGTTCCAGCGAGGTAAGGTGTTGGAACATGAATAAAACGAAGATAAGAGCAACGGAACAGCCGATTGCTGTTGATATAGAGGGACTGTCTGCTAGGTTATCTTGTGGTCGTGCTACTGCAAGAAAAATAGGCGAGCAGGCAGGAGCAAAAATTGTGATAGGTCGCAGGGTTCTTTATTCCATAGAAAAAGTCAAGAATTACTTGCTATATTTGGAAGAATAGAGCGATTTTCTATTTATGTTCTCTGGCGTGTGTAGTATAATAAAAAAGGACAAAGCACGCTGTGAGAACAAGAAAAGAGGCTTTTTCAGAAAGGAATGGTTCTCATGGCAATTAGTAGAAAAGACCCTAAAGGAAGAAAATTAAGGGAGGGCGAAAACTGGCGTAATGACGGAAGATACAGTTATCGTTATACAGATGTAAGAACAGGCAAGAGATTGACAGTCTATGCACAAGATTTACCCGAACTTCGGGAAAAAGAGAAGCAGATTGCAAAGGATATGGAAGATAACATACTGACAGACGGAGCAATCAAAAAAATGACGCTCAACACGTTATTTGAGCGTTATATGGCAACTCGTGAGCTGGCTGATACTACAAGAGTTAGTTATGTTCGTGCTTGGGAAAACAGAGTAAAAGACGAGATTGGAAATATTAAAGTTGTTCAGCTTTTACCCTCACATATTAAAGCGTATTATGCGAAGCTTTCCAAAGCTGGATATGCTTATTCTACAATCAAGTATATTCATAACCTGCTTTATCCTGCATTAGAAATGGCTGTTGATGATGATATTATCCGAAAGAACCCTGCAAAAAGTTCCATTAGCGATTATGGAAAACCAGCAGAGGAAAAAGAAGCCTTAACAGTTCCTCAACAAGAAAAGTTTATGGAGTTTGTAAAACAGAGCAATGTCTATAACACATATTATCCCATGTTTACCATAATGATTGGTACGGGGTTAAGGTGTGGGGAGCTTATTGGTCTTACATGGAAAGATATAAACATCAAGGCAAAGACGGTTAATGTAGACCACCAGCTCATTTATAAGAATTTAGGCGATGGTTGCAAGTTCCATATCTCAACACCAAAAACGGAGTCGGGTATTCGTATTATACCTATGACACAAGAAGTTGCAAAAGCCTTTGAGGAACAAAGGAAAATCAATTTCATGCTTGCAAAGGATAAGAGCATTGAGGTGGACGGGTATTCGGGGTTTGTCTTTACAGCGAAATCGGGCAGACCGCTTATGCCGAATGGCGTAAATAGTATTTTATATAACATTGTAGACGCATATAACAAAACCGAAGTAGAGAGAGCAAAAAAAGAGCATAGGAAAGCAGAGCTGTTACCAAAGTTTTCAGCTCATGTAATGCGTCATACAGCTTGTACCAGAATGGCAGAGTGCCGTATGGACGTAAAAGTTCTTCAATATATTATGGGACACGCTCATATAGATGTAACAATGGAAGTGTATAACCATATTGGAGAGCTGACAAGGATTGAAAATGAGATTGCAAGACTAGATAGTATGGTGTTAAATGCTTGACACCACAAAAAGAGAAATTGGTGTCAAATTGGTGTCAAAACAGAAAAAATCACAATTTCAAAAGAAATAAGATACTGCAAACCATTGATTTTAAAGAGTTTGCAAAAAAAATCTCAAAAAATTAGCACTCACCACTTGACAGTGCTAATAATATGTGCTATATTACAACTAGAACAAAGGAAGGGGATAAAAAGAAAGCAAAAGCGAAAGGCTTTATGAATTCCCTACCACCCGAGTTCCAAGAAACAAGGTAAACAGCATATATAAAAAGGAGAGATGACTTATGTTAATGCCTAGTATTTTTGGAGAGAACTTATTTGATGATTTCTTTAATGATTTTCCATTCTATTATGATGATAAAGCAATGAAAGATACCGAGAAGAAGCTTTATGGCAAGAGAGCCAGCCACGTTATGAAGACTGATATTAAGGAAATGGATAACGGTTATCAGCTGGTAGTTGATCTTCCAGGATTTACCAAAGATGAGATTAAGGCTTCCCTGGAGAATGGCTATCTGACCATCAGCGCTGAGAAAGGTCTGGACAAAGATGAGCAGGAGAAAGAATCAGGTCATTATATCCGCAGGGAGCGTTACGCAGGAGCCTGCAGCAGAAGCTTTTATGTAGGCGAGGACGTACAGCAGGAGGATATTAAGGCTGAGTTTAAACATGGCATTCTGAAACTGTTTGTTCCGAAGAAAGAAGCGAAACCAGCAGTGGAAGAGAAGAAACACATTGCCATCGAAGGATAACGTTTCCCCCTTCAGAAGCATATTCTGAGAGAATAGCATAATTAAGAAGTAAGATGCCGCAGAATCACGGAAAATGGTGGTTCTGCGGCATCTTTTTTTACATTTGTTCGCTATTTTTCTGTCTTGACAATGCCTGTTGATTTAGCTATAATGGTGAAACTGTGAATATCCTAGTGAATTTGTACCCTTTTGGGTAATGAAATGTCTGCTTCTGCAGGCATTAACAATTATAAAAGTGGACTGTCTGGCGAATGAATGTTATCTGTGGTTGGTATATTTCTGCAGCTTTTTGTTCAGGACTTTTATAGTAATGGAATTTTCCGGGAGAAACAGCATATAAGAAATGTATGATACGGGGCGACAAGCCGCCGGAATGAAAGGGAGTAAGGCTATAATGGAAGAAAAGAAGAACTTACTAACCTATGCAGGACTTAAAAAACTGGAAGAAGAGCTGCATGATTTAAAGGTAGTAAAAAGAAAAGAAGTAGCAGGTAAGATCAAAGAGGCAAGAGAGCAGGGAGACCTGTCCGAGAATGCAGAGTACGATGCAGCTAAAGATGAGCAGAGAGATATCGAAGCGCGTATTGAAGAAATTGAGAAAATCCTGAAGAACGCTGAGGTTGTAGTTGAGGACGAAGTAGATCTTGACAAGATCAGCGTAGGATGTAAAGTAAGAGTACATGACTTCGAGTTTGACGAAGATATAGAACTGAAGCTGGTTGGCTCCACAGAGGCAAACAGCCTGGAAGGCAAGATTTCTAATGAATCTCCTGTAGGAAAGGCTCTTATGGGCGCACACACAGGTGATATTGTAGAAGTAGAGCTGCCATCCGGTATCATGAAGTACAAAGTGCTGGAAATCCAGCGTAATATTTAAGGAGGCACAAAAGTGGCAGAACAGAAGAATCAGGATCTGAATCAGCTTCTGAAAATCCGCCGTGATAAACTGGCAGAGCTTCAGGCGAATGGCAAGGATCCATTTCAGATAACAAAATTTAATCAGACCCATCATTCATTGGAAGTAAAGAACCTTTATGAGGCACACGAAGCAGAGCTGCTGAAGGATCGTACAGAGCCGGATGTAACAGGTCTTGATGAAGAGCAGGCGAAGGAAGTTCAGAAGAACGACTACGAAGAGAGAAGAAGTATTATGGATGCCAGCCCGCTCCATGTGGCAATCGCTGGACGTATGATGTTCAAGAGAGTCATGGGAAAAGCTTCTTTCTGCAATATCCAGGACTTACAGGGAAACATTCAGGTATATGTTGCAAGAGACGCTATCGGAGCAGATTCTTATGCAGACTTTAAGAAATCTGATATCGGCGATATCTTCGGTCTGGAAGGTTTTGCATTTAGAACCAGAACCGGTGAGATTTCTATTCATGCAGAGAAAATGACTCTTTTATCAAAGAGCCTGCAGATCCTTCCGGAGAAATTCCACGGACTGACAGATACAGATATGCGTTATCGTCAGAGATATGTAGATCTGATCATGAACCAGGAGAGCAAGAACGTATTTATCAAGCGCTCTCAGGTCATTAAAGAGATCCGAAACTTCCTTGCTGGCCGTGACTTCATGGAAGTAGAGACTCCAATGCTGGTTTCCAATGCTGGTGGTGCAGCTGCCAGACCATTTGAGACACATTACAATGCACTGAATGAAGATGTTAAGCTTCGTATTTCACTGGAACTTTATCTGAAACGACTGATCGTTGGCGGACTTGAAAGAGTCTACGAGATTGGCCGTGTATTCCGTAATGAGGGTGTTGATACCCGTCACAATCCGGAATTTACACTGATGGAGCTTTACCAGGCATATACAGATTATGAAGGAATGATGGAACTTACCGAATCCATGTTCCGCTATCTGGCAGAGAAGGTCTGCGGTTCCACTAAGATTTCTTACAATGGTATCGAGATTGATCTTGGAAAGCCATTTGAGCGTCTGACCATGAATGATGCGATCAAGAAATATGCAGGAATTGACTTTGACCAGGTTGCAGATGATGAAGCTGCCAAGAAGCTTGCTGCCGAACATCATATCGAGTATGAGGAGCGTCACAAGAAAGGCGATATTATCAATCTCTTCTTCGAAGAATATTGTGAGAAAGAGCTGATTCAGCCTACATTTATTATGGATCACCCAATCGAGATTTCTCCGTTGACTAAGAAGAAACCTTCTGATCCAAACAAGGTAGAGCGTTTTGAGCTTTTCATTAATACATGGGAAATGTGTAACGCATATTCCGAGCTGAATGATCCGATTGATCAGCGCGAACGTTTCAAGGCGCAGGATGCACTTGCAGATGCTGGTGATGAAGAAGCAAACCATACAGATGAAGATTTCCTGAATGCGCTGGAAATCGGTATGCCGCCGACAGGTGGTATCGGATACGGAATCGACCGTCTTGTTATGCTTCTGACAGACAGCCAGGCTATTCGTGATGTGTTGCTGTTCCCGACAATGAAGTCCTTAGATGGTGTAAATAAGAAAAATGATGTAAATAATACAGCTTCTGAAGCACCTGAAAAAAATGTAAAAACTGAATCTGAAAAGATTGATTTCTCCAACGTAAAGATTGAGCCAATCTTTGAAGAAATGGTAGATTTCGATACATTCAGTAAGTCTGATTTCCGTGCAGTTAAGATTTTAGCTTGTGAAGCAGTACCGAAGTCAAAGAAGCTTCTGAAGTTTACATTAGATGACGGAGAACGCAAAGACCGTGTGATTTTAAGCGGTATTCACGAGTATTACGAGCCGGAAGAACTGGTTGGTAAGACAGCAATTGCTATCGTGAACCTGCCACCAAGAAAGATGATGGGAATTGATTCCGAAGGTATGCTGATTTCAGCAGTACACGAGGAAGACGGTCACGAAGGACTGAACCTTCTGATGGTTGATGACCACATTCCAGCAGGTGCAAAGCTCTATTAAGATGATGTAAAGATGTACCGTTTTATCAAATAGACGGGACGTACTTCATTTGATAAAAAACTGAAAAAACAGCGATTTACATCAAACTTACATCAATTGATGCAGAAATCGGTGCAAGCAAGAAAAAATCGCATAATTTTCAAGATGAATGGGCAGTCCCAATCGGGATTGCCCATTTTCTAAAATGAATGGAAATGCAAATCTGAATTTGTAAAGAAATTAGGAGTAAGAGTGTATAGATTTTAATAAAATCCTGCACTCTTTAAAAAACTTCTTGCATTCGAGTAACTCGAATGCTGTATACTGCAATTAAGGAGGCAAAGACTATGTATACAGTAAAGGAAGTAGCTGATATTCTTGGAGTTTCAGTTCATACAGTCAGATATTATGATGACCAGGGATTGATACCGGGAACAAAACGAGATTCATATAATCAGCGAATTTTTGATGATATGGAATTAGAATGGCTTTTTGTCAGTATTTCACTTAGGGATACAGGATTGCCTTTAAAAGAAATAAAAAGATACATTGAATTGTATCAGCAGGGTGATTCTACATTACAGCAAAGGTTCGAGATTATGTCCAAACAGCGAGAAAAGACACTGGAAGAAATTGAAAACTTGAAGCTGAGAATAAAAGTGTTGGATAGAAAAGTTGACCATTATGCAAAACTTTTAGCCGGCAAGGAAGACGAATGGAGTCACGAATATATGCAGAAGTTAATTTGGAAAGGCAGGAAGAAAAATGAAAAATAAGAAAGTATGGTTTGTTACAGGATGTTCCAAAGGGTTAGGACACGCATTGGTTAACGAATTATTGGAACAAGGTTATATGGTATCAGCGACGAGTAGAAACAAGCAGGCTTTAATAGAAGCTTTTGGAAATGAAAGTGAACAGTTTTTACCACTCTCAATGAATCTTGCAGATGAAGAAAGCGTAAAAACCGCATTGAAAAAGACAGTGTTGAAATTCGGAAGAGTGGATGTAGTGGTCAATAATGCAGGATATACACATTTGGCAACGATTGAAGAAATGAGTGATAAAGCTGTTCGAGAACTATTTGACATCAATGTTTTTGGACTGCTAAATGTTATCAGAGCTGCATTACCGATAATGAGAAAACAGAACAGCGGTCATATTTTTAATGTGAGCAGTTTGGGTGCCTATAATGTCGGTCCTTTATCCGGTCCATATTGTGCGACAAAGCACGCTGTAAAGGCTCTTTCTGAAACATTGGCAATGGAGGTTAAGCAATTCGGAATTCACGTTACGGATGTAAAACCCGGATTTATGAGAACAGAGTTTTTTGGGGCTTCACATAAAACAGATATAGCGGAACACTCCCCATATCAAGACCTTTATGATGAAAATATGGATTTTTATAATGGACAAAATGGAACGCAAGCAGGTAATCCAAAGAAAGCCGCAGAACTCTATATCAAGGTTGCAGAAATGGATAATCCACCGGAATCCCTTCCAATGGGAACAGATTGCTGTAACGGAATTCGAGAAATTGCCTTAAACACAGTACAGCTAATGGATGAAATGCAAGATACAGCATCCTATACAGATTTTTAAGGAGGTTACGATGAAAGTATTATTGATAAATGGAAGTCCTCACAAGGAAGGATGCACATACACAGCATTAAAAGAAGTTGCAGATACCCTTGAGGCAAATGGAATTAAAACAGAGATGATGTATTTAGGTGTAAAGCCAATAGCAGGTTGTATCGCCTGTGGAAACTGTCAAAAAACCGGGAAATGTTTTGTTGATGACCGTGTTAATGAATTCATTGCAAAGCTGCCGGAAATAGACGGAATCGTATTAGGCTCTCCGGTTTATTATGCAGGGGCAAGTGGACAGATTACATCATTTCTTGACCGAGCATTTTTTGCAGGAAGTGGTAAGTTTGAGGGAAAACTTGGTGCTGCTGTTGTTAGCTGTAGACGTGGTGGAGCATCAGCAACCTTTGATCAGTTAAACAAGTACTTTACGATGAATAGTATGCCTGTTGTTTCATCGCAGTATTGGAATCAGGTACACGGATTTACACCGGATGATGTGAGACAGGATTTAGAGGGAATGCAGACAATGAGAACACTTGCCAATAATATGGCATGGTTATTAAAATGTATTGCACTTGGAAAAAAGCAAGGAATTGAAATGCCTGATACAGAAGAAAAAATACTGACTAATTTTATTCGGTAGTACAGATTCAAGTTTTTCAATTTACCCTTTGAGAGAGGAGAAATCCTTTTCTCAAAGGGCTTTTTCTATTTATACGGATATTCGCAAACTACAAGATAAAGCCAAAACTTCATATACTCTAAGCACAAGGAGGTTGAGGTTTGGCTATGAACAACAGTTTAGCAGAAGTACACCCGGAGCTTGTTTCGGAGTGGTCGGAGAAGAACATACCGCTTACACCTGATGATATTACCTTTGGTTCAAATAAAAAAGTATGGTGGAGAGGTGCTTGCGGTCACGAATGGCAGACAAGCGTTAAGGCTCGTTCTAATGGAGAAAAATGCCCGATATGTTCCGGTGCGAGAGTGATTGCAGGGATTAACGATTTGGCGACATTAGAGCCGCTACTGGTAAAGCAGTGGTCGAAAAAGAATAAGATAAAACCGACAGAGGTTTCTATTGGTTCTCATAAGAAAGTGATTTGGAGATGCGAGAAAGGTCACGAGTGGGAAGCAGCCGTTAAGAGCAGGACAATAAATAAAACAGGTTGCCCGTATTGCTCCCATAATAAAGTGTTGGCAGGATTTAATGACCTTGCAACACTTCTGCCGGATATAGCTGCCGAGTGGTCGGATAGAAATTATCCGTTACTTCCAACTCAGGTTACGGTCTTTGCCAATCGTAAGGCTTGGTGGAAGTGTAAGGATTGCAGAAGAGAGTGGAACACCCTTATTTCTACTCGTTCCGGTGGGAGCAAATGCCCGTATTGCAGTGGGTACATATTCCTGAAAGGGTTTAACGATTTGCAGACAACACACCCTGAAATTGCTTCTGAGTGGTCGGAGAAGAACTTGTCATTGAAGCCTGATGAGGTAAATGCAAAGTCGAGGAAAAATGTCTGGTGGAAGTGCAGAAAATGCGGTAATGAGTGGAAATCAGTTATCAATGCTCGTGTAAAAGGTACGGTATGCCCCGTTTGTGCAGAGAGAGAAGTCCTTGCCGGATATAATGATTTGGCGACAACAGACAGTCAGCTTCTTAGCGAATGGGATTATGAACAGAATAAATTGAAACCGACACAAGTATCACGAACTTCGGCAAAGAGAGCGTGGTGGAAATGCAGGCACGGTCATTCGTGGAGTATGAAGATAAATGAAAGAACGATATTGAATAAAGGCTGTCGATTTTGTGAGCAGGAGTATTTGTCATTATTTCCTGCTTTGGCTGTCAGCTATTATTCTAATAAGAAAGGCTTGAAAGCAGAACTTGGTTCTGACCGATTGCTTGGAGTTCCGCTTGAAACATACATACCTTCAGAAAAGTTGGCTATTGAGTCCGGAAGTGCTGATGAGAATATAGAAATAATGAAAGCATATATGTGTAAGCAACGAGGGATAAGGCTGATTAAGCTGCCGATGAAAGGCACAGAACTGGATTATGCCAATAGCTTAAAGAAAGCTTTTCAGAGCGTACATATATTTATTTCTTCCGATACCGAGGAAGATGTGGAGATAATAAAAAATACATTTGAAAGATGGAGGGACAGCCAATGAGAGAGAAAACCTATCATCTATACTTAAATGAAGAAGAACGAAGCCGAGTGATACAATCGCTCATTGAACTGAAGAACAATTTAGCAGCTCAGGGACGATACACCGATGCAGTAGATGATGTCCTCTGTAAAGTGCTTGAAGCAAAGAAAAAGAAATTGAAAATTGAATACATTTAGAACGTGTTTTGCCGTCTGTTTCCTAACCGGAGCAGGCGGCTTTTTTTATTTCAAAAATTTTTTTGAAAAATTTTTGGAAAAGCGGCGATTTTGGGTGTGCATTTCATACCCCTTTGTCCAAATGAGTGAAGGGGTTCATTCCAGATAGCAAAAACGGAAGCCTTTTCACTTGAAAATTGAATAAGTCATTCACTAAGACTTTACTTCTGATGATAGCCACTTTAGCAGGTACGCCGTGATTTCTGTATTTCAGAATAGCGAGAACTCCGGCTATGAGTATCAGGTTGCCCCTGATATGGCGATGACAGTCAGAATGATAATGATACTTCTCTACGGAGCTGGCGGAGTACCCGGCAGAGGTTAGAATCCTATGATACAGATAAGCAGTCTGTTCCTTAGTGACTTCCCATAAGCATTTTGCTTGGCAAGGGGTGTTGAGAACAAATATTGCTATGACCGATTAGGAAATGAGTCGGTCAGGTACATAGCCATAATGCGGTGGCTATGAATTTTCAGAAAGGAGGGCAAAAAGAAGTGTCAAACTGTAAAACGATTTCCGTATGTAACCAGAAAGGCGGAGTCGGAAAGACCACCACAACAGTTAATCTCGGAGTCGGGCTTGCAATGCAGGGCAAGAAAGTATTGCTCATAGACGCAGACCCGCAGGGCGATTTAACGACTTGTCTTGGTTGGCAGGATACAGACGGTTTGGGTATCACGCTTGCAACGAAACTCACAGATGTAATCAATGAAACGATGACAGACCCTATGGTTGGTATCCTGCACCACGAAGAAGGTGTTGACCTTGTTCCGGCAAACCTTGAGCTTTCAGCAATGGAATTTAACCTTGTAAACGCAATGAGCAGAGAAACTACACTCAAGAATTATCTGAGTCAAGTGAAAAACAGATATGATTATGTAATTATAGACTGTATGCCTTCACTTGGTATGGTTACTCTTAATGCTTTATCGGCGGCAGACAGTGTTATCATTCCGGTTCAGGCTCAGTATTTGCCGGCAAAGGGTATGACACAGCTTGTGCAGACTATTTCAAAAGTAAAGAAGTATATCAATCCGGATATTAAGATAGACGGTATGCTGCTTACTTTGGTGGATAGCCGAACAAACCTTGCAAAGAGTACGGTTGAAGCACTCAGGGCAAACTTCGGTAATCAGATAAGAATGTATCGAACACAAATCCCGATTGCCGTAAAAGCCGCTGAAACTTCTTCCAAAGGCAAGAGCATTTATGCTTATGAGCCAAATAGCACAGTGTCTAAGGCATACGCTGAATTTACAAAGGAGGTGTTAGCCGATGGCAGGAAGAAAGAGCGACTTCACTCTCACGAAGCTCGATGATTTATTTACCACTCAGGCACAGAGAGATGAAGAACAGCTTTCAAAAATCCGAGATATTCCGTTAGAGCTGATTGATGATTTCCCAGACCATCCGTTTAAGGTCAGGGACGATGAAGATATGATGCAGCTTGTGGAGAGTGTCAAGGAAAGAGGGGTTATTACTCCGGCAACGGTAAGGCAGAAAGAGGACGGCAGATATGAACTTGTTTCAGGACACAGACGAAAGCGAGCTTGTGAACTGGCAGGATTTGAAACACTGAGAAGTGAGATTGTAGACCTGAACAGAGATGAAGCGACCATTTTAATGGTTGAGAGTAATTTCCAAAGGTCAGAGATATTGCCGAGTGAAAAAGCCTTTGCCTATAAAATGCGTTTAGAAGCATTAAGCAGACAAGGGAAAAGAACAGATTTAACTTCCAACCCACTGGGTCGGAAGTCGGATGGCAAAGAAACTGCTCAAATAATCGGAGAACAATCGGGCGACAGTCAAACGCAAGTTCGTCGTTATATTCGTTTAACAAACCTTGTTCCCGAACTGCTTGAATTTGTTGATGAGGGGCGTATCAAAATGCGTCCTGCCGTAGAACTTTCCTATCTTGATGAAGATTGCCAGCGTGATGTGGTTGACGAAATCGACCTGAATGACGCTACCCCGTCACACGACCAGACAATCCGTATGCGAAAGTTATTCAACGAGGGCAACCTTACAACCGAAGCAATCCACGCTGTTATGTCTGAGGAAAAGCCGAACCAAAAGGAAAAAATCGTGTTGAGGGGCGACAGAGTAAGACAGCTTATCCCGAAAAATATTCCCGTCAGTCAGACGGAGGATTTTGTCTGCAAGGCATTGGAGCATTACAACAAGTTCTTGCGTAATCGTGCAGAGCGTGACAGCAGATAGCCTGTTTTACAGTTCCCCTTTCTCACACTCTAACCCCTTAGTTATACTTTTACCTACCGAAAATGATATATACTATCTCACTTGAATATAACTATCTCAAAGTATATGTCTATCTCTAAGGGGCAATCGCACAGTATGAACGGACAGGAGGTGTATGGTAAAATGAAAAATTAACGAAAAATCCGCATTTGTTTTTCGGCAGGTAAATCTTGTCGTAAGAGAAAATCCACAAAGGCACATCGTAGAGATACGGTGTGTTTTTCAATTTTTACAGGAGGAAACGCAATGATAAAGTCAAAATTCAAAAGAGTCACGTCGCTTTTCTTGGCGACCCTTATGTGTGTGACCACTTTTGCAGGCATTGGCTCGATAACAGCATATGCTGCTTCGGGAGAAAAAGCCGATGTTTATATGGTCGATTTCCCTCGTGATGGCGATGCTAATTACGATGGGGTATGGGGACACAGTAATTTGACCTTGAAAAATGGTTGGCATACCGGACGTTCTAATTTTACCAATCTTAAGGCTATTGGCTCATACTCAGGCAATGTTGCTTATTGTATTGAGCCGGGAATTTCGCTCAAGGTCGGTCAGACAATGAATAAGTATGACGAAAATTATTTTAATAACCTTGCATCCAACGGGGTTATTTCCGGAGATGAAATCCGTCTTTTCGTTGGTCGTATTTTACAGTATGGCTACCGTGGGACAATCTCGACATCTTGGAGGTCACAGAATGAAGCAGCAGCAAACAGCATTGCACAGGCTTATGCCACACAGCTTCTTATCTGGGAAACTGTTATCGGAGAGCGTGATGTGAACTTCAATCATGTAGCAGCCAGTGGTTGCAGCAATGTGAAAGATGTCATCAATGCAAAGCATCCGCTTCGCAATAAGATTTTCAGTTATTACAACAGTATGGTGCAGAGTGTACAGAACCATGCGACCATACCGAGTTTTTGTAATAAATCATCCGGTTCGGCAAAGACAATAGAACTTGAGTGGAACGGAAGCAAGTACACAACTACTCTGACAGATTCCAATAATGTGCTGTCCAAATATAATTTCAAGGCAAGCATCAGTGGAGTGAGCTTTTCAGTGAATGGTAACAAACTTACGGTTTCTATGGATACAGCACCGAGTAAGGAATTTACCATTACCGCAACCAAGAAAAATGCAGTCCGCAGAGGTGTGGTTGTATGGTCAGAGGGCAAACACGGTCAGAATTCCAGTGTGCAGGATGTTGTCAGCTATGCTCAGGAAGTAAGCGACAGTATCAACGGTTATGTGAAGATGAAAGTCAGCTATGGTTCTTGTCAGATTGTAAAGACCAGTGAGGACGGCAAGGTTGACGGTATTAACTTCACGATTACCGGAAACGGTATCAATCAGACGGTTACAACAGCTAATGGCGGTAAGTTCCAGATTGATAACCTTATGCCGGGTATCTATACTGTAACCGAGCAGGCATACGATAAGTACGAGCCGCAGGAAACACATAGAGTTACTGTTGTAGCAGGACAGGTTGCAAAGGTCAATTTTAATAACAAATTGAAGCGTGGCGACCTTCAGGTAGTGAAGTCCTCAGAAGATAATCTTGTTGAAGGTATGAAGTTCCATCTTTTCGGTACTTCTCTTTCCGGTGCTGCTGTCGACCAGTATGCAGTTACAGACAAAAACGGTGTGGCAACTTTCAAAGATGTGCTTATCAGTGGTTCTGAACCATATACCCTTGAGGAAGTAGACACGGCTATCCGTTATGTTGTGCCGAAAAATCAGATTGCACCAGTGAAGTGGAAAGAAGTAACCACAAGAAACTTCAATAATATTTTGAAGAAGTTTACTGTAACAGTAACAAAGAGCGACGCTGAGAAAGGCGAAGCACAGGGCAATGCCAAACTTTCGGGAGCAATTTACGGTATCTATAAGGGAGAAACGCTTGTAGATAAGTATGTTACTGATGAAAACGGTCAGTTCACTACCAAAGAATATGTTTGTGATACCGACTGGACAATCCGAGAAATCACACCGTCAGAGGGATATTTGCTTGATAAGACTATCCATGAAGTAGGTGCAGACCCGAAACTTTATGAGGTGGAACACAACCTTACTTCCAATGATGTAACCGAGCAGGTAATCAAAGGTAATGTGGCTATCATTAAACACACTGACGATGGAGAAACAAAGATTGAAACACCTGAAAAGGGTGCTTCCTTTGAGATTTATCTGAAATCTGCCGGAAGCTATGACGCAGCCAATAAAGACGAGAGAGATACTATCGTTTGCGATGAAAATGGCTTTGGTCAGACAAAAGATATGCCGTATGGTATTTATACTGTACACCAGACTTCTGGTTGGGAAGGCAGAGAGATGATGGACGATTTTGATGTGTTCATTTCACAGAACGCACAGACGTATCGTTATCTTATCAATAACCGTAACTTCGAGAGCTTTGTCAATGTAGTTAAGGTGGACGCAGAAAGCGGAAAGAGTATTCCGTATGCAGGAGCAGGATTTAAGATTTACGACCCGCAGGGTAATCAGGTCAAAATGACCTTTACTTATCCGACACCGACCACGATTGATGTGTTCTATACCGATGCAAATGGTTCTCTTGTCACACCTGAGAAACTGGATTACGGCAAGGGGTATTCTATCGTAGAGGTACAAGCTCCATACGGATATGTACTTGATGATACTCCGGTATATTTTGATATTACCGAAGAAAATTCCACAGAGGAAGGCGGCGTAACTGTTGTGAAAGTCAATAAGCCGAATATGGCACAGAAAGGTACTATCACGGTTGAAAAGACCGGAGAAGTATTTAGTGGTGTCAATGTAAGTGGTTCTGAGGACAGTGATGTTATTTATCAGCCTGCTTATGAAGTGGCAGGACTTGAGGGTGCAGTTTATGAAGTCCGTGCTGCGGAAGATATTAGCACACCGGACGGTACACTCCGCTATTCAAAGGGCGAAGTGGTAGATACTATCACAACAAGCTCCGATGGATTTGTTAAGAGCAAAGAACTTTATCTCGGAAAATACGAGGTCAAGGAAATTACCGCACCTGATGGAATGGTAGTGAGTGGCGAAACACATACGGTTGAGCTTACTTATGCAGGTCAGAATATCTCTGTTACCGAAACTTCCACATCATTCTATAACGAAAGACAGAAAGTTCAGGTAAGCCTTGCAAAAGCCATTGAAAAGGATAAGACATTTGGTATTGGCGACAACGGAGAAATCAAAAACATCAGCTTTGGTCTTTATGCCGCAGAAGATATTGTATCTGCAAGCGGTACCGTTATTCCGGCTGATGGACTGATTGAGATTGTCAGCATAAATGAAAATGGAACTGCTGTTATGAAGTCAGACCTTCCGTTTGGCAAATACTATGTCAAAGAGAATGCAACCGATGAGCATTATATTCTCTCTGATACGAAGTATCCGGTTGTGTTTGAATACGCAGGTCAGGATACCGCAACGGTTGAAATTAAAGTAAATGACGGAAAAGAAATCAAGAATGAACTTATCTATGGTTCTGTATCAGGTAAGAAGATTGACGAGAATGGAGAAGCACTTGAGGGTGCTGTTATCGGTATCTTCAAAGCCGAAGAAACAGAATTTACAAAGGATACTGCACTTATGACGACTATCTCTGCAAAAGACGGTAGTTTTTCTTTTGAAAAAGTACCTTATGGCAAATGGATTGTAAGAGAAATCGAGCAGCCAAAGGGATTTGTTCTTGATGAAAAAGCGTATGAGGTCAATATTAGCAAAGCCGAGCAGGTAGTTGAAATTGAGATTGTCAATGAGTATGTTCACGGCAATATCAGACTCACGAAGGTGGACGCTGAATATCCGGATAACAAGCTTACGGGTGCAACCTTTGAGGTATATAAGGACACCAATGAGAACGGAAAGATTGATGATGGAGATGAACTTATCGGAAATCTTGAAGAAACTGAAACCGGAATTTATGAGATGAAAGAACTGCTTTACGGAAAATATATTGTCCGTGAAACAAAAGCACCGGAGGGCTTCCTGCTTGATAAGGGAGAATACTCTGTTTTCATTGAGAAAGACGAAACAACTTATTCCGTTGAGAATAAGGCAGGTGTCGGATTTATCAATGAAGCTATGCGTGGAACACTGAAAATCGTTAAGACATCTTCAGACGGTAAGGTCAAAGGTTTTGCGTTCAGAGTAACCGGAGCAAACGGCTATGATATGACATTTGAAACAGATAAGAACGGCGAAATCGTGATTGAGGGACTTCGTATTGGCGAATATACCGTATCCGAAGTGGCAAACAATGCCTCTGCCGCATATATCACACCTGCCGACCAGAATGTTACTATCAAACTTGATGAAACAGCCGTTGTAAAAATGCACAATGAGTTGAGGGATACTCCAAAGACAGGAGATGATACCAATATGAAACTTTGGTATGTCCTTGCCGGACTTTCTGCTGTCGGTATCGCTGTAACGTCTGTTGTTGCACACAAAAAGAAGAAAAAGGAGGGTAACGAGTAATGGAAGCAAAGACAATTATCGCTATCGCATTAGTCGCCGTTATTGTCGGCGGCTTTATCTTTCTTCAGGTTAAAAACCGTAAGAAGTAAGTAACAAGCGAACATTAACCAGTCGGGGCAGAGCGTAAAAAACTCTGTCCCTTTAATTTTTGGAGGAACATTATGAAACAACAGAAAACGGTGGAGAGCCGAGTGCTTGAAATCTTAAAGAAATGCCCGATGTCGAGGTATGATGATATGCTTCTTATTCTGCATTATTACAATCGGTACGGATATATACCTGCTGGAAATCTTCCGCTTGAGGATATTGTATTTAATTACCGAGCATACGGACTTCCTTGTTTTGAAACCATACGCAGGGCAAGGCAGAGAGTACAGTCCCTTTTTCCTGAGTATTCACGTAATCCGCAGAAAGAAGAACAGAGCGGCAGTATTTCTATTGTAATCAACATTAGCTAAGGAGGTATTTTCGTGAAAGACAAAGCAACTTTTCAGAATAAGGTTAAGGTGCTGAATAAACTCTTTGACTCCGGTTGTGATACGGAGAAAAAGTTGCAGCAGCTTGATATGGAAGCAATCCTGAAAATTCCGAATATCACGATTCCTGATATGGGTGTGATTATGGAGCTTCAGAAGAATACAAAGTCCGGTAAACTCTTTTCGTATTTGGGCGGCGGTTCTGATGAAGCAACAAAAATGAGAGGTAAGGAAAATGAAGCAACAGGAGAATAGAGCAGAGCCGCAGGAAAAGCAAATTCGATTTATAAACAGTCATTACAACTTAAAATTCTATATTCCCGATGGTGGAAAAATCAGGATTACTTTTCGTGATGGACACACAGCAGACAGAGTGTGCAAGTATATTGATGACTACCATTTGTATGTCGGAAATTGCTGCTATCATATATGTGAGTTTGCTGAAAAAATGGAGCTTAATGGAAGCAAAGTTGAACCTATCAATCAATCCGAACCGTCAAAAAACAAGACCAGAAACAGAGAAAAACAGCGATAAGGAGGTGCAAGAGTAATGGCACGAAAATATGACCTTATTTCTGAGCTTTACAACCGCACCTGCAAAACGGTTGTGTCAAATCCTCAGAACTGGCAGGCATTCTTGGCTTCGGCTTGCCGAAATTATAAGTTACGTTATGACGAGCAGCTACTTGTATATGCACAGCGACCTGATGCAACGGCGGTTCTTGAGATAGAGCAGTGGAACAAAATTTTTGGCAGATGGGTCAACCGAGGTGCAAGAGGTATTGCTGTTTTTGCTGATGAAAACCGTTCACGGCAAAGACTGACACATTACTTTGACATTTCAGATACTCACGAAAGCAGATATTCAAGAACAGTCCCGATTTGGGATATGCGTCAGGAATACGAAGCTGATGTGATTGAAACATTGGAAAGCACTTTCGGAGAGATTGAGAATAAGAGTAGTCTTGCCGAAGCAATTATGGGAGCAGCAAGAAATGCGGCAGAGGATAATATCCCTGATTATCTGCAAGACCTTTACTATGCAACCGAGGGCAGTTCCTTCGAGGAAGTGGAAGAGGATATTGTGGCTTTCATTTATAAAAATGTCGTGACAAATAGTGTGGCATATATGATGATGTCAAGGCTTGGCGTTGATACGGACGGTTATTTTGAACTTGATGATTTCAGAGATGTTACCAATTTCAATACGCAGGAAACACTCAATGCACTTGGATTTGCTACCAGTGATATTGCAGAAATGGGATTGACGGAAATATCTAAAACAATTACTGCACTCAACCGTCAAAATCGCATAATTGTCGGTCAGGACAGAAATGAATACAATAAGGTTGAAAATAACGACGAAAGGAGTTTGGACAATGAACGAACTGACCTACACGATGGTGGGCGATTACAGCCTTCCGAACCTGAAACTTCCACAGCAGCCGGAAGTGACTTTGGGCAGATACGCTCAGATGAGGAGAGATTTTCTGAAGGAACATCACAGAGTCCTTTACTACAATCTCCTGACGAGGGGCGAACTGACACAGCACTTGGCGGAAGTGGAACAGAGAGCCAGCAAGATGGAGGAAACAATCCTGAGCCAGATGGCACAGAAAGAGGGAGTGAGCGAACAGATGAAAGCGGAGGATATGATGAAATGGGTTCGTCTGATGAACTCCCTTCGCAGCTCGGCACAGGAAATCGTGAAAGCGGAAGTGATATTCGCTTAGAGTATTACGACAGAACACACGAGGATAAAAGCCTTCCGTTCTTTGGGCGTGATGAAGTAATCAATGAAATTCTCAGAACGACACCACATTTATCAGCAAGTCTGGAAGAAATCAAAGATTATTATGAACGTAATCCTGATAACAAAGACCGCACAGAGTATATAAAGAGTATTTTCAATAATGATTATACCGAGCTTACTTTAGAGGATGGCAGGACAGTAGGGTACAAGACCTTTGAAAACGTTCTGCATTTGTGGGAGGGCAAATACGACAGCAGAACCGCACAGAGTTTTTATGATTGGGCTGTTATTGCTCGACATTTTGAAGCTATGCGATTATTGGGAGAATTAAGTGACAGCATAAAACCATTACCGTCAATGGACGGTCAGATGACATTCATATTAGACGGTCGGGCAGAGGAAAAGAAAACCTCTGCCTTTACTTTTTCTCAGGAGATTATCGACGCTGTTCTTGCGAATGGAAGCGGATTTTCTGAGGGTAAAATGCGTATCTATGAGCAGTTTGAAAAAAGCCTTTCAGCAAAAGAAAACGCAGACTTCTTAAAAAATGAGTACGGTTGGGGCGGCTCTTATCCAGTAATAATCGGAGCAGGAATTGATGAGAGTCACGATGGAAAAGGTATTACGATTACGAAAGGTATCGGTAAAGAAAATCCACATATCACGCTTTCGTGGTCGCAGGTGGAGAAACGTATCGGGGAACTTATCCGAATGGACAGATACTTAAATCCAAAGGAAAAAGAACGCTATCCTCAGTGGCTTGAAAGTCAAGAGGAACGCAGAGCCAAAATCGAGGAAACGAAAAGAAACCGTGAGATACTCTCTAATGCACCACCGGAGCAGGAACTAGCCGAAAAAGAACCTGAAGAAGCGGAAATATCGCAAGATGTGAAATATGAATATCATCTTGGCGATAAGGTGTATATCGGTGCTTCTGAGTACGAAATCTTATCTGTTGATGATGAGAGAGTAATGCTCTATGACTATGATATGCCACTGTTCAATAAGGAATTTTCACGCACAGAGTTTGACAGAAAAGTGCGTGAGAATCCGATGAATGAGCATTTGATTGTAAAGGAAGAACCTGCCGAAGAAAGAAATGAAACGGAAGAAGTTCAGACCAATATGGGCAGTATGCCGATTGAAGATTATCGAGAGATAGTAGCTTCGCAGTCAGGTTTTGACAGCTATGATGAGATGTATCATCAGGGGTATCGCATAGGAAACGGTTATGATAAAGAGCCTGAGCCGGTAGTTCCCGCTTGGGAGCAGAAGAAAAAAGTCAAAGGCTTTGACTTGCACCCTGATGTATCTATGGCAGAACGCCACACCTTTAATCTCAAAGAAAATGAGGTTGAAACAGTTGGTAAAAAGGAACGCTTCCGCAGAAATATTATGGCGATACAGCTTCTAAAAAAATGTCAGGAAGAAAACAGATTTGCCACTCCTGAAGAACAGATTATCTTATCAAAGTACGTTGGTTGGGGTGGGCTTTCAGAAGCCTTTGATGAAAATAATTCAGCGTGGGCAACGGAATATCTGGAACTTTCTTCGGTATTAACACCGGAGGAATATGCTTCGGCAAGAGAAAGCACGTTGACTGCGTTCTACACGCCGCCCGAAGTTATCACAGCCATTTATAAGGCAATGGAGCAGATGGGCTTTAAGGAAGGCAACTTGTTAGAGCCGTCCTGCGGTATCGGTAATTTCATCGGTATGCTGCCGGACACAATGCAGGACAGTAAGATTTACGGTGTGGAACTTGATACGATTTCCGCAGGGATTGCACAGCAGCTTTATCAGAAAACAACCATTGCGGCACAAGGATTTGAAGAAACCAATCTGCCGGACAGCTTCTTTGATGGAGTGGTTGGCAATGTGCCTTTTGGAGATTTTAAGGTGTCGGATAAAAGGTACGACAAGCATAAGTTCCTGATACACGATTACTTTTTTGCCAAGTCCCTTGATAAGTTAAGACCCGGCGGTGTGATGGCACTTGTAACGAGCAAAGGCACAATGGATAAGGAAACTTTAGCAGTACGAAAGTATATTGCACAGAGGGCAGAGCTTCTTGGAGCAATCCGATTGCCGAATAATACCTTTAAGGGTAATGCAGGAACGGAAGTCATTTCGGATATTCTTATCCTGCAAAAGCGTGACAGACTGATAGATATTGAGCCGGATTGGGTTCATCTTGATACCGATGAGAACGGAATTAAGATGAACTCTTATTTTGTGCAGCACCCCGAAATGATACTCGGAGAAATGAAAATGGTATCGGGGCGTTTCGGTATGGAAGCAACTTGTGTGCCGTATGAAAATGCAGACCTTGCAGCACAGCTTGATGAAGCAGTAGCAAACATTCACGGAGAAATCACGGAATATGAAGCCGAGGAAGAACTGGAGGAGGAAGATAATTCTATTCCGGCAGACCCGGCAGTGAGAAACTTTTCATATACGGTGGTAGACGATAAAATCTATTATCGTGAAAATTCCCGTATGACTCCGGTGGAAGTGTCGGCAACCGCAGAGAACCGAATTAAGGGTATGATTGCTATTAGAAATTCCGTCAGAACGCTGATTGAATTGCAGACAGAAGATTACCCTGACAGCGAAATCAAAGCGGAGCAGGAGCGATTAAACAGACTTTATGATACCTTTTCAGGTAAGTACGGACTCATTAACAGCCGTGCAAATACCTCTGCTTTTTCGCAGGACAGTTCATTCTCTTTGCTTTCCGCATTGGAGATAATCGGAGAGGACGGAGAACTGGAACGTAAGGCTGATATGTTTTCTAAGAGGACAATTAAGCCGCATACTCCGGTTACTTCTGTTGATACGGCAAGCGAAGCGTTGGCGGTATCTCTTGGAGAAAAAGCCACGATTGATATGGACTATATGATGGAGCTTTCCGGTAAATCGGAGAATGAAATCTTTGAGGACTTAAAGGGTGTTATCTTCCTAAACCCGCTTTATGAGTATGGAAATTCTTACGAACCGAAGTATCTGATGGCTGATGAATACCTTTCGGGTAATGTCAGGGAAAAGCTGAAGATTGCAAAGAACTCGGCAGAACTCTATCCGGAAGATTATAAGGTCAATGTGGAAGCACTTCAAAAGGTGCAGCCGAAAGACCTGACTGCAAGTGAAATTTCCGTGCGACTTGGTGCAACTTGGCTGCCACCGGACGATGTGCAGGAGTTTATCTTTCATTTGCTTGAAACACCACGCTATGCACAGTGGAATATCAAAGTTCACTTCTCTCCATTTACGAGTGAGTGGAATATTGAGGGCAAATCTTACGACAAAGGAAATGTAAGGGCATATAACACTTACGGAACTTCCCGCATCAATGCCTATAAGATTATTGAGGAAACGCTGAATTTAAAAGATGTGCGTATCTTTGATTATATCGAAGATGATGAGGGAAAGAAAAAGGCTGTCCTGAATAAAAAGGAAACAGCGATTGCTCAGTCGAAGCAGGAAATGATTAAGCAGGAATTTCAGGACTGGATATGGTCTGACCCAGAACGAAGGGAAAGGCTTTGCAAATCCTACAATGAGAAATTCAATAGCGTCAGACCTCGTGAGTATGATGGAAGTCATATCATCTTCAATGGTATGAACCCTGAAATTGAACTCAGGGAACATCAGAAAAATGCGGTTGCCCATATCCTTTACGGAGGAAATACGCTTCTTGCACACGCAGTCGGAGCAGGAAAAACTTTTGAAATGGTAGCGGCAGCACAGGAGTCGAAAAGGCTTGGACTTTGTAATAAGTCACTGTTTGTTGTACCAAATCACTTGACCGAACAATGGGCGGCTGAGTATTTGCAGCTCTATCCGGCGGCGAATATCCTTGTCGCAACAAAGAAAGATTTTGAAACCAAGAACCGTAAAAGGTTCTGCGGCAGGATTGCAACCGGAGATTATGACGCAGTTATCATCGGACATTCACAGTTTGAGAAAATCCCGATGTCCATTGAAAGACAGAGGGCAATCTTAGAACAGCAACTTGAGGAGATAACCGGAGGAATTGCAGAACTCAAGCGAAACCGAGGGGAAAACTTCTCCATAAAACAGCTTGAAAAGTCAAAGAAATCCATCAAGCAGAAACTTGATAAACTCAATGACCAGACGAAAAAAGATGATGTTGTAACCTTTGAGGAACTTGGTGTAGACAGGCTTTTTGTTGATGAAAGCCATTATTACAAGAACCTTTATCTTTATACAAAAATGCGTAATGTGGGCGGTATCGCACAGACGGAAGCACAGAAATCTTCCGACCTCTTTATGAAGTGTCGTTACCTTGACGAGATTACCGGAGGGCGAGGAACCGTATTTGCAACGGGTACACCTATCTCAAACAGTATGGTGGAACTCTATACGATACAGCGATATTTGCAGTACAACACGCTTGTGAAAAATGGGTTGCAGCACTTTGATGCCTGGGCTTCCACTTTCGGAGAAACCATTACGGCAGTGGAACTTACACCGGAAGGAACAGGATACAGAGCAAAGACAAGGTTCGCAAAATTCTATAACTTACCGGAACTAATGGCGATGTTCAAGGAGATTGCGGACATTAAAACAGCAGATATGTTGAACCTGCCAGTACCGGAAGCAAAGTACCATAACATTGCAGTAAAGCCGTCGGAAATGCAGAAGGAAATGGTTGCTTCCCTTGCAGAGAGAGCCGAGCAGGTGCGTGGCGGCGGTGTGGATTCAAGCGTAGATAATATGCTGAAAATCACGAATGACGGAAGAAAACTGGCTCTTGACCAGCGTATGCTAAACGATATGCTGCCTGATTTTGAGGGCAGTAAAATCAATGCCTGCGTCGATAACATCTATCGGATATGGGAAGAAAATATCGACAAAAAATCGGCACAGCTTGTGTTCTGCGACCTTTCCACTCCGAAGAATGATGGCACATTTTCCGTCTACAACGACATCAGAAAGAAGCTGATTGAGAGAGGTATTCCTGAAAGTGAAGTGAAGTTCATACACGAAGCCGACACGGATATGAAGAAAAAAGAACTGTTCCAAAAGACCCGCAAGGGAGAAGTCAGAGTGCTTCTCGGCTCTACTCAGAAGATGGGAGCAGGGACGAACGTGCAAGACAAACTTATTGCACTTCACGATGTGGATTGTCCGTGGCGACCTTCAGATTTGGAGCAGCGTTCCGGTAGAATTGTCCGTCAGGGCAATGAAAATCCGCAGGTAGAGATTTATCGCTATGTAACAGAGCAGACCTTTGATGCATACCTCTATCAGCTTGTGGAAGGTAAGCAGAAGTTCGCAAGTCAGATTATGACGAGCAAATCTCCGGTCAGGTCGGCAGAGGACATTGATGAAACCGCACTGTCCTATGCAGAGATAAAAATGCTTGCAACAGGCAATCCGTATATCAAAGAAAAGATGGACTTAGACATTCAGGTGCAGAAGCTGAAGATGTTAAAATCCAATTTCTTATCGGAGAAATACGGACTGGAGGATAAGGTCATCAAGTTCTATCCACAACAGATTGCTTACTTAAAATCCCGTGTAGAGGGACTTACAAAAGATGTTGAAACAGCAAAATCACACCCGAAACCGATAGACGAGCAGCCGCTTGGAATGATGGTATCGGGTGTTTCTTATTCCGAAAAAGCCGAAGCAGGTCAGGCAATCATCAATGCCTGCAAGTCAATGAACAGTCCTGATGCGATACCACTTGGCGAGTACCGTGGCTTTCAAATGGAACTGTATTTTGATACGGTGCAGCGTAATTATGTTGTGAAATTAAAAGGCGAAACGAGCAGAGATGTACCGCTTGGCGATGATTCTCACGGTAATATCGTGAGAATAGATAACGGCATAGAACGCTTTGAGGAAGCACTTGCTGATACGAAAAACAGCCTTGAAAATACGGAGAAGCAGTTTGAAACAGCGAAGCAGGAAATCGAAAAGCCGTTTGCAAAGGAGGAAGAATTGAGGGCAAAAACTGCCCGACTTGATGAGCTGAATATCCTGCTCAATATGGATAAAAAAGAAAATGAGATTGTCGGCGGAGAACCTGATGAGGGCGAAATGATTGAAAAGAAGTCAAGAAATTTTGAAAGATGAGTTTAGAATTGCGGTATGGAAAAATCCCATACCGCAGATAGTATGTTAGGTAAGATGGTACAAAGTTATACTGTCAGAAATAATATTTTCAAAAAAATTAGAAGATGTTAATCTGTCAGTTTGTTTTCTTCACCCCAAACACAAAGCTGATCTAACACTACCATTAGTGACTTGCCACGTTCCGAAAGACAGTATTCCACCTTGGGTGGAATTTGAGGATATTCAGTACGGATAATCAGTTTGTCAGATTCTAGTTCCTTGAGATTGCTACTTAATGTTTTATCGGAAATTGTTTTCAGATAACGCTTCAGCTCATTGAACCTTACAGTTTTAAATTCCATTAAACAATAAAGAATGACCATTTTATGTTTGCCGGAAATCAGGGACAAGGTGTAAGCAAAGCCTGTATCTTCAAAATTGGCATTTTCAATGTAGTTTTGTATCATTATACTTTCTCCTTGGATAGTACCTATCATTTTTACCAGTACTTGAAATTCTGAATTGATTGGATATAATTATAAGCAGGATAAATAATTCTGTCAATCTAATTTTAAGGAGAGATTATTATGAGAACAAAGTTGAAAATTACGGAAGGAATTTTTCCTATGCCAGTGTTGATGGTGGCAACTTATAATGAGGACAACAGTGTGAATGTAATGAATGCTGCTTGGGGGACAATGCAAGCAAGGGACATAGTTGCATTGAATCTTACCGAAACACATAAAACCGTGCAAAATATTAAGGCACGAGGTGCATTTACTGTTAGTATCGCAGATGTAGAACACTTGGTAGAAGCAGATTATTTTGGCGTAGAGTCTGGTAATCGTGTAACAGATAAATTTACACGTAGCGGATTGACTGCAAGTAAGGCTGAAGTCGTAGATGCTCCTATTATCAATGAGTTTCCAATTTGTTTAGAATGTAAATTTATTGAGTATCAAGATAATGAATACGGTTGTGGCGTTATTGGAAAGGTAGTGAATGTAACTGCCGATGAGAGCGTTATGGTAGACGGTAAAATTGATATTTCCAAGGTAAATGCCATTGCATTTGACCCTTATACTCATGGTTACTACAAGGTTACAGAGCGTGTGGGTGAAGCTTTCAAAGATGGGTTAAAACTGAAAAAGTAAAGCTACAGGAAAGAAAAATTGATTAAGAGAAGATTCTTTCATAAAACATAGACACAAAATTTAATATTATATAGCCACTTGGTTTTCAAAAAATCAGGTGGCTATTTTTATTTTAAGGAGGTGGTCGATATGCCTTTTATCGCACCTGAGTTAATCATTCAGGCGAAGCAGATGGACTTATTAACCTACCTGAAAAATTATGAACCGTATGAACTGGTTAAGTTTTCAGGTAACACCTATTGCACCAGAACCCACGACAGCTTGAAGATTTCAAACGGGAAATGGATATGGTGGTCGAGAGGTATCGGCGGCAGGAGTGCTTTGGATTATCTGATTAAGGTCAAAGGTTACAGCTTCCTTGAAGCAGTGGAAACCATTATCGGACACACAGCGATTCAAGCTCCGGTCTATGAAAAGCCACAGGCAAAAGAGGAAAATAAACCACTTCTTCTCCCTGAAAAATGTGTTTCCAACAGAGTGATTACAGAGTATCTTTTCGGGAGAGGAATAGATTTTGAAATCATCAATTACTGTATCTCTAATGACCTTATCTTTGAGAGCCTGCCGTATCACAATGTTGTGTTTGTAGGCTATGACGAGAAGAAAGAGCCGAAATATGCAGCCTACCGTTCCACGAATAAGCGTAGAATTATGGGCGATTGCAGTGGCAGTAAAAAAGATTATTCTTTTCGGCTTGGTAAGGAAAACTTAGAGGAAGTACACCTCTTTGAGTGTGCCATTGACTTGTTATCCTATGCCACACTTGCGAAGCTGAACGGGCAGGATTGGAAAGAAATGAGCTTTGTTTCGCTGTCCGGGGTGTATTCTCCGGCAAAGAAAATTGAGGACAGTAAAGTGCCGATTGCACTGGAAAAGTATCTTGGCAGTAACCCATCTGTCAGGAAAATCCGTATCCATTTTGACAATGATATAGCGGGCAGAAAGGCAGCACAGACCTTAAAAACCATTCTGCCGGATAAGTATGAAATCGTTGATGAGCCACCAAAAGCAGGTAAGGACTTCAACGATTTTCTTTGTATGCGGATGGGAATTTACAATAAAAAAACACACGAAAGGAATGAAGAACGATGAATGATTCAAAGATTAAAGTTCTCTTGGTAGAACCGGAAAAGTACCCGAAGGAAATTGTAATCGACGACAGTCTGGAAGCAATGCAGGAGGTTGTCGGCGGGGATATTGAGGAATATATGCCCTATGACGATGACGTTGCAATCATCTGTAATGAGGAAGGAAAGATGAGGGGACTTCCGCTTAACCGTGCAGTTTATGTGCAGGACAATGATAAGAAAGAGATGGTAGATATTATCTGCGGCAAATTTTTTATCTGTTATGCACCGCCTGAGAGTGAGAGCTTTCAGAGCTTGCCGGACGATATGATGAAGAAATACAAGGAACAGTTCAAGTATCCTGAACGCTTTTCTAAGGAAGTGGGCGGCAATATCGTGGCTGAACCTTTTAAGCCGAAATCAAAGGATTATGAGAGATAGTAGACTGAGAACGGGGCAACCCGGAGGAGATGTTTATTCTTAGCGAGCAGACCATTTGGATAAACACAGTTTCCCAAACGGTAAAAGGCTCGTTAGGGGTTGCCCCTAATACCCCGTGAGAAAGGAGAACTTGATTTGAGAGAGTTATTACTTATCGCCGCCGGGACACTGCTCGGCAGTTGTCTTGGCGTTACGATGATGTGCTTATTCCAGATTAACAAAGATTGCAGAGTAAAGAGAAAGGAAGATACCGATTATGAGAAAGAGAAACATTCAGAAGATTGTACGCTTTAACCGCAAGGAAGCACAGGACTTGGCAGCAAAGGCAAAGAAGGCTTGTCTTTCCGAAGCAGGACTTATCCGTTTACTTATCAGAGGTTACGAACCGAAAGAGAAACCCGATGACCGTTTCTATGATGTGATGAGGGAACTTTCCTCTATCGGTAATAACATCAATCAGCTTGCTGCCAAAGCGAATACACTTGGTTTCATTGACGCACCTATGCTGAAGAATGAAGCTGCAAAGTGGAATAAGTTCCAGTCAGAGATTGAGAGGACATATCTTCGTCCAAATCAGAGCGAAATGAAATGGCAGTAACAAAGTTGTGGTCGGTAACAGAAAGGCTCGGTCAGGTCATTGACTATGCGACCAATCCCGAAAAGACTTCTGCAAAAATCAAAAGGGAGTTTTCGCCGGAACAGTATCAGGCTCTTGCAGATGTTATTGCTTATGCAAAGGACGAGGAAAAAACAGAGCGTGAGTTCTATGTTGAGGGTATCAACTGTAATGTAGCGATTGCCCGTGACCAGTTCATAACGGTTAAGGAGCAGTACCAAAAGACAGACGGTATCCAAGCCTATCACGGATATTTGAGTTTCAAGGAAACAGATATATCTCCTGAGATGGCACAGAAAATCGGAATGGAGTTTGCGAATGAAGTGTGGGGGAAAAGATTTCAGGTCGTTGTGACAACCCATCTGAACACAAAGCACCTGCACTGCCATTTTGTCGTCAACTCTATTTCTTTCGTCGATGGCAAACATTTGTGGGGCGAGGAAAAAGCGTGGTTCAAATTCCGAAAAGTTGCAGACAGGATTTGTGAGAAGTACGGACTTTACTATGACCCGAATCCGAACCGCAGTAAGCAGTCGGAGTATCTGACGATGAAAGAAAAAGCAGGTATGCCGACACGCTACTCGGTTGCAAAAGAAGCCATTGATTATGCTATCGACCACAGCAAGACCCTGAAAGAATTTCAGTTTGCTCTCAAGGAAATGGGATATGCCTATAACTTGAGTCCAAGCCGAAAATACTGGACGGTCATTCCAAAGGGATACGATAAGCCGATACGACTGAAAAATCTCGGAGCAGATTATACCAATGACCGGATTGTAGAGCGTATCAAAGAAAATCGTGACAGATGGGCAGAGATTGAGCCGTTCCAGAAGGCAACTTATAAGCCAAGACAGTACCGTATGCAGACCAGAGGACAGAAACTGAAAAAGAAAGGCGGACTTTACGGGCTGTATTTGTATTACTGTTACAGACTCGGTTATCTGCCCAAGTATAAGAAACAGAATAACGCAAGGCTTCATTATCTTTTGAAAGATGATTTGATGAAGCTCGATAAGATTACTGATGAAGTAAGGCTGCTCGGACGAGAAAATCTTTCCACGGACGAACAGCTTTTTTCATATAAGACTTCCTTAGAGGAGCAGATGAAAAATCTGATTGCCGGAAGAACACATCTCCGAAAAAAGATAAGAACAAATATTGATGATGGTCAGCTTCAGGCGGCAAAAGATGAAATCACTTCTATCAATGGAGAATTGAAGAAACTTCGACGGGAAGTAAAACTCTGCGAGGATATTGCAGAGAGGTCAAAGGTTATGGAAGAAAACCTTGAGCATATCGAAACAGAGGAACAAAAACAGCAGAGAAAGGAGAAATCACGCTATGAACAACGGTGGTGACGCAGCAGAGCAGGTCGTTAGGCTTTCGCTTGAAGGATTTGAAGTTGCTGCAAGATTAAGCGGTTCGGCGGCGAAGAATATCGCATTGCTTTTGGTATCGGTTCTGAAGCAGGAACAAAAGACGAAGGGCAAAGCAAGGCTTACCAATATGATTAAGTCAGGCAAGGAGCTGAAAGTCTTTTCCATTCCGCAAAAGGATTTGAAGAAGTTTACCGAACAGGCAAAACGCTATGGCGTTCTTTATTGTGTCCTCAGAGATAAGAACACAAAGGGAGAGAACGCTCCGGTAGATATTATTGCAAGAGCAGAGGACGCTTCTAAAATTCAGCGTATCGTTGAAAGATTTGAACTTGGCAAGGTGGATAAGGCTTCGATTGTCAGTGAAGCAGAGAAGGCTATCGCAGACCGTGAAGCGGTTGAGAAAGAAAAGCCGACCAAATCCAAGAGTGAAATCATTATGGAAGAAGCAGTCAGAAATCCAATGCAGAAAGAGGAGCGAGCAAACGCAAACCCCTCAGTCGCCAAAACAGACAAAAGCCCTCTGTCAAGGCAAAACTCAGAGCCGGTAGAAACGCAATCTGATAAGGGTGTTGCAAAGCCAGTGGAAAAGCCATCGGTCAAAGAGAAACTTGACCGTTACAAGGCACAGGCAAAACAGCAAAAAGAAGCAGAGCGTAAAGAGCCGGAGGTTAAGAAAGACGGCAAGAAGCCGCAGCAGAAAAACGGTCAGACGGTACACCGTCAGCCGAAGAAGAAATCCAAAACAAAAGAGAGGTAATTCACTATGACAAATGATTTCAAACCCGCAAAGGTTGGCGGTAATCAGCCAAGATTATCCAAAGAGGAGTATGCAGAAAAGAAGCGAGCAGAAAAAGAAAAAGTCTATCAGATGATTGATGATGCTGCCCGTGAGATTGTGAGTGACCCTGAGAAGTTCAAGAACTTTCTTGATACGCAGAGTCGAATGGACAGATATTCCGCAGCAAATGCTCTCCTTATTTACAGTCAGTATCCGCAGGCGACACAGCTTAAAGATTTTGATGATTGGGGTAAGGACAATGTGAAGATTACCAAAGGGGCAAAGAGTATTTCTATCCTTGAACCAGTGGAATACACAAGAGCAGATGGTTCTCCGGGTATTTCCTACAATGTCAAAAAGGTATTTGATGTTACGCAGACAAATGGAAGAAAAGCTCCGGCAGTATCAGCAAACCGTGACCCGAAAGCACTTATCACGACAATGCTTGATGTATCTCCGGTGGAGGTTGCGGCAACCGATGAACTTCCGTATCCGAATATGGCAGCTTTCTATAATAATGAAAAGCAGACCTTGTATGTGAAGCGTAATGTGGGCGACAGCGTAGCAGTTGCCCAGTGTGTCGCTCAGGAACTCGGACACGCACAGCTTTCTATCAACAGTGAAAGTTACAGCCGCAGGGATATGGGCTTTCAGGCAGTGTGTATCGGATATATGCTTTGCAAGAAGTATGGAGTAGATACACAGAATTTTGCAATTAACCGTATTCCGGAGGGACTGGCTTCCAAAGAGCCGAAAGAAATCCGTGCGGAGCTTTCCAAGACACGAAATGCAATGGCAGAAATTCACAGTCATATCTCTGATGAAATGTTCCGCAAGAAGCAGGAGCGTTCAAAGGACTATGAGAGATAACGGAGGGCAGATATGGAAAAAGAAAAACTTTACCACATTGCTTTGGACGATTATGAACACGGTGTTGTCATTCGCTCCTTAAACGATGAGAAAACAAAGTTGATGGAGGAAGGTAAGTCCGCAGACGCAGTAGACGACCTGCTTGTAAAAGTCGGAAATGCCCCATTGAAAAAGTTCAAAGTGATTGAAAGGAAACGCTCAGATGAAGCGAGATAATGACAGGCAGACTGCCATTATTTTATCCATTGTCGGTATCGTTCCGGTCATATGGCTGGCACTTCTGATTGCACCTTCCATAAGCGGAGGATTGCCGGAGATAGCAGCCAATCTTGCGACACTCTTTGATAATCCATTTTCCATAAAATTATGTGGGGACAGCCTGAAAACTGTCCTCTTTTTACTTTTATGCTATGGAATGGGTATCGGGATTTATTTCTCAACAAGAAAGAATTACCGCAGACGAGAGGAACACGGTTCTGCCAAATGGGGCAATGTCAGAGCCATTGATAAAAAGTACCGACAAAAGCCGCTGTCAGAAAATAAGCTGATGACTCAGAATGTGTGCATTGGGCTTAATGCCAAGAAGCACAGACGAAATCTGAATACGCTTGTGTGCGGTGGCTCCGGTGCAGGTAAGACAAGATTTTATGCAAAGCCTAATATTATGAACGCTGCAAGAAACAGCTATGTGATATTAGACCCGAAAGGGGAAATCCTGCGAGATACGGGACATCTTCTTGAGAAGAAAGGTTACGAAGTGCGTGTGCTTGATTTGATTTCAATGGAGAAAAGCCATTGTTACAATCCTTTTGTTTATTTGCAGAATGACAATGATGTGCAGAAGCTCGTAACCAATCTTTTTAAGAGTACCACTCCGAAAGGTTCACAGAGCAATGACCCATTTTGGGATACGGCAGCGTCAATGCTTCTGCTTGCACTTGTATTTTATCTGCATTATGAAGCACCGCCGGAAGAACAGAATTTTGCGATGGTAATGGAAATGCTCAGAGCCGGGGCGATTGAGGACGAGGACGACCCAAGTCCTTCTCCGCTTGATAATCTGTTTTCGGATTTGATGATAGATAATCCTGACCACATTGCTTTGAAGTATTACCACTCTTATCATTCCGGTTCTTCCAAAACATTAAAATCCATACAGATAACCCTTGCAGCAAGGCTTGAAAAGTTTAACTTGGAAAGTCTTGCTGCTCTTACTTCTGCCGATGAACTGGATTTGCAGTCACTCGGAGAGAAAAAGGTGGCACTGTTTGCACTGATACCGGATAACGACTCTAGTTTCAACTTCTTGGTATCCATTCTTTACACACAGCTCTTTCAGCAGTTATTTTATGCAGCCGACCATATCCACGGCGGTTGTCTGCCGATGCCTGTTCATTTTATGATGGACGAATTTGCCAATGTTTCACTGCCGGACGACTTCGACAAGATACTGTCGGTTATGCGTTCCCGTGGGGTATCGGTAAGCATCATCTTACAGAACTTGGCACAGCTTAAAGCCTTGTTTGAAAAACAGTGGGAGAGCATTGTGGGTAACTGCGATGAATTTCTTTACCTCGGTGGAAATGAGCAGTCAACCCATAAATATGTGTCGGAGCTGTTGGGCAAGGAAACCATTGATACCAACACGTTCGGAAAGAGTACCGGAAGAAGCGGTAATTATTCCACCAACTATCAGATTAGCGGTAGAGAGTTACTTACCCCTGATGAGGTGCGTATGCTCGATAATCAGTACGCTATTTTATTCATCCGTGGGGAAAGACCCATTATGGATTTCAAATATGACATTATGAAACACCCGAATGTGGCACTTACCACAGACGGAAAGGCGAGTCCTTATAAGCACGGAGAAGTCACAAAAGATATTGCTTCGATTGCCATTTGGGACATTGACCCTGCAACACTTCCTGAAAAGGGAATGGAAGAAACGAACTGGGAACTTCTTTCCGATGAGGAGATGGAAGCTCTGTTCATAAACAATCAAACAAATTAAATTTTGGAGGTATTCAACTATGACTATTTTTAAGAAAAAAGCAACTGACATTCAGGAAACAAAGAAACTGCTTATGACCGGAAAGGTTAAGAAAGGCTTCCGTGCTTACTGCACAATGGTCATTGTCGGTGCGTTGGCACTTGGAATGACAACGACTGCATTTGCAGCGAATGACCCGCTTACCGTAGTCAATAATCTGTCCGACTTTATCTTCGGACTTATCCGTGCCATCGGTATGATTTTGCTTGGCTTTGGTATCGTGCAGGTCGGTCTTTCACTCAAATCTCACGACCCTTCTCAGAGAGCCAATGGCTTCCTGACTCTTGCGGGCGGTGTCATTATAACTTTTGCGAAAGAAATCCTTACTCTTATCACAGGCTAAGATAAGAGTTACACAGTTATCGAGGGGTGTGCCAAGTTAAGGGACACCCCTTAATTGTAAGGAGGTGCTTTGAATGAGTGATAACTGGGTAGTTCAAAATCTTGAAAATGCCCTTGAAACTTGGAATGAAAAACTGTCGGAAATATGGACACTCATCACAACTACACCGCAGAACTTTAAGGGCGGGAATATCTGGAAGGTTATTGTTGACATCAACGGTGCAGTTCAGGCTATCGGGCTTGCCTTACTTGTATTGTTTTTTGTGATAGGTATGGTAAAGACCTGCGGAAGTTTTACAGATGTGAAGAAACCGGAACACGCTTTAAAACTCTTTGTCCGTTTTGCATTGGCGAAAGGTGTTATCACATACGGAATGGAGCTTATGCTTGCATTATTTAATATCGTGCAAGGGACGATTTCAACCATTATGAATGCTGCCGGATTTGGAACTCCGGAACAGACGACCTTACCCGCAGAGATGGTAACGACCATAGAGGATTGCGGATTTTTTGAGAGTATCCCTTTGTGGGCGGTAACGCTTATCGGAGGATTATTTATCACGGTGCTGTCGTTCATTCTGATAATGACAGTGTATGGACGATTTTTCAAGTTGTATATGTACACAGCACTTGCACCGATACCGCTTTCCACATTTGCAGGAGAACCTACACAGAATGTCGGCAAGAGTTTTATCAAGAGCTATTGTGCCGTTCTGCTTGAGGGAGCAGTCATCGTACTTGCTTGTATTATTTTCTCCGTATTTGCTTCATCGCCGCCAGTGGTTAATCCTGACGCAGCAGCAGTTACGCAGGTGTGGGCATATATCGGGGAATTGGTATTTAATATGCTCGTTCTTGTCGGTGCAGTGAAAATGTCTGACCGTATTATCCGAGAGATGATGGGACTTTAAGGAGAGATTTTGAGATGAACCAAAGAGATTGTAAGAAATGTGTTTACTATGGCGGTAAACGGAAGGGCAAAGTCTTTTGCCTGAATGATAAATGCGTGAGGGAGAAAGACCGAAACCGCAGGAAAGGAAACAGATATGGAAGTAAAAATTAACCGAGAAATCAGAAATTATACAGAGTCAATGTTTTTTGGACTGTCGCTCAGACAGTTCATTTTTTCTGTTCTCGCTTGTGGCGTTGCAGTAGGACTGTATTTCTTGCTCAGACCGTATGTTGGCACGGAAACCGTATCGTGGGTGTGTATTTTGGGTGCTGCTCCGTTTGCGGCACTTGGTTTTGTGAAGTACAACGGTATGACCGCAGAAAAAGCAATTTATGCGTGGATAAAGTCGGAGTTTTTAATGCCGAAGAAGTTGGTATTTCACTCCACCAATGTTTATTATGAACTGATGAAGCCAAGCATTGAACAGAAGCAGAAAGACCATTTCCGAGAATCTAAAACATAAAATGAGATTTAAGCTATTGACAGACAAGTGCTTTCTGAATATACTATAATGATTTAGCATTTGACTAGATGGGCGGCTTGGGAAGAAAGGAGAAAAGTTAATATGTATAAGTATGTGGAAGACAAACAGTTTCTGAGCCGTATGCGTTCGTTATGTGGAGAAATAATGCAAGACCTTTGTCATACGCTTAAAGAAGAATATGATATTGGTGCTTCATTCTATCTCGTGGGTAGTGGTGCAAGAAACCTGATATTACAAAATGCTAATCGACCGATTGATTTGGATTATAATCTTGAAATTACAAGAATAGATGATTGGGAAGATTGCAAAGAAATCAAAGAATGTGTCAGAAAGGCTTTCAATATTGTTCTTAGAGAATATGGGTGGAGCGACTGCCAAGATTCTACCTCATCTTTGACAACGGAAAAGCGACACTTTAATCAGGGAAATAGTACAGAATTTTCAATGGATATTTGTATTGTTTGCGAGGATACAGACGGGAACTATCATCGCCTTATTCACGATAAGCGATGTTTTCCAAACAGATATTTTTGGAATCAAGCACCTAATTCAAGAAACATTAGAGAGAAAGCGAAGTATGTCAAAGAAAAAGAAAAATGGACATTAGTTAGAGAGCAGTATCTGAGAATAAAAAATCAGTATTTGACTTCCAACGACTACAATCATTCCTCTTTCATTTGCTATATTGAAGCAGTCAATAATGTATATAATTCAAGAAAGCACTGGAACTAAATAAAACCAATTTGATGTATCGTCACTAAAATTAGTGGCGATATTTTTTTACCATAAAGGAGGTTATGAGTTTTTATGATTAAGACTCTTACGAACCTGTTTAAACAGGATAAAGAAAAATTTGTTGTACCGAAAGGTGTGCAGGACGTTATTCCCGTGGCAGCTATCTTTGATGATGGCATTTTCAAAGTGGGAAAGGATAAATATTCAAAGACTTATCGATTTACGGATATTAACTATGCAGTGGCAAGTCGTGAGGATAAGGAAGCGATGTTCCTTGAATATTCCGAACTTCTGAACTCCCTTGACAGTGGTGCAACGACAAAAATCACAATCAATAATCGTCGGCTCAACAGACTGGATTTTGAGCAGACAATTCTTATTCCGACAACCGGAGATAATCTGGACGAATATCGAGAGGAATACAATAAAATGCTTCTTGATAAGGCAACGGGTGCAAACTCCATTGTTCAGGATAAGTATATTACCATTTCCATCAACAAAAAGAGTGTGGAGGACGCAAGAACTTATTTTGCCCGTGTCGGTGCAGATTTGATTGCTCACTTCGGCAGGCTCGGAAGTAAATGTGTGGAACTGGAAACAGACGAAAGACTTCGTATTTTTCACGACTTTTATCGTGTGGGAGAGGAAAGCTCTTTCCATTTTGATATTAAGGAAACAAGAAAAAAGGGACACGATTTTAAGGATTATATCTGCCCTGACACAATGGAATTTGAAAAGGACTATTTCAAGATGGGAAACCGTTATGGAAGAGTCCTTTTTCTTCGTGAATATGCGTCCTATATCAAAGACAGTATGGTAGCGGAACTTACGGATATGAACAGAAATCTGATGATGTCCATTGATATTGTTCCCGTTCCAACTGATGAAGCAGTAAAAGAAGCAGAGAACCGTTTGCTTGGTGTGGAAACCAATATCACGAACTGGCAGCGTAGGCAGAATGCCAATAATAACTTCTCTGCAACTGTTCCGTATGATATGGAGCAGCAGAAGAAAGAAATGAAAGAGTTCCTCGATGACCTTACAACCCGTGACCAGAGAATGATGTTCGCTGTTATCACGATGGTTATTACAGCAGACAGTAAGGAGCAGCTTGAGAATGATACGGAAGCATTGCTTACCACAGCAAGAAAACATCTTTGCCAGTTCGCAACGCTGAGATTTCAGCAGGTAGACGGACTCAATACGGTAATGCCGTTTGGAACGAGAAAGATTGATGCGTTCAGAACACTTACCACAGAGAGCCTTTCGGTATTTATCCCATTCAGGGTGCAGGATATTTTCCACGAGAACGGTATCTATTACGGTCAGAATGTTATCAGCAAAAATATGATTATCGCAGACCGTAAGCAGCTTTTGAATGGTAACTCCTTTATTCTCGGTGTATCCGGTGGTGGTAAGTCGTTTGCAGCAAAGGGAGAAATCATCAATCAGGTGCTTTCTTCGGATGCAGATATTATTATTATTGACCCTGAGCGAGAGTATTCACAGCTTGTCAATGCGATGGGTGGAGAAGTAATCAATATTTCTGCTACTTCTGACAATCACATCAATGCAATGGATATGAATAAGGATTACGGCGACGGTGCAAACCCTGTCATTTTGAAATCTGAGTTTATTATGTCCCTTTGTGAACAGCTTATCGGAGGAACAAATCTCGGAGCGAAGCAGAAGTCTATCATTGACCGTTGCACGGCAAGCGTGTATCGCAGTTACCAGCAGAATGACTATCAGGGACATATACCGACCTTGCAGGATTTCAGGGCAGAACTTTTGCAGCAGGACGAACCGGAAGCAAAGGAACTGGCACTTGCCATTGAACTTTTCACACACGGTTCTCTGAATACCTTTGCAAAGCAGACGAATGTGGATACCAATAATCGCCTTATCTGCTATGACATTCTTGATTTGGGTAAACAGCTTATGCCGATTGGTATGCTTGTTGTCCTTGACTCTATCCTGAACCGTATCACACAGAACCGTGCAAAGGGTAAGAACACCTTTATCTTCATTGATGAGATTTATCTTCTGTTCCAGCACGAATACTCTGCAAACTTCCTCTTTACCTTGTGGAAGCGTGTGAGAAAATACGGTGCATACGCAAGTGGAATCACTCAGAATGTCGATGACCTTTTGCAGAGCCACACAGCGAGAACAATGCTTGCAAACTCAGAGTTCATCATTATGCTGAATCAGGCTTCCACAGACAGGCTTGAGCTTGCAAAACTTCTGAATATTTCTGACCTCCAGATGTCCTATATCACGAATGTGGAAGCAGGACACGGACTTATCAAGGTGGGAAGTTCGCTTGTACCGTTTGCAAACAAATTCCCTAAGAACACGAAACTTTATAAACTGATGACAACCAAACCAGGCGAAGCATAAGGAGGGATTTACAATGTCTAAGATTCAATTTCGCAATGCTGCACACAGAGATTTTGTATTGGAAAATCTGGATAAGTGCAAAGTCAACGACTGCTATCACAGAGCATTTTTCTATGTGATGGGTATTTCAGAAGAAACAAGAATGAACATCGGAAAGATGTTTGATTTTAAGAGGGATTGCATTATACCGGAAGGTATGCACGGCGGTTGGCAGACAAGTGGCACAGTCAAGGTCTGCCACCTTGCCTTTAATCTCTGGAATGGATTTACGGAAGAAGGCAGGGAAAATCTCTATACACCGGAGGAACTGTTCTGTTGCGGATATGCTCCGTATTTCATGGAGGGTATCAAGTTGAGGTATCCGGAGTATTGCAGAGATTTGACTCCACCTAAGAGAAAAGATATGGAAAGGTAAGAGAAAATGAGCAGAAAAATCTATATTATTATTGCGATGGTGTTTACGGTAGTGTTGTCTGTAAGCACCTTCTTTATTATCCGTAATCACATTGACTCTGCCAAGCAGAATGAAGTCTATGATAATCTTGCAGAGATTGTGCAGGACGAGCCGCCAAAGGAAAATGAGGGAGTGACGTTTTCGGAAGATAAGGACTATCTTGCAGAATATCTTGAACTCTATCGGCAGAATGAGGATATGGTGGGTTGGATAAAGGTTGAGGATACCAATATCAACTATCCGGTCGTGCAGTCTGTAAATGAGCCGAACTTCTACCTGAAGCACAAGTTTGATAAGACCTATTCTGCTTATGGCTGTCCATATGTGCAGGAAAATTGTGATGTGCAGAAACCTTCAGATAACATCATTATTTACGGACACCACATGAATGACGGTTCTATGTTTACGGGACTGATGAAGTACAGAAACAAGAGCTTTTGGGAAGGTCATAAGACGATTACCTTTGATACACTGACGGATAGACACCAGTATGAAGTGATTGCAGTCTTTAAGACGGTTGTTTATACAAACAGCTCTGACAGCTTTAAGTATTATGAGTTTACGGACGCAGAAAATGTGGCAGAGTTTGATGCGTATGTTGCCAAGTGCAAGGAACTTTCTCTGTATGATACCGGAGTATCGGCAGAGTATGGCGACAAGCTGATTTCTCTTTCTACTTGTGAATATTCAAGAAACAATGGCAGGCTTGTTGTTGTCGCTAAGAGAGTGGATTAAACCCCACTCTCTATTATTTTTCGAGAAAGGAGGAAACCGATGGCTGATATAAAAACAAGAGATACAAGCAAAGGTACAATCAAGACCATAAATAAGGCAGCAGTTGCCACGGAGCGAATGAAGAAAGCCTATGTAATGACGAAAGATAAGGCAGAACATTCCACTAACGCTTCGGAAAATTCCGCAGAGGAATATGCTTCCGATAAAATCGAAGCGGCAACGGATAGGACTGTTCACGAAACTGCATACCGTGCAGATAAAGTCGGCAGATGGGGTGTGCGTGAAACAAGACAGAATTATCAGAAAGCCAAAACGGGAATTGAGAATTTCAAGACCAAGCGTGCAGAGAAACAGCTTCAGAAACAATCGGTCAATCCTGTCGGAAAACAGAGCATCCGAACTCTGGAGCGTACGGAGAAAACAATTAAACAGTCTGCAAGGTCGGCAGGAAATACGACAGTCAAGACCGTATCGAAAGGTGCGACCAATACTGTTCAAAGGTCGGTTAAGACCGCAGAACAAACGGCAAAGACTTCTATTAAGACCACAAAAGAAGCTGCCATTATAGCACAGAAAACAGCAAAAACAACAGCCAAAGCAACACAGAAAGCAGCTCAGACGGCAAAGAAAGCGGCGAAAGCCACAGCAGATACCGTCAAAGCGACAGCGAAAGCTACCGTTGCGACAGTCAAAGCGATTATTGCAGGGACAAAAGCACTTGTAGCAGCAATCGCAGCAGGCGGTTGGATAGCGGTGTTGATTATTATGATTGTCGTATTGTTTGGTGCTGCCGTAGCAATGTTTGGAGGAGGAAGTGACAGTAATTCCTATACTCCGGTAAGTGCAGAGGTAGAAGCCTATGAACCCATCATACAGAAGTATGCCAAAGAGTACGGCATTCCTGAGTATGTAGAACTTATCAAGGCGGTTATGATGCAGGAAAGCGGTGGCAGAGGACTTGACCCTATGCAGGCAGCAGAGGGAAGTTTCAATACAAGGTATCCGCACGAACCTAATGGAATTAAAGACCCTGAATATTCTATCCAGTGTGGAGTTCAGGAATTGAAAGCGGCTCTTACTTCGGCAGAAGTGGAAAGTCCGATAGATATGGAGCATATCAAACTTGCCTTGCAAGGCTACAACTTCGGTAATGGGTATATTTCTTGGGCAAAAACAAAGTATGGCGGTTATTCTTATGCCAATGCAGTGGAGTTTTCCACTCAGCAGGCACAAAGGCTTGGTTGGGACAGTTATGGAGATACCCAATATCCGGCTCACGTTCTGAGATACTATCCGTATGGGCGAGCCTTTACTGCCGGAGGTAATCAGGCGATTGTTGAGGTTGCCTTGACACAGCTAGGCAATCAGGGCGGACAACCTTACTGGAGCTGGTACGGCTTTAATAGTCGAGTGGAATGGTGTGCCTGCTTCGTATCTTGGTGTGCTGACCAATGCGGGTATATTGAAAGCGGACTTGTTCTGAAATTTGCAGGTTGCGTGGATGGTGCAAACTGGTTTAAGTCAAATGGAAAATGGCAAGACCGCACTTATGAACCAAAGGTAGGAGATATTATCTTCTTTGATTGGGAAGGCGACGGTACAACAGACCACGTTGGTATCGTAGAGAAGTGTGAGAATGGCACAGTTTATACCGTAGAGGGCAACTCAGGCGACGCCTGCAAGCAAAGACAGTACGCAGTCGGAAGCAGCAATATCTATGGATACGGTATTCCGGCATATTAAAAATTCCAGACGGTGTCTGGAAAATTGAAAAGATGGCTGCTCAGTTGAGTAGCCATCGGGTACATTATGAGAAATCAGTTGTTTTTCTGTTATTCAGGAAAATATGGTGTGTGTGATAAGTGAAGCTGAAAAGCATATCGGCATTTTCTTTACTGCCGTCTAAAAAGGAAATATCATCGGCAAGGATAAAAAGAATTGCTAACAGCTTCTTGATATATCCAGTGTAGCAGGCATAATCTACATAGATGTTGGCGATATATCCCTCGGCAAATTCTATCAGGTCAGCGTCAATTTCAAAGCTATTGGATAGTTCGTAAACGGTTTTGATAAATTTATCCTTGTCAGCAATTCGCTCTTTACTTGGAACACTTCTGCGGTTCTTCTGTATAAATTTTAAAAAATCATCAGCTTCCGTAAAGTCGGGAGTAACTGAGCTGTCAGTTCCCAAATCTGTTTTGTAATCCTCAAATTTCTCTTTTTCAAACCGATTACTGAATATTATCTTTTGTTCGTCCATTCCTTTTACCCCTAAGTTTATTCTATGGAGATTGTTTAACTTGGCTCTTGGGTTGTGATTTGTCTTTCGCCATTAACAATCGTGAATTACTACTTTTATAGTATAACATAAAAATAGTTGGGAATCATCACTAATAGTTGGTTTGGCTTCCTTTGGGTGCGTGTGATTTGAAATCGACTTAACCTATACTATTAGTTATGGAAACACACTAAAGGAGGTGATGTGATGAAGCTCGATACAATCGGCAAGAATATAAGAAAGTTCCGACTTGCGAGGAAATTACGTCAAGAAGATTTGGCTGAGAGAACAGATTTGACAACAAATTATATTGGTATGGTTGAGCGTGGAGAGAAAATTCCGTCACTCGAAACTTTCATAAAGATAGTAAATGCTTTAGGTGTATCATCGGATATGGTTCTTACAGATGTTCTGGAAACGGGATATACAGTCAAGAACTCAATGCTGAATGAGAAGCTTGAAAAACTTGTTCCTGAAGATAGAAACAGAATTTATGAAGTCATAGATACACTTGTGAAGCAGTCAAAGCAAATACTTCCATAAAACACAGAAGTTCGTCCTAATCGACGAGCTTTCTTTTTTTCAGTATAAAAAATTTCTGCTATCGACAAATTTTTCGGGACTTCGACAGAGAGAATATGCTATAACAACAACTGTCAGTGATAGACACATACTAATAGACATAGGAGGAAGTAGAAGTGAACGACATTTTCAGACAAATAGCGAAAGAAAATGGAACAACCGAAAAAGCAGTAAAAGAGGAAATGCAGTTTGCCATTCGGGAAGCAATGAAAAGTGCTGAACCGGAAGCAATAGCTTTTTGGAAAGTAGTTGCACCGGACGGAAAAGAGCCGCCGATAGAAAAGGTCATAGCAATGATTGCATTGAATGTTAATAATAGAATGTATAATTGAGGTGCTTCGGCATCTCTTTTTTAGTATTCTTTAAAAGAGTCGTATTAGGTGTTTGTAAAAAGTGACACCTTAGTGTCTGAAAGGTTACATTTCTGTCCGAAATCTTGAAATGCCTGAAAATTTAATATATAATGTTAAATGGTTAACTGTAACGAAGAAGAATTATAAGATGAAGAGGTGTTACTGATGAAGATATGCTATAACAAACTTCAAAAACTTATGATTGACAATCAAATGAAAAGACAGGATTTAATGCGTGCAGCCGAAATTACATCATACGCTGCAACGAAGATAAATAAGAATGAGCCAGTATCTCTTGAAGTACTGATGAGGATATGTCAGGTGTTTCATTGTGACATCGGAGATATATGCGAAGTTATTTTAGATGAATAAAGAAAAGTGGATTTTACTGGGACGGAATAGGAGCTGTTTATATGTTTAATTATGGAAATGCAAACGAAGCTCAAAAAGAAGCAATAAGTGCCACAGACGGTCTTGTGCTTATCACAGCAGGACCCGGTACAGGTAAAACATTTACACTTGTTAAGAGGGCGGTTTATCTTATTCAAGAATGTGGCATACAACCTGAACAAATAATGATGGCTACTTTTACGGAAAAGGCAGCTAAAGAACTTATAACCCGTATTACAAATGAGTTAGCAGAAAGGAATATTTCTGTCAATGTAAATGAAATGTATATTGGTACATTTCACTCTTTATGTTTGAGGATTATAAAAGAGAATTTAGAGTTTACAAGACTTAAACGAAATTATCGTTTACTTGATACTTTCGACCAAAAGTATCTTGTGTTTAGAAATTTTCATAAATTCAAGAATATAGAGGGAATTGATGAGCTTCTTTCAAAGGGAGGTTCTTGGAAACGGTCTGATGAGATTTGCACATATATCAACCATTTGTCTGAAGAAATGGTTGATATTGAAGCATTGCAGTCAGATGATAATCCTGGGATAAGAACACTTGGAAGAGTGCTGTCTGTTTATCAAGAAATGCTTGAGGAAGGAAATTTGATTGATTTCTCAACAATTCAGACTGAATGTTACAAATTGCTTATGCAGAATAAACAGATATTAGAAGAATTACAAGATAAACTGCAATATCTTATGATAGATGAATATCAGGATACAAACTACATACAGGAACAGATAGTGTTTTTGCTTGGAGCTAAACATCATAATATATGCGTTGTAGGAGATGATGACCAAGGTTTATATCGTTTTAGGGGTGCAACTATCCGTAATATACTTGAATTTCCGCACAAATTTGAAAATGAGGGATGTAAGATTATTCCGCTGGTAGTAAATTATCGTTCTAATAGTGATATTGTGGATTTTTATAACGAATGGATATCAACTACATCGGGGCATAAATTCAAATTTTCTTGGGATAGATATCGCTATCAAAAGAAAATTGAGCCACACGTAAAGTCCGATATACAAAGTCCTGCGGTAGTAAAATTATTTAGCAAAGATGATGAAGATGAGTGGCATGAGAAAATACTTGGTTTTATTAAGGAGTTAAAAGAATCAGGAAAGCTTACGGATTACAACCAACTGGCTTTTTTATTCAGCTCGGTTAAGCATCAGCGAGTAACAGCACTTGCAAATTTTTTGGAGAGAAATGGAATAAATGTCTATTCTCCTCGTTCAGATATGTTTTTCAAACGTGATGAGATAAAACTGGCATTGGGGTGTTTAATGCTTATGTTTCCTAAATATGTAATGAAACTTGAAAAACAAGAATTTGATTTTTTGCAGGTAGAACATTACCGATATTATAGGGAATGCATTGTTGCTGCTAATGAATATGTTACTAGGGCGGATAATAAAGAACTATTACAGTTTATTAGAAAACACGGCAAAGTACACGCAGGGTTGACTGGAACGACGGATTATGCTTATTCAGGATTGCTTTATAAGTTGTTTATGTTTAGACCTTTTAGCGATATTCTTGATACAGATATGAGTGTAGGTGTTGTTGATATTCGACCTACAAGAAATCTTGCTTTACTTACACAGATAATCGGTAAGTTTGAGTATCTGCATAGAGTTGATGTATTTAATGGTTCATATATTGATAGAAACACAGAACTACTTTTTAATCTTTATTTAAAACTACTTTATGACGGTGGAATATCTGAGTATGAAGACGAGGCGGAGTATGCACCGAGTGGTTGTGTGTCATTCCTTACAATACATCAATCTAAAGGAATGGAGTTCCCAATTGTATTGGTGGATTCTTTAAGTAATGTACCGAGAAAAACATATAAAGACCTTATGACAGAAGTCGAGGAAAAATATTTCCATAGACCGGCATTTGAACCTTATGACCAAACAAAGTATTTTGATTTTTGGAGATTATACTATACGGCTTTTTCAAGGGCACAGAATTTGCTCGTACTTACCTGCGATGAAAATAAACGTACTCCAAGCCAATACTTTAGAGATATTTATGATGAAATTCAGAGTGTGGATAGTGACGAATTTGATTTAAGCGAATTTTCTTTTCAATCTGTAAAGAAGGTAAATTTGAAAAATTCCTTTTCGTTTACTTCTCACATTACAGTTTATGAAACTTGTGCTTTACAGTATAAGTTCTATAAGGAACTTGAATTTATGCCTGTTCGACAGAACGCTATGATGTTCGGTACTTTGGTTCATGAAACCATTGAAGATATTCATAGAGCTGCTATCAGAGGAGAAGTCGATAAAATCACTAACGATAATATTGCTACTTGGTTTGAGTCAAATTATAATTCGCTTGTTAAGTCGGAGCATACTTATTTGGCTGAGCCACAGCGTAATGCAGCACTCAGTCAAGTAGAACGATATGCAGAGAGAATGGACGGCAAATGGGCATCTGTTCAGCAGGCTGAGGTAGATGTAAGTCTTGTTAAAGAGGACTATATCATAGATGGTAAGATTGACCTTGTCAAAGGCGTTGACGGTACAGTTGAAATAGTTGATTTCAAATCTGAGCGAAAGCCAGATATGGTTAAGATGCGAGAAAGGTTAGAACATTATCGTAGACAATTACAAATCTATGCTTATCTTATTGAACAGAGAACCGGACAGAAGGTAAGCAAAATGCATCTCTACTATACGGGAGAAGAAAATGGTAATCCGATGATAACATATCCTTATACAAGGACTGCTATTGAAGGAACAGTTGCAGCTTTTGATGATACTGTACATAAAATTCTTAGGAAGGATTTTAAGCATCGCTGCGATGATGCGAAAACTTGTAAGAACTGCGATTTTCGATACTACTGCAATAAGTAACGAGAGGTAGAGTGTATGGCAGAACATAGAGTTAGGAAAAATAATATTATATATATTATTCCAACAGATGAACTTTTCATAAAATGGAAAAATGATGAAGCTTTTATAGATGAATATGGCAGGTTGATGAATCGAAAACCACATAGGGTACTTAAGGAATTAAAGCATTATGTGGCTGATAGTGTGGTGCAGAAAAGTTATGCTTCTCCTATAAAAGATTTAGTTCGAGATAAGATGGTGGAATATTCTAAATATGCCATTGACCGAGCAGAAGATGTTTTCTTCTATGAAGTAATTCCTAATGTTTGGCATAAGCATATAGTCCCACTTTGGAAGGGGGCAAAAGATGTTTTATTTTCTAAAGAGCTTAAGATAGACCAGATAAAATGTGAAACAGAACATAAGGTAGTTGAGAATCAGCCAATATTGTCTGAAATTATGACAAAGGAAGAAGTAGATGCAGAAAAGCGAAAACTTCTTTATCATTGGATTGGGCTGTTAAGCAGTCTTACGAAACTTCAAAATGCAGGAGAGCTTGATGTTGAATCCACTTTAGCACAGCTTACAGAACCAATGATGATTGAAAGAGTGAATGCTTTGCTGAGTGAAAATCCTAATCTGTTGGAAACTGATAAATATATTCTACTTCATAGTTTACTGGGGCGGGATTTGTATATGGAAGGACGACTTATACCGATTAGAGCCACAGAAATAAATATGGTAGCAAAGAATAACGGAGGATTAAAAAATGGAAGGACAAATGACTTTTGAATTTGATAAACGCCCGACAATTAAGGGATATCCAGAGCTTAGATGGACGGGAAAGCGTCCCTATGAGTCTACACAATATTATCCGGCTCAGCTTCGTGAAAGATATGGTGAGGAAACTAACGGCTGGATAAATAAGATATTTTGGGGAGATAACTTACAGGTTATGAGCCATTTGCTTAAAGAATATCGTGGGGAAATTGACCTTATTTATATAGACCCACCATTTGATAGTAAAGCTTACTATAAGAAAAGCATACGTATTAAATCAAATAGTGCAACAAGTGATACGGCATCTTTTGAGGAAAAACAATATGGAGATATTTGGAACAATGATGGTTATCTTCAATTTATGTACGAAAGATTGATAATTATGCGAGAATTATTGTCAGATTCAGGTACATTATATTTACATTGTGATTGGCATCAATCATCACATTTGAGGTGTATATTAGACGAATTGTTTGGTCCAATGAATTGTCATAATGTTATAACATGGAAACGTTCACACGCACAGGGGAATGCTGGTCAGGGAACAGAGCATTTTGGAATTGTAACTGACACGATTTTTATTTATTCTAAGACAGGACATCCTATATGGAACCAGCAGTATTTAGCATATTCAAAGGAAACTATTGAAAGAGATTATAAATATATAGATGAAGTTACTGGAGAAAGGTATCGATTAACACCCGTTGATGGACCAGGTGGAGCAAGTAAAGGAAATCCCTATTACGAATTCTTAGGAGTATCGGGATATTGGAGATATTCAAAAGAAACTATGCAGTCCTTATATGAAGCCGGAGAAATACAATTGTCTTCAACAGGAAAATCTCTTAGTAGAAGAAGATATTTGAAGGATGCAAAAGGAACTCCTGTTACAGACTTATGGGACGATTTAAATCGTGTTAGTCCTACATCATCTGAAAGGTTAGATTATCCTACCCAGAAACCGGAATGTTTACTTGAACGAATCATGAGAACATCTTCTAATCCAGAAAGTTTGGTGTTTGATTGCTTTATGGGAAGTGGAACAACCCAAGCTGTAGCAATGAAACTTGGAAGAAAATTTATTGGGGCAGATATTAACCTTGGCTCAATTCAAACAACTACTAAACGTCTTATCAATGTAGCAAAAGAGTTAGATAGTCAGTTGCAGGAAAACCAGAAATATACTGGATTTGAAGTTTATAACGTTAATAATTATGATTTTTTTAGGAATCCTTTGGAAGCGAGAGATTTGATTATTCAAGCGCTTGAGATTCAACCGTTTCCTCAGAGCGATGTGTGGGACGGAGAACTTGACGGTCGAATGGTTAAAATTATGCCAGTAAACCGTATTGCAACTAAGGCAGATTTGGAAGAATTAAAAGCAAATCTTCCATATAAAACATATGAAAAAAGAAAGGCAGATAATCCGACTCAACCTGTAGAAAGAATAACCATTGTTTGTATGGGACACGAACCTGATTTAAAGGCTTCTTTGGAGCAGGGACTTTCTGAGTATAAACTGGATATTGAAATTGTGGATATTCTCAGAGATAAGAAAGACTTACAACTGAAACGAGAGGCGGAGGCAGAGATTGTCAAAGAGGGAAGTAAACTGGTTATTAGGTCGTTCTATCCAATGAATCTTATGCAGAAACTTTCTTTACAAAAAGAATATGTGGAGGATTGGCGTCAGCTAGTAGAGTCAATAATGATTGACTGGAATTACGATGGAGTGGTTATGCAGCCAACGATAACTGATGTGCCAGACAAGAAAGAAATTGTAAGTGGTATTTATGATATTCCTGAAGATGCAGGAACTATTCGAGTTAAGATTACAGACTTGTTGTCGGAGTCATTGGAAATGGAGGTTGAATAACCTATGGCAAAAAATACAAAAGCATTTGTTCAGGATTTTGCTTTCTATGAACAGCTATGGGAATATTACAGCAAAAATAGAGGAAAAATCCGTTCAAGATACAATGACTTAACAAAAAAATTCCTTGCATATAATGATAGCAACGAAAATAGTGATGCATTTCTGCGTGAACCACAATTTGAAGCCTTGGAGATGTATGTTTTTGTCAAGGAATTTATGGATAATGCCCATATGTATCAAATGTTCGATGAATGGAGAAAAAGAGAAAATAGATTTTCAGATGCGTCGTATTATACTATTCACAAAGGCGGTCAGGGGACACTTTTAGATATGGGTGATGAGCAGAACGAAATTGTGTTTAAGCAGATGAAGAAGTATAAGGAAGATTATCCTAACTATATTTATGCTTTAACTATGGGACTTGGCAAGACTATTCTTATGGCTACTTGTATTTTCTATGAGTTCCTACTTGCCAAGAAATACCCAAAGGATAAAAGATTTTGTCATAATGCATTGGTATTTGCACCAGATAAGACTGTTTTGGAATCTCTTCGAGAGATTATGACCTTTGATAAAACGAAGGTTGTGCCACCAGAATATGCTCATGTTTTAGACCAAAACATAAAGTTCCATTTCCTTGAAGGGACAGGTATAACGCTTCATACAATTGATGATTCTGATTTTAATATAGTTATTTCTAATAATCAGAAAATCATTGTAAAGAAAAAACGTAAGGAGGATACACCGGTAGATATCCTTTTCGGCTCAGGTTCATTACTCGCAGATGTTTATGGAGGCAACGGCGATGATGGTTTTGACGTGTGGGACGATGCTTCATTGATTGATAATCAACGTTTTAAGAAACTTTGCCGTCTGCCACAGTTGGGTGTGTATGTCGATGAAGCACATCATTTGTTTGGAGCTAATTTGGAGAAAGAACTTCGTTCTGGTGGAGCAAACAAGACCACTCTTCGTAATACAATCAATATGCTTGCTGCAAGCACCTCTATTGTTGCGTGCTATAACTACACAGGTACACCGTATGTTAATAAGCAGGTGTTACCAGAGGTAGTATATGCCTATGGATTGAATGAGTCTATTGCTCACGGATATTTAAAAGATGCAGACCCGATTGGGTTTGAAAACGTTAAAAATGAGGAGTTTCTGCGTACTTCGATTACAAAATTTTGGGAACGCTATGGCGGTAAAACTTATGAAGGATTATTACCGAAGCTTGCTATTTTTGCAGCAAATGTTAAAGAAGCAACAGATGTGGTACGTCCTGCTGTTGAAAAAGTATTAAGTGAACTTGGTATATCGCTTTCGACTGTTTTGGTAAATACAGGCGACCCGTCTGTCACAAAAGATGAGGATATTAAAAATTTTAACAACCTTGATGTTATTGGTACTGAGGGAAGTAAAAAGCAATTTATTATCCTTGTTGAAAAGGGGCGAGAGGGTTGGAATTGTCGTTCACTGCTTGGAATTGCTTTATTTAGAAGTCCAAAATCAAAAGTATTTGTTCTACAGGCTACAATGCGTTGCTTAAGACAGCTTACAAAGGAACAGTTAAAAGCTACAATTTTCTTGTCAAAAGAGAATTATGACACGCTCGATGATGAACTTCGAAAAAATTATAATATGGAGATTTCAGATTTTGGTAAATCCCCAAATACAAATAAAAAAGTGTATAAGGTTCGTGTTTTACCGCCGCCAAGAAGTATTAAAATGAAAAGATTGTGGCACGAATATTCTCTCATCGAAAAGGAATATTCTGTACCTATTGATTTCCATTTGGCAGAATTGGACGAGTCAAAATATGAAGCTAAGATGTATGAAAAAGGAAGTTTGCGATTAGGATTATCTGAAAAGGAAACGAATATTGACTCTATGAAAGAGCAAGAGCGATTTAGCGAATTTTCTTTGACGGCAGAAATTTCACGGTATATGAATATTTCTTGCCTTACGATTGCTAAGATATTACGTGAGTCCGTGGACGGTTCAGATAATATTGTTGCAGCAGTTAATCGTCATAATGAGATTTTGGAAGATGTGATAATACCTGAAATTTTTCATACACTTTATGAGGTTAAGAGTACACAGAAAAGTGAAGATGTTGATATGGTACTTCTTAGGGAACCAAAAGATTCAGGATACTATGAGTTTTCTGCCAATGATGAGCTTGTAATTACCAAAGGACACAATAATTTCACTCCAAAGGAAGAAGCAAAGAGTTTCCATGCAGATACATATTGTTTCGACTCTAAACCAGAGAAAGAATGTTTTTTACAGTATATTTCAAGTAATAAGGTTAAGGAAATTTATTTTACTGGTATGTTTACTTCTAATCAAGGTGATTTGTCGGTGCAATATTATGACCCTGAGTCAAAGCGATTGAGAAAGTACTATCCTGATTTTCTTGCTCTAATGGAAGATGGTTCATATCAACTGATAGAGGTAAAAGGCGATAATAAGATAGATGATGAAGTTGTACTTGCCAAAAAAGCGGCAGCCGAGGAAATGGCAGTTGCAAGCGGTATCCACTATTTAATGTATGCAGGAAGTACGCTCATGAAATCAAATGTTTTAGAACCAACTTTAGTAGTTCAACAGGCAAGTATCGACATATAGATTTAATCAAGTGATGAGTATGTAAAAATTATGGAAACAAAGCCAAGGATTTTATATTTACAAAAGATTTTACTGGAAAGAACTGATGAAGAAAATCCTCTTTCCACAACACAGTTAATCAATATATTGAATGATGAATATGGAATATCTGCACATAGAACTACTGTTACGAAAGACATTGCTGCACTTCAAGAGTTTGGAATGGATATTGTTACTATCCATTCTACTCAGAGCAAATACTTTGTAGCCAGTCGTAAGTTTGAATTGCCGGAACTGAAACTGCTGATAGACGCAGTGGAGTCATCGAAGTTCATTACCAAGAAGAAAAGCGAAACTTTGATTGAGAAGATACATACGATGACCAGTCCGGGGCAGGTGGCAAAGCTGAAGCGTAATAACTATGTGGTCAATCGCATTAAGCCCGATAATGAGCAGATATATTACATCATCGACGCTATAAATGACGCCATCAATGCAAGTAAACAGATTTCTTTCCAGTATTACGATTATACCGGATTAAAGAAGAAGGTTCTGAAGAATAAGGGCGAAGTATATAAGCTCAGTCCGTATAAACTTCTCTGGTGTGGGGACTATTATTATGTTCTCGGATATTCTGAGAAGAAAAGTAAGGTTATCAATTTCAGGGTAGACCGTATTGCTTCCAAGCCGGAGATATTGGATAAAGATATTATTTCTATGCCTGATGATTTTGATATTGAGAATTACACAAAGGAAGTATTCTTTATGTTCTCAGGCGAGAAAGTTCTTGTGGATTTAAGATGTGATAATAGTCTGATGAAAACAATGGTTGACCGTTTCGGAGAAGATGTGACAACCCTTGCGTATGATATGACTTCCTTCAGAGTACAGACCGAAGTATCAGCCAGTCCTACCTTTTTCGGTTGGGTGTTTGGCTTTAATGGCAAGGTACAGATACTTGCACCGGAAAGTGTAAAAGAACAGTACAGACAGATGATTGCACAAGCCGATGAGGATATGCAGGAAAGCGAATAATTTGAAAATGAAATCCAAAGGAGCGATGGCTATGGAGAATAAATTAGAAAAAATCGGTCAAAATAGTTTTATGGATAATTTTGTTAAAACCGATGACATCTTAAAGGATATGTGTGGGATTATCGAGTCCTCACAAAAAGCTGCATATCAGGCTGTCAATACATTGCTCGTGCAGAGAAATTGGTTGATTGGTTACAGAATAGCAGAAGAAGAATTAGGTGGAGATGAACGCTCGGAGTATGGGCTAGAGGTAATAAAGAAAATTTCTAAAGAACTGACTCAGCGATATGGAAAAGGATATGATAGAAGTAATTTATATCATTGTCTGAAGTTTTATAAAACCTTTCCTGAAATTGTCGACACGGCGTGTAGACAATCCGGCGTTCTGCTTTCGTGGTCGCATTATAGAACATTATTACAGGTCAAAGACCCTGAAGCTCGTGACTGGTATGAGAAAGAAGCCGCAGAACAGACTTGGAGTGTTCGTACTTTGCAGAGGAACATTTCTTCTCAGTATTATTATCGTATGCTGGGGACACAGAAAAAAGAGCTTGTAGAAAGTGAAATGAAGGAACTGACTGCACCGTATCAGAATGATAAGTTGGAGTTCATTAAAAATCCGGTAGTTGCGGAGTTCTTAGGATTTTCGCAGAATACAGATTTTACAGAGAGTGACCTTGAGAAAAGTATCCTTTCCAATTTGCAGAAATTCTTGATGGAGCTTGGAAAGGGATATGCTTTTGTGGCAAGACAGCAGCATATTCATACGGAGAAGCAGGACTATTATATCGACCTTGTGTTTTACAATTACATACTGAAATGCTTTGTTCTCATCGACCTGAAAACAGAGAAGATAACACATCAAGATGTAGGACAGATGGACATGTATATCCGTATGTATGACGAACTGAAACGCAGTGAAGGCGATAACCCAACAATCGGTATTGTTCTTTGTTCCGATACAGATGATGATATTGCCCGTTATTCTGTTATGCACGGCAATGAACAATTATTTGCTTCCAAGTACAAATTATACCTGCCGACAAAAGAAGAACTGAAAGCGGAGATTGAAACTCAAAAGGCAATGTTCTATCTTCAACAGCAGGATAACGAAGAAAAGGAAACAGAATAGAATTTGTGCAGACGGTCTGCACAAATTGCAAAATCTAAGGTCATTGAACAAAAAAGCCTTTATGGGCGGAATTTTTCAATGAAAATATTGAAAGATACTGAGGTGTTAGCAAATTGCGACACCTCTTTTCTTTTGCGAAAAACCTACTTGAAAAAATTTTCGTATCAGGTATAATAAAACTATCGAAAGCAAACTGCTTCCGATAGAAAAGAAAGTGAGGTGCAGGTATGAGAAGCAAGAGTCCTGAACTTATGAGTGAGATAAAAAAGTATATCGAGGATTATTACCTGCAAAACAGACAATCCCCATCGACTACAAAGATTGCTGAAGCGGTTGGTATTGCCAGAGGTACAGCATATAAATACTTGGTAGAGATGGCTGAGAAGAATATGATTGAGTACGACGGGCAGGAGATTCGCACCAATGTGACCCGTAAGTACAGTGGCGAACAGACACAGACACCGATTGTAGGTTCTATTCCTTGTGGCAGTCCTCAGTATGAGGAAGAAAATATTGAAGAATATGTATCACTTCCTACTGCTATTTTCGGTAAAGGAGATTTCTTCATATTAAGAGCAAGCGGTCAGTCTATGATTGAAGCAGGGATTGATGACGGCGACCTTGTGGTTGTTAAAAAGCAGGTAGAAGCCAATGAGGGCGATATAGTAGTTGCCCTTGTGGATAATCAGAATACATTGAAACGTTACTTCCGAGATGATGAGAATAAGAAAATCATTCTCCACCCGGAAAATAAGAAGATGAAAGACATCATTGTAGATGAGTGCTGCATTCAGGGTGTGGCTTGTCACATCATCAAAGAACTATAACAGAGGACAGACGAATGAGAACACTTGAAGGAATTCGCTATCTAATCAATTTGGATAGTGCGGAAATACAACAGAACTTTGCCGGAGGAGTTGCACCGCCGGACAAGGTGGAGTCGGAGGTGGACACAACTTGAGTATTTATATGTCAAGAGCCGAGTTGGAAGAAATCAGCGAAGGCTTGATAACAGCGTATGCTAATAAGTTTAGCAATCGAGTGATTCAATCCATCGACATAGAACATTTCATTACAGAATTTCTTATGTTACGAATTGAATACGCTTCTTTCGCAGAAGATGATGCAGGCAGGATTGGTTTTCTGGCAGATGGAGCAACACCACTGCTGATACATCAGGACGGAAAAATTATTCCCTTTGTTTTCCCGAAAGATACCATCGTACTTGATAAATTTCTTCTTGCTGAAAAGGAGCAGGGACGTCGCAGATTTACAATGGCACACGAAGCGTCACATCATATCTTGAGTAAGATGTATGCAATGCCGAGTGAAGGACGCTTTCATGCAGAGTATGACAGTGAGCGTAGTTATTCCAAAGAGGAACTGGCTCAGATGTTTGCGTCTGTTGAGTGGCAGGCAGATACAATGGGAGCTTCGCTTCTTATGCCGAGAAGAATTATTGAAAATGCCTTGGCGAAATATAATCAGTCAAATCCGATAAGAGTTTATGGCGATAATACCATTACTTCAAAGGATAAAGCAGTTATCCGCAGAATGGCAGCTTATATCGGAGTATCTTATACAGCCTTGGTTATCAGATTGAGAGATATGGGGCTATTTGAGTATCACAATATCCTTGAGTACATTTCCAATGAGTTAAATCTGGGAGGTGTTTCTCAATGAGGTTACAGACTCAGGTAGCACCTGAAATACAAAAGAGATTGCTTCTGTCAAGAGTGGAAGCTGAAAGTCTGAAAGAGCGTGATATTCTCTGCCCGACTTGTGGGTTCAGGATACAAAGAGTTTTTTCAGACGCAACCGGACATTTGAGTGTGAAGTGTCAGAAATGCAAGAATGTCCATATCTTAAATCTCGCTTACTTCCGCAGAATCCGCAGGAACGGATATGGCAGGAATTGCAGGCGATGAAGATTACAAGTAAATATCGAAACGATTTCTAATCGAGTAAGCGGAGATAAGCAATTTATTTGCTAAACTACCAAGCACCGTACGAAGCCGGATAAGTGAAGAATAGAAGTATTCTTTGCTGTTCAGATTCGACGGTGCTTTTTTTGTTGCTGTTTTATTCGATTATGCTTCGTGCAGTATTAGGTCTTTTCCCTTACTTGGGAAAGGACTTTTATGTTTTATAACGCATGGCAGTGCCAGATAGCTGAGTACCCGTAATCTCCGAATTTTGAAACTTATCAATTTTTCAAAATTCAAAGGAGATTACGGAAATGAAAAACAAACTTACATTAACAGAACAAGAAGAATTATTTGTAAAGGATTGTAAACTGATAAATCTTAAATACGAATATAACGGTTATACCGGAGCTGAAAGATGGGCGATTATTACGGAATTATCGGTAAAAGAGCTTTGGGAGAAGTATCCCCTTGTTATAGAAAGATATTCTCCGTTTGTTCATCTTTCCATTGCACAGGGAGAGGTAATTGACGATGCAAACCGAAATGAGGACAAGTATGCAAAGAGAAGCAGTCGCACACTTGACTGCTATGGATATGACGATGAAATGTCCTCACAGTTCCATAAAGAACTTGCCATTATGTTTGACGACCCGTTTGAAAGAGCAGAGGAAGAAAGGCTTGAACTGGAAAGAGAAGAATTGCGTCAGTGTGAAATCAGGAAAGCAAGGATAGCACTTTCAATGTTGCAGCCACTTCAAAGGGAACGCCTTATGAAGAATGTGTGCTGCGGTCTGAGTTCCAGAGCGATTGCAAAGCAGGAGGGCGTATATTACAGCTCCGTAGATAAGTCTATTGCTGCGGCAAAGAAAAACTTTATCAAATTTTATGAAAATCTCTGATTTTGGGTGTGCATTTCAGCACCCTTTGTCCAAATGAGTGAAGGGGTTATTTCATTCCGGATACGAATGACACTTTAAAAATTAGATTCTTGTGAGGTTATGTATATGAAAGAAAAAATGATTTATCGTGGGGATTTATTCTACTATGACTTTGGAGATAACAGTGGTTCAGTACAAAGTGGAGAGCGTCCGGTACTTGTAGTTCAGGCAGACGATTACAACCAGAATGCTCCAACGATTATTGTTGCGGCAGTTACAAGTGTAATCAAGAAAAGATATTTGCCATCGCACATTATTCTCGGCGAGAAGTTTGGACTGAAGAAACCGTCAATGGTTCTTCTGGAGCAGATACGGACAGTCAATAGAGAGGATTTGCGTGAATACATAGGTACGGTAGATGATAATAAACTTTTCAGGCAGATAAACGCAACTTTGAAAAAGACTTTTGGACTTTGGGTTTACAAGCCGGAGGGGAAAGAAAATATTCGCTGCCTATGCCCAAAGTGCCTGAATGATTATATTCACAATCCGGACTATATTGTAAGGCGACTCGACCCATTTGCAAAGCGAAAAGATAGATGTGATAAGTGCGATGGGGATGGTTGGGATTATGTTGTTACCGACAGATATTCATCAAAGAAAGAAAAGAGGGGAAGCAATGACAGAAAATAAAATCATTATTCCTATCTGGAAAAAGTCCAATCTTACAGTAGAAGAAGCCGCAGCTTATTGTGGTATTGGCTCAAGAAAATTAAGAGAAATGTCCGACTCGGAGTTTTGCCCTTTTGTTCTTTGGAATGGAAGTAAGCGACTGATTAAAAGAAGAAAACTGGACGAATATCTTGATAATGCGTATTCGATATAGCTGATTTGTAAAATGTGCGATGGGTCGGTTCGCATAATAGGCTCATCGCCATTTTTTAATTATCATAAGGGCAGAAAAAAACAAGGAGGTGCTTCCGTAATGGCAGATACAGAAAAGATTATCCGAAAAAAATATGATGTGCCGATATGGCATAAGTCTAATTTGACGATTGATGAAGCAGTTGAATATTCTGGCATAGGTAGAGAAAGACTGAGAAAACTAACAAGCCAAGAAGAATGCCCATTTGTTCTTCATATAGGAAATCGTCGAATGATTAAGAGGAGGATTTTTGATGAATACATTGAAAAACTTACTTTCCTTGAATGATGATGAACGCTTACTTGCCGAAGTAAGAACATATCAGGAAAAACTCATAAGCAATGCTGAAGAACCGATATGGGAAAGAAAGTGGCTGACAATCGAAGAAGCCGCAGCATATTCCGGTATAGGGAGAACGAAGTTGCGTGAGTTGTCTAATCAAGCAGGTTGTCCCTTTGCAATATGGATAGGCAATAAAATCCATATTGTGAGGGAACGACTGGACAAATATATAGATAAGCAGTTTAGAATTTAGGAGGATACAATGGCGACAAAAAGAAAAGATAAATCAAGGGTTGTTCTGAAAACCGGAGAGGTTCAGAGAAAAGACGGTACTTATCAATTTAGCTGGCAGGACAGCCAGATGAAAAGAAGATTTGTTTACGCAAGAACCTTAGATGACCTGAGAGAAAAAGAGAAGCGTATTCAGAAAGATAAATGTGATGGTATTAAGACCGAAGCACGATACACAACCATTGATGAATTATTTGACCTTTGGGCAAATATGAAAAGAGGGCTGAAGAATAATACCTTTGAAAATTACAAATATATGTACAATACTTTTGTGCGACCAGTGATTGGAAGTAAAAGAATATCAACGCTGAAGAAATCGGATATTAAGAAATACTACAATTATCTTGTTGATGAAAGAAATTTGAAGCCTTCAACGATTGATAATATACATACGGTTCTTCATCAGGTTTTACAGATTGCTGTCGATGATGACTTTATCAGAAATAACCCGTCAGATAATGTGTTGAGAGAATTGAAAAAAGCACATTGTTTTCAGTCGGAAAAGCGTAGAGCGTTGACGAAACCGGAGCAGGAGCTATTTCTGAATTTCCTGAAAACCCACCCTGTATATGAACACTGGTATCCGGTCTTTGCAGTAATGATAGGAACTGGACTTCGTGTGGGGGAAGTAACTGGATTGAGATGGTGTGATATTGATATGGAAAGTGGAATGATTGATGTTAATCATACTCTTGTATATTATGACCACAGAACCGAGGGAAGTAAAAGTGGCTGTTATTTCAATGTAAATACAACGAAGACTCCGGCGAGTATGAGGCAGGTTCCAATGCTCGGTTTTGTGAAAGAAGCATTTGAACATGAGAAACAGAAGCAGGAAGATTTAGGACTTCATTGCGAGGTCACGATTGACGGATATACAGATTTTATTTTCATCAATCGTTTTGGTCAGGCACAGCACCAAGCCACACTCAACAAAGCAATCCGAAGAATTATCCGTGATTGCAATGATGAGCAGTTTTTGCACAGTGATGAACCTGATGTGTTACTTCCTCATTTTAGCTGCCACTCGCTTAGACATACATTTACAACAAGAATGTGTGAAGCTGGAGTAAATATAAAGGTCATTCAAGACGCACTCGGACATTCAGATATTTCAACTACACTGAACATCTATGCTGATGTTACAAAAGAAATGAAAGCGGAAGAGTTCAAAGGATTGGATAGCTACTTCAAAGTATAATATTGGACTTCACATACAGAAAGAGAACATACAGAGTGTTGTGTGTTCTTTTTTCTTGTTCTGAAGCAGGAAAAGATAAGGCAGCGTTACTTTGATGTGGATTGACATTGTAAATAAGAGAAGTTATAATTTCTTGTATATGACTATGCTCTTGCATATACTACTATCGCCCTACATCATTTACATCATATTTTACATCATTTGCCCGCAAAGTGACTCAAAGTAGAGCAAAAATATGAAGTATGGGGGATAATTGGAATATGGAGAATTTCATAGTATTAACACCAGCTTGGTCGAGTATGAAAGAACCACAAAAAGGGTCCCGACAATGAAGTCACAGGGCGCTTCCAAGAACGAAGCAAACAATGCGGCACAGGCAGCACCGGCTGTAAAAGCAGAGGAAAAACCTGCTGAGAAGATTGATTTTTCCAATGTAAAAATCGAACCGCTTTTTGAAGAAAACGTTGACTTTGACACTTTCAGCAAGTCAGATTTTCGAGCCGTAAAGATTGAAGCGTGTGAGGCAGTTCCGAAGAGTAAGAAGCTTTTAAAGTTCACTCTGAATGACGGAACAGACCGTAAACGCACGATTTTAAGCGGTATTCACGAGTATTATGAACCGGAAGAACTGGTAGGAAAAACAGCGATTGCAATCGTAAACCTTCCGCCGAGAAAGATGATGGGCATTGATTCCGAAGGTATGCTGATTTCAGCAGTACACGAGGAAGACGGAAGAGAGGGATTACATTTACTGATGGTAGATGAACATATTCCGGCTGGTGCAAAGCTGTATTAAAAATCCGATAAAGGATTAAAAAATGTAGGCTTTTTGATGTAGAGTACGACAAAGGTACGACAAATAAAACCTCCTTAATGGGCTATAATAAATGATTTTAAATAGTCCATGCAAAATGAAATCAATATTTTTACATTATGAGGACACTTTTCTAAGAGAAATTTTAGAAGAGTGTCTTTTTTGTTACGGTCATGTACAAAAAAACAGGAGGAAATTAAAATGGCAAATAACACAGCGTTAAGAGCAGGTAAAGATACTACTCGCACAATTACTTTCAAAAATAAGGAGCACGAAAAATTTTATTACACCTATCTGCCAAAGTGCAGATATCAGGATGTATACCACAAGGCATTGGTGTATTGTCTTGGAATTGACCGGGATACAAGAGAAAACGCAGAACAGATATACGATTTTAAGACAGGATACGTGAAAACGGAATGCCTGCATGAAGGCTGGCAGACAAGCGGCAGCGTAAGGATTATACGGCTGGCATTTAACCTATATTGTGACGGTACTCCCAGTGTTTATGATTATGAAGGAGACAGTGACAGACAGGTAGATGAATGCAGGGAATATTCGGTCAGTGATTTATTCTGCTGTGGCTATGCAAGGTACTTTTGGGAGGCAGTCAAAATCCGTTATCCGGAGTATTGTTTTTATCGGGATTGGGAGGATTCATATGCTGAAGGTTAGATTACAGGGAACAGTTAAGGATATACAGTGGTTTGGGAAACTTTTGGAACAGCACCCGAAAATCCGGGTGCTTGGAGTATCGAAACCGTTTGCAAATAAAGGAACAAACAAATATTTTCGTGTATACGCAGAAATAGAGAAAAGAGAAAATACCATGCAGTAAAGCATGACAGGAGAAAGGCAGGAAGAAAGTATGTGTAGAGTAATCGCAGTCGCAAACCAAAAAGGTGGTGTCGGAAAGACAACTACCTGTGTGAATTTAGGAATCGGTCTTGCAAGGGAAGGGAAAAAAGTGCTTCTGATTGAAGCAGATGCACAGGGAAGCATGGCGGTCAGTCTTGGGATTCAGGAACCGGACGAGCTGGATGAGACACTGGTCAATATTATGGAAAAACTTATCAATGACAAGGAACCGGAGCCGGGAGAAGGAATTATCCATCATGAAGAAGGGGTGGATTTTATCCCTGCCAATATTGAACTTGCAGGATTGGAGACTTCCCTTGTGAATGTCATGAGTCGGGAAATGGTATTGCGGCAGTATATATGTGGGATAAAAAAACAGTATGATTATATCCTGATTGACTGTATGCCCTCACTTGGTATGATTACCATTAACGCATTGGTGGCGGCTGACAGGGTATTGATTCCGGTAGAAGCGGCTTATCTTCCGGTTAAAGGGTTACAGCAGCTTATTAAGACAATAGGGCGGGTACACAGAAAACTGAATCCGGAGCTTTCTATCATGGGGATTTTGTTCACAAAAGTAGACCGCAGGACAAATTTCGCAAAGGATATTGCGGCTCAGATTCGAGAGGTGTACGGAAACAAAATACATATTTTTGCAAATTGCATACCGATGTCTGTAAGGGCGGCTGAAACTACCGCAGAGGGAAAAAGCATCTATCTCCATGACCCGAAAGGAATTGTGGCAGAGGGCTATCACTATCTGACAGGGGAGGTGTTGGATGATGAAGAGTAAGAGCGCAGAAAAGATAAAGCTGACTTCTTATGATGATTTATTTGGCAGTAGTGAAGTAACGGCAGAAGAGAAGATTGTATCCGTTCCGATTCGTCTTTTTCACACCTTCAAAGACCATCCATTCCGGGTATTGGATGATGAAAAAATGCAGGAGACTGTGGAAAGTGTAAAACGATATGGAATACTGATGCCGGGAATTGTACGTCCGTATGGTGATGGTGAGTATGAGATGGTGGCAGGGCACCGCAGATGGCGGGCGTGTGAACTGGCAGGAATGGAAGAGATGCCAGTAATTATCCGGGAAATGGATGATGATACTGCTACGGTGATAATGGTGGATACGAACATCCAGAGGGAAGATATTCTGCCCAGTGAGAAAGCCCATGCTTATAAAATGAAATATGAAGCCATGAAACATCAGGGAAGCAAGGGAGAGAAGCATACGGCTGATCTGGTAGGAGAAGCTGCTGGCGAAAGCGGAAGGACGGTTCAGCGGTATATCCGTCTATCATTCCTTATTTCCAGATTATTAGACTATGTAGACAATAAAAGACTTTCCATGAAAGCGGGAGAGAAACTTTCTTTTCTGACGGTAGAAGAACAGGAATGGGTGTTAGAGGCAATAGATAATGCAGTTTTGACGGTAACAGATAAACAGGCGGAGTTATTCAAGAATCATAGCAGGGAAAAGACGTTGAATCAGGGAATTATCTATTCTGTTTTATTGCAGAAAAAGGAAGCAGAAACAAAGGTAACTCTTTCGGCAAAGAAGGTACGCTCGTATTTTCCGCCAGCCTATACAAAAGAGCAGGTTGAGGAAGTAATTTATACGCTGTTGGAACAGTGGAGAAAGAAGAAAGGGAAGGAGGAACAGGAAGATGCAGGAGATACAGTTTGATTATTTTCATGGAATGGAAGCGGAACAGTATACCTTTTACCGGATTCCGAAAATTTTATTTACCGCAGAATGCTTCAAAACTATTTCCTGCGAAGCAAAGGTTTTATACGGTCTGTTGCTGGACCGTATGAGCCTGAGTATTAAAAATCGCTGGTTCGATGAAGAGGACAGGGTATACATTATTTTTACTGTGGAAGAAATTGCGGAGCTTATGAACTGTGGCACACAGAAGGCAGTGCGGTTATTAAAGGAACTGGATAGTGAAAAGGGCATTGGCCTGGTGGAAAAAAGGCGGCTTGGATTGGGGAAACCCAACGTGATTTATGTGAAGAATTTTATGGTCAAACAGCCTGAAAAGGAAGAAAAAGAGCCGGAAAAGCCTGTAAATACACAGAATTGTGAAAATCACAATTCAAGAGTTGTGAAAACCACAATTCAGGAATGTCCAAAATCACAATTCAAGAATGATGAAAATCACAATTCTGGAATGATGAAAACCACAATTCAAGAATGTGCAGAATCACAATTCAAGAATGATGAAAATCACAATTCTGGAATAGTGAAAATCACAACTCCTGAATGTCCAAAATCACAATCTAATAATACTGATATTAACAATACTGATTTTAGTGAAAATGAGTATAGTGACACTGAGAGTAGTGAAACTGATTTTAACGAGACAGATAATATCTTATCTAATCTTTCTCATCTATCAGTGAGGAAAACAGCAGGAATGATAGATATGGTGGAAGAGATGGAAGCCTATCGGAAAATTATCAGGGAAAATATTTCGTATGAGTGTTTTGAGGACAGCAGGTATCGACAACAGGAGGAAGTGGATGAACTTGTGGAACTGATGGTAGAGGTTATGGTCATGCCGGATAACAGCACTGTTCGCATTGGCGGAGTGGACAAGCCTGTGGTGATTGTGAAGAACCGCTTTATGAAGGTGGAACATGGGCATATTGAATATGTCGTTGGCTGCCTTGAGAAGAATACCAGCAAGGTAGGAAATATCCGGGCGTATCTTCTGACAACACTCTACAATTCAACCATGACCATAGAAAATTATTACAGAGCAGAAGTGAATCACGATATGTATGGAGGAGGATAAAACGGATGAGAAGAAAAGAATTTTTGGAGAATGTGGCAGTTCCGCTTTTAGGGATAGCTGTGGTAATGTTTATTGTTTATCTGTTTTGTGTGGAAAACGGTGTGTGTGATTACCGGAAATTGTGGATAGTTTCAGGGATTCCCTTTGGCATACAAAAAATGTATTTCTGGATGATTCCAAAAGGGTTTGATATAGGCGGTACTGTTGGAATGTTTGCTTTTAATCTGCTGATAGGAGGAATGATAGGCAGCGTGGTTTTGACATGGCGTTTGCTTATGGTGGGAACATATCTGTTAAAGAGTATTGGATATGGTGGTTTGTGGATAGTGAGAAAAGCATTTAGAACATGATTTCAAAGAGAAAAAACAAAGTATAAAAAATAGAATATAGAGTGTGAAAAGCAGCCAATGCGTAAAAAATATTGGCTGCTTTTTTGCCCTTTTTAAGAAAAACCTTGCGACACGGTGTCGCAAAGTAAAGGAGGATGTGTGTTGGGTAATCGTGCGGAATCGCAGGATTTGATTGACTTAGGAAACCGTATTCGCAAAAGGCGGCAGGAAATTCACTTATCACAGGAAGTATTAGCAGAAAAAACAGGTATCAGCCCCAACACGATCAGCAGGATTGAGGGAGGACAGACAGCAATGTCTATTGAGATATTCAGGAAGCTGGCGGTGATTCTGAAAACCGATGCAGGAACACTATTGGGGGAATGTAAGGAAGAAGAAAACCATCGTCTGTATGATTTGATTTGTCGTGCGAAAAAACTGAAACGGAAAGAACAGAAAATTTTGGAAAAGACAATGGAAGTGTTGATTGAGGGATTTGGTACGGAATTGTAGAAATTCAACAGATATGGTGGGAATATTTAGAAATATCCCCATATCTGATGAGGTAATGGAAAGCCAATGTTGTTAAACTTTAAGTCAGGAAAGAGAACAGATGCGGACAGAAAGGAGGCAGGATATGACAAGGGAAGAGTGCCTTGCATACAGACAAAGATGCCCATATGATGCAATGGGCGATTTCTCTGTTTTTTCGGAGAAAAAGGAAGATAGCAGGGATAATGAAGTGGCTGCTTCACAGCCGGAATTATCAGAACAAAATAAAGCATAAGAAATTTATGTGGCAGTAAAAGGAGTTTCAGGCTCCCGTTAAAAAAAAACGGGTGTGCCGGGAGCTGTCTTTTACTGTTTTTTCGTCTGTGATGTTTTTATTTTCTGCCACCCGGAAGAGGTGGTAGTTATGCTGACATTACAGGAATTAAAACAGATCGTAGATGTCCCATATCCGGGCATGAAAATTCCAACTGCAAAAAAATTAAAAGAATATGGAACGGTCATTGCCAAAAAGAGCATGGGTTGTGAGACAGAAATCTTGGCATTTCAAAATGGCTATGCGTTGTATCAGGTTAGTCGGTTCACTACGGTATTTCCGATTTGTTTTTGTGGGGAATATCAATACAATGCGGAACAGGCGGACTGTATTTCGGAAGAGTTTTTTAATCAAAGGGAGTGGTATATCCGTCTGGTATTGGAAGGAGAAGACCGTTTGAGTCGTAATCAGGAATCGAAAGAACAGGGCTGGACAATCTCATACAGTGATGTTTCGGAAGAATGGGGAATGCTTCAGACAGAAGAAAAGTCTCCATTGGAGATGCTGGTTGGCAGAGAGTCTGTAAATGAAATATTTGAGGTTTTGACGGAACTGCAGAAAAGGGTATTTTACGGATGTTTCTTTCATCAAAAAACACAGAATGAACTGTCAAAAGAATTGGGAATTTCTCCGTCTGCGGTGTCCAGAACCCTGTCAAGGGCGATGAACAGGATGCGGAGATATTATGCAGATGTACGGTCAGGTGGCTGCAATCGAAAAGAGATAAGATAGTGGGAGGAAAGAAGATATGCGTGGAAAGAAGCCGAAAGAACGAAAAAATTATATTTTGCGGACAGAAAACGGAACACTTGTGGAAGTAACCAGGGAGGTTTATCTGGAATGGTATCAGTCCCGGAGAAGGGAAAAATACCAGCAGGAACAGAAACAGAAATACGGTGTTTGCAGTCTTGATGTGGTGCAGGAAGGCAGTTTTGCAAAAACTTCTATATCGCAGGAAGGACAGCCGGAGGAGATGGCAGTACGCAGTGAATGCCTGAAAAAATTGAAGGAGAGTTTAGAACAGTTACCGGAACAGGAGGCATATCTGATTTATCTGTTATTTTTTGAAGAGGTTACAGTGAAAGAAGCGGCACAAATTTGTGGATGTAGCCGTAAAACAATACAGAACAGAAAAAAACGAATTTTGAAGACACTTAAAAATATAATGAAAGAACTTGGAATTGAGGGAGGATGTATTTATTTCAATTAAAATAGTGGAAAATTGTTCTAAAATCATATAAATTTAAAGTTATAGTATCAGTATAAGACAACGTATATGAAATGAAAACAGCTTTGTAAATTGGTGGGAAGAGCTGTCAGTTTACAAAGCTGTTTATGTATCCGAAGTTAGCTTCTATAATTATGATATAGAATACAAGCAGAAGAATGGAAAAATCTTTGGTGAGTAGCAGGTGGTTAAATATTTTTTTGCTTTTTTGGTTTAGGTGTCACCAATTATGTATTATATGTGTGATATATATGAGGAGAAAAAAAGATGAAAAGAAATGCTGATCAGATTTTTAATAAATATTGTAAACTGTTGTATAAAATATCAATTATTATGCTGTGTAGCGAAGAGGATGCTTATGATGCAGTGCAGGAATCATTTTTGAAATATTTAAATACAAAAAAGGACTTTAATGACGAAAGCCATGAAAGAGCATGGCTGACAAGAGTTAATATTAATATTTGTAAAAACATACTCCGTTTCAGAAGGATGCATCCAACGGTAGATTACGAAACTCTTGCACTACATTACCATAAACCTGAAGAAACAGGAATTATGGATACATTGATGACATTAAATGCAAAGGATAAAGAAGTACTAATTCTTTATTATATAGAAGGCTATTCTTGCAAGGAGATTGCTGATATGTTGAAGGTTTCAGAGAGTGCAGTGAAGAAAAAACTAGAACGGGCAAGAAAAAGATTAAAAGAAAAATATGAAAGTGAGGGCAGATAAAATTGGAAAAAAAATTAGAGAATATATCAAAATTAGCAGATGATATTGTGCTGACAGAGCAGAATGAGAGAAAACTCTTTATAGCATACAAAAAGAGAATTGAATCCCAAAGAAGAAAAAAAGTTCTTATGAGAGGATATTATCGTGTAGCAGTAGTTGCATTAGCTATGATGATAATGTTTTCTGTAAATTATTACCTGCAATCTCCTGATTTAGTAGTTTATGCGGCAACTGGGGATAAAATGGTGCAATTAAGACTAAATGAGAGAGTAAACTTGGAAAAACAAAGAACTCCATTGGGATATGGGTATGTTCTGGAAATGAGTGTGGAAGAAGGAAGCAGATATTATACGATAGAAAATGAACAAAACTTGAATGCTGATAATATTTTCAGAAATGGAAATAAGATTTTTTGGATGCCAGATGGAATGAATAGTATAAATTTCAGAGATCAGGACGGGAATGTTATTAAAATACCAGAAACTGACAGTTCAACACTAAATATTGAAGTATGTAATTATGACGGAAAAATGGTCGAAAGAATTACATTGATATTGGAAAGGAGAGATGGACAGTGTAGTGTTGAAATGTTAAAAAAATAATAAAACGGAGGAAGAATATGAAAACAATCAAAAAAATATGGAGCATATTATTAGTATGTGGACTGATTTTGGTGCCGACGATTAGTGTTTCAGCAGCAGAACAGGAGCCGGAAAAGGTTGAAGTTTCATTTTTTAATGAAAATGGCGAGGAAGTTAGCGTATCAGAGGAAATAGCAGATTCTTTTATGGAACAGTTGGATGTTGATAAAGAGGTAAACATTGTCTCAGATAAAAATTTAAGAGCTTCCTGTACGCATATTCCATGCAATCAGGTTAAGACAACTCTTTATGGTCATGCGAAAGTAAGTCCTACTGAATGCTGGGTCTATACCAAAAGAGTTATTATGTGCAAATGCTGTGGCGCTGCTCTAAAGAGTCTTTCTGATTGGCAGTTTGCATATTCACATGCACCACATTAGGAGGAAGAAATATGAGAAAAATTAAGCGTTTATGTGGTTTATTCATTTGTTGTTGTGTTGTAGTAACCAGTTCTGTGACTGCATTTGCGGCAGAGAAAGTTAAAGAGCCCTTTGCAAATTTAGAAGTTGTGACTGACAAAGAAACCATTAATGAAATTGTTTCAGAGAATCCCAGAATTCAAAAGTATTTAGACCAAAACGAAGTATTTGCCGATCTTGAAATTATCACAGATCAGAATGAGATTGAAAAAATCTGGGAAGAAAATCCAGATGTGAAGACACTGATGAAGTCAAAAGAATATTACTATCTCGCATATGTAAAAGGAAATGGTGTTCGTTTAAGAAGCACACCGAGCACTTCCGGAGTAATTAATGGGTTATTGTATGAAACCAGAAAAGATTGGGTTTTGTTAAATGATAATTATTCTTTGAATGAAAACTATATTTGGTGGCAGGTGTCTGACAGCTCAATCGGTTATCCGGGATGGATCGTGAATGACTATATCTATTTAAGTGCTGCCCAAAGTGCAGGAAGAGCAGTTACGGTACCAGAGATTGACTTTGATACATTAAAATTTGTTCAGTAGGTTATTTTCTTTGAAAAAGATAAATATACGTATGCTTAATGTAAAGAATAACAACTGATAATTCTACGATTGGAGGTAGCGATAATGTTCAGATTTAATAAAAACCATATAAAGATGGATATGAAAAAAATTAGAAAAGTAATGAGCATATTTTTGGCTTGTTGTTTGTTGTTGTCGATAAATTTTGAAACAGTATTTGCTTCCGACATAGAGACAAATACGAATGCTGATATAATGTCTCTCGATGGACCTTCTACGACATTTGATGGACGTCTGTTTTTGGATGAAAACGGTAACTATTCAGGGCAACTTCGTAGTGGCTTTACAACGGTAACATGTGTCCTGAGTGGAAGAACTGGTGGAATTCCTACCTTATATACGATTTATATTCGTTGGCAAGGTTCTAATGCGGTTCAAGCGTTAAGGGCTGATAACCTATATATTGTAGGTGATTCACAATATTATAGTAAAGGTTTTCTTATTGATGGATTATCTGCAACACAAGGATATCGTTCAATAGGTACTTGCGTGATTCCTGACACTGAAGAAAGTGTATATATTTCAACAAATAATCTCCGATGCTATTTTTACAACGAAGATTATTGGATTAAATTTAATGAAATAGGTGGATGGGTTGATGTGTAAAAAAGTTTTAATAAATCCAGAGACAGAATCGTTTATAAATGACTTAAAACGAGAATATAATAACAGCATTGTAAAACCGTATAAGAAAACAAGAGATGTTCTTGAAATTCTTATGAAAAAATTTGTTTTATATCAAAAAGTATCCATACAAAAGATGGACGCTATAACACGTGCCACGTTGGAAACTTTACCAATTAAAAATTTAAATGTGTCAGATATTTATATAGTTAAAGACAATGAAATAAGCCATAGTTTCTATTTGTATTTTCATAGCAGATATGCATTAGAACCTTTTCTTTGTGTTGTGTATGATAATGATACGGATAGACTATATAGTAATTGTGCCATGCTTGAAATGTATATTACGATTCTTCATGGAATAGATGTTGGTGAAATAGAAACTGATTCTATAAAATACCATAATTATCTTAATACGTTATATTCATATAATGAATGTAAAAAAGAGACTGAATACTAAAGAATGTACATTGGTAGACACATTTAAGGAAAGTAGAGGTATATTGGTTGATTCTACATATCTTGATTGGGCTAATTAAAAATTAATGTGAATAATGATTACGGGAGAGAATTGTTTTTTATGCAGTTCTCTCCCGTTTTTTGTATCAAATACGCTAGTGTTGTTTTAACAATTCTCTTTAATAATGCTGGTGTTTGTTGCGATAGAAAACACACTGACAATTCTTTGAAATCCATATAACAAAAAATTTCTATAAACGGTCAATTTTTACCCTCTCCAGCCTGCGATTAGTGAGAGGGTATTTTCTTATTTCAAAAATCCCTTTATATGTACCTTGATAATTTCATAGCCTGCCTGAATAGATACCCGGCATGGAGTGGGCATTCTGCCCACCCTTTCGGAGAAAACGCTGCGGAAAGAAAACCGGAGCAGGGAACGGGTTCAGGATGAGAACAGGAAAAACGCTCAATAAAAAAACAGTCCGGTTACGGGCTGTATAACAGTAGATACCATGCAGGGAAGTTCCGCTTAGGGAAGTTCCCTGTATTCATGTACTGTTATGGGCAGTACAAGTAAAAAAGGAGGTAAAGAGATATGGGAACTTAGGAAAAATTTTTGAAACAGGACAGTATTAGAATGGCAAAAAACAAAGAAAGAGAGGTACTTAGCGAATGAAAGGGAAATCAAAGAGAATCGTATCGGGATTTCTCTCGGCATTGACAATCATTTCTTCTATTATGCAGCCAGTTACCACTTATGCGGCAGAAGCGGAGCCAGCGGCTTACGAAGCAGAATATCCTGACATGGAAAAAGTAAAGGGTGCCCTTGCTGAAGATGAGATTGTAACGGCGGAAGATTATGAAGTAGAAGCAGGAACGGGTTTTGACGTGAAAAGTGATTTCTCAGGAATGAAGATTCATCCGGAAAAAGTAAAGGTCACGTACCACGAGGCAAAGAACCAGAATGGACAGGCATTTGATGGAAATAAAGCAGATACGTATCATGCAGTGTATTTTGTAGAGCCTGTCAGTGGTCATCCGTCTTATCATGTGCAAAGAAATATTGTGGTAAGAGAGCCGTCAGCGGAAATCCATAAAGAGAAAAATGCACAGGATTCTGACGGAAATGATCAGACCGGGGGAGAGGATGCAGAGGAAGGCGAGACGGACTCGCATAAGAAAAAACTTTCGGAAACAGAACTGAATCAGGCATTAGAAGCATTAAAAGGGCAGGACACTTATGATGAGGAAAGTGGCCTGAAACTTTTAGATGTTATGGAACAGTTTAAAAACCATATGATTGCAGGGAATGTGGACCTTTTGGCATTGGAGGAAGGAGAAACGGTTACTTTTACTGCATACAATCCTAAAATGCTGCGTTCATCACAGGTAGAGGTAAGTTCCGGCGGCTGGTATTATTATGCAGACTATGGTCTGGGTTCCTACCTGACTTGTCCGTTTACCGTAAAGTTTGGAAGCGTGACGGCAACCGCATACTGCATCCAGCCGTCAAAGCCGGGACCGGGCAGCGGAGTATATGAAATTACAAAACTGGGAGACGGCAAAGAATTGTCCAAAGTGTGTTATTATGGGACAAATGCAAGCGGAGAGGATTGTTTTTTTGATAAGAAATATCCCGATTTTTCAGCCGGAAAAAGATTTGTCGTGACACATCTTGCGGCATCCTATGCAGAGGGAAGTGAAGATGCTTTTTATGGGGCGAATGATACCGGAATCGCATTGGCAAAAGAATTATATAGTTATGCGGTCAGCCAGCCGGAAATCCCGGATGCGGCTATGGCATTTTCAGATGACAAAGTAACTGCTTATGTAGATGGAAATATCCAGAGAACAAAAGAAGTAACGTTTCAGGCAGACAGCAGACAGTCCATTACCATGAAACTGCCAAAGGGCGTAAAGTTTCATAACGTATCCACAGGAAAAATCAGCAATGCAGGGGCAGATGTTGTAGTAAAAGGAGGTACAACGTTTTTTCTTTCAGCGCCGTTGACCCAGACGGAAGATGTGGGACAAAACTGGTCTGCAAAGATGAAAGGAAGCATAACAAAGGATTATTCTGCTTATAAAATTACCACAGGTTCCGATACGCAAAATCTGGCACTGGTTTTTGGAGAGGGAATAGAGGAAGAAACTACGGCTTCTTTTCAGGTTACATGGCTGGAACTTGCAAAAGTTCAGGTTGTAAAAGTAGATTCTGAAAAAGAGGATGCGAAACTGTCCGGTGCAGTGTTCGGCATTTATAAAGATAAAAACTGTACACAGCTTATCAAGGAGATGCCAAAGACAGATAAGAACGGTACGGCCTCTGTGGAAATTGTGAAAACACAAGATACGGTATATTTAAAAGAGATTACGGCACCAACCGGGTATCGTATCAATACATCCGCATATAATGTGAAACTTGTTTTCTATATTTATATAAAATTGGCGGATGATCTGCAGCTAAGAAGAATGACCTCTGTCTATGAACAACAATTAGATTTGTGTGAACGACATCAGCAGGAGAGAGAACTGTCAATACTTCGATTAAGAGATATGAGACATAATATGAAAAACAACCTTGTGTCAATTCTTGCATATGCAGAAAACGGAGATAATGAAAAAATTATTAGATTTGTCAATGAGATAATGGAAGAAGGTGGAATAAAGACATCTACAGTTACAAACAGTGGAAATATTGTTATAGATTCATTGATTGGGTATTGGTATGTTGAGGCAAAGAAAGTGGGAATAGACTTTTCCGTAAATTTAAATATTCCTATGGAAATGCCGTTTAGGGGTGCGGATATTTGCCTGATACTGGGCAATTTATTAGAAAATGCTGTAGAGGCAGCACAAAAAGCGGAGGGTAAAAAGTACATTAGGCTTCACATGAAATATGATAAAAATAACCTGCTGCTATTTGTGGAAAATAATTACAAAGGTGTGCTTATAAAGACGAAAGATAAAAGGTTAAAGTCTACAAAAACAGATGCGGAAAATCATGGTGTAGGTCTCTCATCCGTATATCGAATTGCTGCCAAATATCATGGAGTGGTTACGATTGATGATGATGTGGCAAATCGTTTTTTAATCAGAGTAGTGTTATATGGAAAGCAGGAATAATTACATCAACAGTCGATATTATTGCATTATATTTTGTATTATGGAAAAAAGATATAAAATAAAAAGATAATTTTGGGGAAATGGCGAATGATTTTTTTAGAATGGTATTGTGGTGGTGCGGTATGACGGAAGTGTTATTATTCAGTGATGATGAGAAAATCTTTAATTTGACAAATAGTGTAATAGACGGAAGATATAAATTAACATGGTGTACTTATAAGTCCTTGGAAAAAAAGTTATATCCGTATACGGATATAGTTATTATGTACTTTGATAAAGAAATGGTTAAGAAAGGTACATTTAAAACAATTGTTCAGGTAAAGGGGAGGCTGGGACAAAGGATACCAATCCTTACGCTGATGGAAGAAGGAACACCGCAAAATATTTTTTCAACGTTAATGGCGGGCGCCTATGACTACTTAGAAATAGCCAAGAGTTCAGAGGAGTATAGAAAGAAAATAGAAGATGTTGCCCGATGGAATTGGTATTTAGGAAAATACGGGTTAAAAGAGAAGTAGCAGTGATATAAATGTCGCCGCTACTTTTTATTTTTAAAGGGAAATAGAAAAAGTTACATCAACACTCGTTTTTTTTACAAGAAAGACAAATTCAGTTTTTTTTGTAGTAGTGTAGAGGAAACAAATGAAAGGAGATTCAGATTATGAATTCTAAAAATGTAAAAAAACAGTCAGCTAAAGCATTAGCAAACGTATCTTTGAAACTTGGAAAAATGTCAGCGGATAGTGCATGCTGCTATATCTTCCATCAGCCTAAAATGCCGGAAACACTGAGGAAAATGAAAAAGATGTAACATGAAATATTTTTCTGAAAAACTGACAAGTTATATTGTTAAATCCGGTGCTGTTCCAGAAGAATCATATGAAATATACCAATATGGGTTTCAAATAGGACTTGAAATGTTGAGCTGTCTTTTGGCCTGTTTTGGAATTGCGGTATATTTGCATATGATTCCGGAATTTGCAGTGGTTACAGGAATTTTTATGATGTTGCGCAGTTTTGTTGGTGGAGTGCATCTAAACAGCTTTGATGCCTGCTTTATGTGTTCTGTTACTGTGCAGACATTGGTACTGGTTGTTAATCGTTTGTATACACAACCTTTAAATCTTGCGTGGGGAATAATTGTGTTGAGCAGTGTTCTAATTTGGAATATGGCTCCGGTACAAAGCATTAACCGGGAACTTGATGCAGATGAAAAAAAACACTGCAGAAAGGTAGCTGTAAAAATTATTGTGGGCATATATGTGTTTGCGGGGATTTGTACACTTACTGGGATGAATGCAATAGTGTCTTTGGTTGCAGTGACAATGGCAGCAGTTTTGATTTCACAATATATTGGGGTAGTAAAGTATAAAATAGAAAAGAGATAATAAGCGGGAATAGTAGACGAAATCTATTATTTCCGCTTATTTTATTTGAGGATAAAAGAATCGTTTATTTTTTATAAGCAACACTGTTTCGGTAATGAAAAACGTCTGCTAGGCTTCGGCTCAGGAGGCGTTTCTTATTATAAAGATAAAAAAATTCTTCCAGACCCGAACATCGCGTACTTTCCATACGGGATATGGGTGAAAGGGAAAAGACCTTTGCTCATATCTTGCGATCGGGAAGGAGGTGAACTCTATGGAGCAATCTTCTTCCTATGACGAAACAACGGTCAGGCATCAGTTTGATCGAAAGTGCAAACTGGCGCTGGATGGCGAAGTGGTAGATTATGACAGGCATATGGATTATCGGAGAAAACATGAAATATTGTTTTCAGAACTATCTGAATGTCAGACAGGGAAACTGTCAGTAGTGGATGAATATAATGAAACATCCTACTTTTTTAAAACATGTGAGTATGATGTGAAAGTGAAAAGTTCTTTACTGGCAGAGGCATTGAATGCGTTGACGGATAGAAAAAGAGAAGTAATTCTGCTGTCATATTTTATGGAGATGAGTGATGCTGCGATTGCAAGGAAAATGAATCTTGTTAGAAGTACGGTGCATGAGCACCGGACACGTTCATTGGAATTGCTGAAGCAGATAATGGAGGAAAACAAAAGTGAGTGTAAAAAATAAAAATACAGAAGAAAAATGGCTGCTTCCATTTTGCATTATTGAGGATGCTACAACAGGTAATGTTATGGCAATTAATACGGTAATGAAACATTATGAAGGCTACATAGCAAAGCTGGCAACCAGAAAAATGTATGATGAATATGGAAACGTTCATTACTGCGTAGATAAAACTCTGCGTGACAGATTAGAAGCGAAACTGCTGAAAACGATTTTAGAATTTAAAATAGTACGTTAAGAATGACTGGAAACCAGTATCCCTTTCTGCTGGCTTCTGATAGGAGACATTTAACGTATAAAAGTTGATTTTAAGAAATAAATTGCACCTTGATAACAGAATATTTTATTCTGCGGGACAAATGAAACAGTATAGCCTGGCAGCGGATACGCCATGAATGTCATGATGGTAACTTTGCGACACCGTGTCGCAAGGTTGGAGTACGTGAATACGTGTTTATGAGAAATTGACATGAGCGATTCATATCTGGCTGTAGGCAGAGTGTGGGAACTTTGTGGCGAAGACACTGTTTCTGATAATGATACTTCCGGGATGGCTGCCCGGTCTGAAAAGATGGTGTGATTCCAATGAGGCTGTTTCCCGACAGCCGCCTGCAGAATTTTTATATTAATATAGAGAGAAAAGGAATAAAAGAATATGCAAAGAGCAACAAAAAAAGTGGAAAAGAAAAGGTTAGTCAGATATAAAGAGGGTGCAGAAATGTACAGTATGGGAATGAATAAATTTCAGACATTAGCAAAGGATGCGGGAGCCATCTTGAAGATAGACAGAATGGTATTGGTTGACTTAGATATTTTTGATCAATATCTTGAAACATTCCGGGTGCAGTAAAATAATTATTTTTGATAAGGAAAGATTTTCAGAGAAAAGGAAAATACACTTGACTTACGGTTAAACCAAAAGTATAATAAAGGAGAAATGGATGGAGGTGTACGATGTGGCTAAAATGGGAAGACCAAAGTCAGCGAATCCGAAAAATACGTTGATTGGATTGAAACTGACAGAGGAAGAAGCCACAAAACTTAGAGAATATGCGTCCAAACATGACATGACCGTAACAGAAGTGCTACAAAAAGGAATTGATTTGCAGTATGCAATGGAAGATTCCCAAAGAAGCTAAGTGTGAAAATTCTTTCCTTGAGAAAGGAGAAAAATGGCATATTCAAGGAAGGATAGAAAAGGGAGGGTATTAAGAAAAGGCGAAACACAACGTAAATGCGATGGAAAGTATGTGTATACATATATGGATACATTAGGCAGAAGACGCAGCATTTATTCAAAAGATATTAAGACATTAAGAGAACGTGAAGAACAGTTAGTTAAAGATCAGCTAGACGGTCTGGACACCTATGTTGCAGGCAGTGCAACAGTTAATTTTGTTTTTGATAGATATATTTCTACAAAATCAGAATTGAGAGAAACAACAAGAACGAATTATAAATATATGTATGATCGTTTCGTGAAAGATGGGTTTGGCAAAAAGAAGATTGCTGTGATTAAGTTTTCAGATGTCCTACAATTTTATCAATACTTATTGAAAGATAAGAAAATGCAAGTGAATACGCTAGAGACTATTCATACGGTGTTACATCCAACCTTTCAGTTAGCAGTAAGGGATAATATTATCAGAACTAATCCGAGTGATGGGGTAATGGCACAAGTAAAAAAGCTACCGGGGCGAAATCATGGTGTGAGACATGCACTAACCTTGGAGCAACAGAGAGCTTTCATAAGATACATAGAGAATAATGAAAGGTTTGAAAGCTGGGTGACATTATTCAAGTTTTTACTTGGCACTGGCTGCAGAATAGGTGAGGCGATTGGAATCCGGTGGGATGACATTGATTTTGAGAAGCGGATAATTAGTATCAATCATAGTTTGGTTTATTATAGCAGGGAATATAAGGGACATGGTATTTGTTCATTTGCCGTATCATTACCTAAAACAGAGGCGGGCATAAGAATGATTCCTATGCTTGATACAGTTTATGAAGCTCTTAAAAGAGAGTATGCATTTCAAGAAGAAAACGGGTTCAATGAAACAGAAATTGATGGAATGTCTGGATTTGTTTTTTCTAATCGTTTTGGAAATGTACATAATCCACAGGCTATCAATAGAGCAATTAAGCGTATATACGAAGCATATAATGTAGAAGAGGTGCTAAAAGCTGCCAAAGAAAAGAGAGAGCCGATTCTTATACCGCATTTTTCATGTCATCATTTGAGACATACTTTTTGTTCGAGGTTTTGTGAAAATGAGACAAATTTAAAGGTAATTCAGTCTATCATGGGACATGCAAATATTGAAACTACGATGGACATTTATGCAGAAGTTACAGAAACAAAAAAGCATGAGTCGATGCAGGAATTAGCAAAAAAATTAGATGTATTTTAGGAAAGAGTCTGATTTAGTTTTGCTGAGGAGGTACGACAAAATTTGTATAGTACGACAAGAGTACGACAAATTAAAGAGCCTTAATCAGTTCTAAAGGTTTAGAGAATAAATGATGAAAGGCTGTAAAGTGTTTTAATAAAGGGAATTAAATTGTATAAGATGTATGCAGTTAGAAATCCCGACAATGAAGACCCTCGGTGGTGTAAAATCCGAAAATGGTGTAAGTTCTAAAGAGGTTTCTACACCAAATTCAGAGCCGGAAAAAATTGATTTTTCTAAGGTAAAGGTTGAGCCTTTGTTTGAAGAAGATGTTGATTTTGATACATTCTCAAAGTCTGATTTCAGAGCTGTAAAGGTTAAAGAGTGTGTTGCAGTACCGAAGTCAAAGAAACTCCTTCAGTTCACTCTTGATGACGGAACAGGCACAGATAGAACCATTTTAAGCGGTATTCACGCATATTACGAGCCGGAAGAACTTGTTGGTAAGACACTTATCGCAATCACAAATCTTCCTCCAAGAGCAATGATGGGCATTGACTCTTGTGGTATGCTTCTCAGTGCAGTACACGAAGAAGAAGGCGAAGAAAAGCTTCATCTCCTTATGGTAGATGACCATATTCCGGCAGGTGCAAAGCTCTATTAAGAAGTACCGTTTTACCTTACAAAACGGGATGTACTTCATTTGTGAAAAAGCTCTGAAAATACACAAATACACCAAATTTACACCAAATGGTGCTTGAAACGGTGCAGAGCCTTAAAAATCGCATATTTTAAAGATATATGGGCAGTTCCATTGCGGAATTGCCCATTTTCAGAAAGAAAAAGATAAAACGGTATTTATAAAGGAGAATATTGATGAAACTATTTTTATGTTCGCACTTTTCAAGTGTGGGAAGTCTGATAAAGGAAGAAATTGAAAATAAGAAAGTCGCATTTATTCCAACAGCTTCACTGCGTGAAGGCTACACCGGTTATGTCGGCTCGGCTCGAAAATTATTCAAAAAGTTGGGAGCAATCGTAACTGAAATTGATATTTCAACGGAGGCTTATTCAACGATACAGTCTGTTTTTGAAGAAGCAGATGTGATATATTTTACCGGCGGAAATTCTTTCTTTCTTATGGACCAGCTCCGTAAAACGGGAACTGATGGGCTACTGAAAAAGGAATTGGCAAATGGAAAATTGATGATCGGCGAGTCGGCAGGCGCAATTATATGCGCTCCAAGCATCCAATATATCGAGCAAATGGATGAAAAGCCAGAGGACTACTCACAAGAAGATGATGCAGGGCTTGATTTGATTGATTTCTATGTTCTTCCGCATTATCTTACAGCACCATTTAAGAAAGTTACCGAGAAAATAATGACTGAGTTTTCGGATTTGAATCTATGCCCGATTAACAACCGTCAGGGAATTGTAATTGATGGTGAAGGTTCAAAGGTTATTTGCAAAGACTAATTTGAAAATTCCCATTTATCAAGCCCTTTGAGAGAGGAGAAATCTTTTCTCAAAGGGCTTTTTCTATTTTTACGGATATTCGCAAACTACAAGAAAAAGCCGAAACCTCATATACTTTAATCACAGAGGAAGTGGAGGTTTTGATATGAGTAACAGCTTAGCGGCAGTACATCCAGAATTGATTGCAGAGTGGTCAGAAAAGAATTTACCACTGACACCGGACAGTATAACTTTCGGCTCGAATAAGAAAGTATGGTGGAAAGGTGCTTGCGGTCACGAATGGACTGCCGTTTTATCCAGTGCTGCTTTGATATCGTTTCTGTATCCAGCGATTGACTGAGTAGCCAGCACAATATTCACATGATACTTTCTTGCTTCACACAGCATTTCTAACAGAACGGAATCCTCTTTCAAAGAAAGATTCTGGAACTCATCTATAAAAATCCATAGGCCTTTAGTAATCAGCTTTCTTGTACGTAACCCTCTCCAGAGTAATGCAAGGGGCCTAAAGATTGCGACAATAGATAATATTCATACAGTGATACATCAGATTCTGCAGCTTGCTGTTGAAGACAATTACATAAGAAGAAATATTTCAGATAATTTGCTGAAAGAATTAAAAAGTTCTCATCATTATGAGGATTCACATAGACGCGCTTTGACATTACCAGAGCAGGAGCTGTTTATGGAATTTTTGTCCAAAGAGAACTCACAGTATTATCATTGGCTTCCTATTTTTACAGTTATGCTGGGAACTGGAATGCGTGTAGGTGAAATTACCGGGTTACGTTGGAATGATATCGACTTAAAGTCTGGAATAATAGACGTGAACCATACGCTGGTTTATTATAAACATCGGGATGAGAACGGCTGTTATTTCGATATTCATTCTCCGAAGACCAAAGCTGGAGTGCGTCAGATCCCTATGACGGAGGAAGTAAAGAATGCGTTCCTGTTAGAGAAAAAAATGCAGGATCTGGCAGGAATACAGTCCAAAGTAACTATTGACGGGTACCACAACTTCATTTTTGTAAACCGCTTTGGTAATGTGCAGAACCAGGGAACCCTAAATAGGGCTTTACGGCGTATTATAAGAGACTGTAATGACAAACAGCTCCTGAAAGAAAAAAATAATCCCGTGTTACTTCCAAACTTCTCCTGCCACTCACTCAGACATACGTTTACAACACGCTTGGTAGAAGCAGGAGTAAATATTAAAGTGATACAGAACCTGTGTGGTCATAGCAGAAGTGATGTGACACTTGATATATATACGACAGTAACAAAAGAATTAAAACAGGCAGAGTTTGATGATTTCCAGAAAAAACTGAAAGAAAAGAAGCAGGAATGGAAAAACAGACAGGAAAAGGATGCGTGATTCTCTTCTGGCGTTGTCGAAAAAATCTTATTGCATAAGCAGTGGTAGTAAGATTATAATAAATGTAAAGGGAACAAAAGATAAGCTATGGAGCTATAGACTAATATCTGGAAAATAAAACCAGTGGCGCAATGAGAATGTACTGGGTTTACGGTCCAGATCAGAAAGATATTACAATTATCGGTTTGGAGCCACACTCAGAAGATAAGAAAATGGTGCATACGACCGAATTTCACTGTCAGATTTGTAGAATAAAACTGAATATGGAATTTTAACTGAGCAGCTATTCTATAAATAATAGGGTGGCTGCTCTTATTCCTTATTAAGTGGGAGATGTTTGTCTAAATTTGGAGAAAAATACTTATTGCATAACCGAGTGTGGTACGCTTATAATAAAGTAAGATATCTACTATATTTGAACAGAAGGTGCCGTGAGAGGCATTGAAACTGGTAATGAGCAGCAGGAGGTGGGACTATGCCGATAACAACACGAAATTTATTGGACCAGTACACAGAAATTTTGCAGAAAATATATGGAAAACATTTAAAAAAGGTGATTTTGTATGGTTCTTATGCAAGAGGTGATTACAGGGATGATTCAGATATAGATATTATGATTCTTCTGGATTTATCTGATATGGATATAAAACAGTATCGGCATGAATTATCTGGTGAAACCTTTGATTTTAATATGGATCACGATCTTGATATAAAGCCCATAGCTAAAAGTCAACAGCATTTTCAAAATTGGGTTGATGCGTACCCATTTTATGCAAACGTGGAAAAAGAGGGGGTAAAGCTATTTGAAGCAGCCTAATGAAAAAGGAACACAGAAGGATCTGGTTCTGTATAGAATTGAAACGGCACAAAGTGACATTAAAGCCGCAGAGATCCTTCTCGGTGCGAAAGAGTTTCGTGGTGCCAATAATCGTGCATATTACGGAATCTATCATGCTGTGTCTGCAATTCATAATTGAGGTGCTTCGGCCTCTCTTTTTCTTATCCTCAAAAATGTAGTATCAGGTGTTATCAAAAAGTGACACCTTGACGTTACTGTTCACTGGTAACGTTCCGCGAGGCGTTTTTTGTGAACAAAGTTCACAGAAAACCCGAGAATTACGGCGCGAAATCATGCGAATGCATGATTTCTGTGCATCGCGAAGCGCGTTACTGTGAACGGAGTGAACAGTAACACCTTGACGAATAGAAGTTGCGAACGAATCCTCATATCTTGAAAAAAATAGATTATTCATAGTATAATATCAAATAAGAATGAAACAGTATCCCTTGGGGGATTAATGGCAAGGTACAGATACTTGCACCGGAAAGTGTGAAAGAACAGTACAGACAGATGATTGCAAAAGCTGATGAGGATATGCAGAAAAGCGAATAGTGCAGATTTGAATTTGCGCAGACAGTCTGCACAAATTAGATTGAATTATAAGACTATGAAGCGAGGTAGTGGATATGGAAAAAGACCCGTTTAAGGAATATTTGAGGGAGTCTGAACCGGATAAAGCTCATAAGGGATATGCTTGGAGTACGGCAATCGGACTTCAGGCAGTGGACGGACTCAAACCATCTAGATATTTGATTGATACTGCCATTCAGAATATTGAAGGCAAAATCACAATGAAAGAAGCACAGAGCCTTATTGATAGTTACTATGAGGAAAGACCTGTGCATTTGTCCGATGATGAGCGTACCGAAGAAGCTGATAAGGTTTCGTCCCGTATTGCTGAAATTCTTTCTGAAACAGCGTTCTCATTTTCTCCAAATGAGTATATCTCTATCCACCGCAAACTCTTTCGGGGTATTTATAAACACGCCGGAAAGATTCGAGATTACAACATCACAAAGAAAGAATGGGTGCTTGATGGAGCAACTGTAATGTACGGTAGTGCTTCAGAACTGAGAGCCACACTGGAATATGATTTTTCGCAGGAGAAAGATTTTAGTTATAAAGGACTTTCAATGGACGAGATTATCCATCATCTTGCGGTGTTTGTTTCAAGATTATGGCAAATCCATATCTTCGGAGAAGGCAATACGAGAACAACGGCAGTGTTCTTTATCAAATATTTAAGGACACTGGGCTTTTCTGCAACCAATGATATTTTTGCGGAAAATGCGTGGTATTTTAGAAATGCACTTGTCCGTGCAAATTATACGAACCTGCAAAAAGGTATTCACGAAACAACAGAGTATCTGGAAGTATTTCTCAGAAATCTTCTTTTGAACGAGAAAAATGAGCTTCATAATAGAAATCTTCATATAAGTGGACTTTTGAACGAAGAAAAAGTGGACATTGGGGATTCGAAAGTGGATATTGAGAATGAAAAAGTGGACATTCAAGACAAAAAAGTGGATATTGAAAGTGTGCTTTCCGGAAAAGGTAGTGATTTCTCAGTAAAAACGACGATTCATATTCATAGACTTTTTGAAAGATTTGGTTTTGATGAGGTGTTTGGAAGAAGTGCAGTTATGGAGCTTCTTGAGCTAAAAGGTTCAGGTGCTTCAAAACTTCTTTCCAATTTGGTAAAGGCAGACATTATTGAACCGGTATCCGGTCACGGAAAAGGAAGATATAAATTCAAGAAGTAGGGCTTCTTACATCTGTTCATTGTATAGCGATGTGTGGAGGGATTAATCTGTCGCAGTGCATTCCTGTGGCAGACGATGACAATGGGAAAACTCCGAAAAATAAGATAATCTTTCCATCCTTGTTATATAATACGGGACGTGTGATTTCATATTCGGTAATCGGTTTTTTGCTGGGCGGAATGGGAATGCTGTTAACAGGAGGCGGCGGAATGGGAATTCCACTGCTTCTGCAGGGGATATTGAAAATAATAGCGGGTTTGTTCATGGTGATCATGGGAATAAACATGTTGGGCTGGATTACATTATTAAGAAAGTTCCAAATCAGATTTCCACAAAGGCTGACTGATAAAATAAACAAGAAAAGAAGAGAGAACAGACCGTTTTTTGTCAGACTGTTGAATGGGCTGATGCCGTGTGGCCCCATGCAGTCCATGCAGATTATAGCACTTGGATCGGGAAATCCTGTCTCAGGTGCGGCTGCGATGCTGATGTTCAGTCTGGGAACGGTTCCTCTGATGCTTGGTTTTGGAAGTCTGGATACGTCAGAAGCTGAAAATACGGAATCAGATGCGGAGAAAGAGGAAACAGTGGTATATGAAACTCCTGCCGTAGAGAATGGTGAAATTTCAATTAATGCAGATACATTGACTTCGAATCCAATGTATATCAATTACGATTCCAATGGAACCAATATCCAGCTTATTGCTGTAAAAGGCTCGGATGGAACTCCGCGCTTATCACTTAATACATGTCAGGTATGCAATCCATCGCCAAGGGCGTATTTTAAGGAACAGAACGGAAGACTGGTATGCCAGAATTGTGGAAATGTATTCACGACAGACAGTGTAGGTGAAACTACAGGCGGGTGCAATCCTATGTATATAGATTATAAGAATACAGACGGAAAACTGACGGTAAGTGTGGCAGATCTGGATACATATGCAGATCAATTTGCTTCGTGGGATGGTCCGGTAAAATAGTATCTTCATCGGAGAGATATCAGCCTGAAAGGTGGATACCTTATCTGCCACCTGAGTCTATGGTGAAAGACCTTAAAGCTGTCTGATATAACTGAAGTTTTACGGACAGGATTCTTATTCAAAATGTGAACTGCGGAGGAAATCATGACGAAGAAAAAAATTATTAAGCTGTTCGCAATACTGGCGGCTGTTTTTCTGGGATCACTGGAGATGGGATGGCGCTTTTTTAACATGGTGGTCTGCTGCAAAAGGGGAGAGCAGAAAAAGGAAAGAAGGAAATGGTTTGAACTGTCTCATATCAGGGAAAATCATCCACAGAACGGTTATGCCAGAGAATATAATGAGAGTAAGGAATGGTGCTTTGAACAGAATATGCAGGACTGTTATATCAAAAGCATTGACGGATTAAAACTGCATGCATTATATCTTCCTGCAGAAGCTGCGAAACGGATCGTCATATTAAGTCATGGATATCGTGGCAGCCGGTTTGGCACGTTGTCTTTTATGGCGAAATATCTGCATGAGCATCAGTGCGATGTCCTGTTTATAGAGCATCGCTGCTGCGGTGACAGCGAGGGAAAATATATTACTTTTGGAGCAAAGGAACAATGGGATGTGCAGCAATGGGCAGTATATATGGCTGAACGAAACAAAGAGAAGCTTCCGATTTACCTGTACGGACAGTCCATGGGTGCAGCTTCTGTGCTGATGGCATCAGGACATACACTTCCACCGGAGGTGAAAGGCCTGATTGCGGACTGTGGTTTTCAGTCTATGGAACGGCAGATGCGTGATATGGCAGCTAACTGGTTCCATCTGCATCATATTCCGTTGCTTCTGATGGAACTGGACTGGTTCTGTTCTCTTCTGGCTGGATTTCATATGAAAGATGCAGACACTACAGAAGCCATGAAAAAAAATAAAAGACCGGTTCTCTTTTTCCATGGAGAGAAGGACACCTATGTATATCCCAATAACTCTTTTCAGAATTATATGCTCTGCAGGGCAGAGAAGGAACTGGTGATCATACCAGGAGCTCGGCATCTGTGCAGTGCCTATGCAGATCCGGAACTGTATCAGCATAAGATGATGGAATTTTTTGAAAAATACGATTAAACGGAAAAAATCCTGACCGGGATTTATCAGACATAGTACATAGCAGGAAATACACCTTTGAATTGTTATGTTAAATGTATGATAAGTCTCGGTCAATTTTTTATAAAGTGTTCATTAAGTCTTCTGGGTACTGGAATTTCCTGAGAAGGTATGATATTTTTTCACCTGAAGCATACATACAATGTTTTCTGTCCCGGATAAAGAGGAAACCCGGGACAATGGAGGTTATCTATTATATGAGAAATTATTATCCTTTGACGGCAGCTCAGAAAATGCATCACAACTGGATTCTGGATTATGGTACACAGCAGGTATCGGGTGTAAGCGTTGTGGCTTCTGTACAGGCAGAACTGGATTTTGGATTATTAAAAAAATGTATTCAGATGGAAACAGAGCGTTCCGGTTGTACCAGAGTCCGTTTTACAAAGCCGGATAAAGATGGAAATGTAAAACAGTATATTGAAAAACAGGACCCACGTGATATTGAGCTGAAGGATCTGTCAGGAATGGAAAGTCTGGCAAAGGCAGATGAGCTGATGCAGCAGTGGGCATATGAAACATTTGACGGAAATAATATTCCGATGTGTGAATTTACCATGCTGAAGCTTCCAGAAGGATACAATGGTTTCTTTTTACATATGGATCACAGACTGATCGATTCCTGTGGACTTGTAGTTATGATCGAAGATTTGTTCCAATTATATACGCATTACAGATATGGAACAGCCTGTCCTCAGGAACTGGCAGATTTTGAAACGGTTCTGAAAAAAGACCTGGCAAAGGCGGGCAATGAAAAGCGTTTTGCAAAAGATAAAAAATTCTGGGATGACCAGCTGGATGCACTGGGTGAGCCGTTATATTCTGATATTCAGGGACCATCCGTATTGGAGGAAGCAAGAAAGCGCCATGGAAATCCGAAGCTTCGTGCTTCTGACATTGAGATGAACGAGCTGTTTGTTGCAGTAAAGGATTATCATCTGGAACCGTATGCGACACAGAACCTGATGGATTTCTGTATGAATCATCAGCTCTCTATGACAAATTTGCTTCTGCTTGGTATCCGTACTTATTTGTCAAAAGTAAATAATGGACAGGAAGATATTACAATTCAGAATTTTATATCCAGACGTTCTACCCATGACGAATGGACTTCCGGAGGAAGCCGAACCATTATGTTTCCATGCAGAACAGTGATCTCACCAGAGACAGATTTTCTTTCGGCAGCTTATGAAATCCAGAATATGCAGAATCGAATTTATATGCACAGCAATTATGACCCGGCATTTATTGTGGATGAGATGAGAAAAAGATATCATATACCGGAGCATACCAGCTATGAAAGCTGCTATCTGACCTATCAGCCAATGCCGGTGAGGGTGGAGAATGAAATGCTTGGAACTATCCGCCAGCATGCCAAATGGTTTGCAAACGGCGCTGCAACCAAGAAAATGTATCTGACCGTATCTCATACCGAGGATGGGGGAATGAACTTTTCCTATCATTATCAGACTGCGCATCTGGAGGAGCATGACATGGAATTGTTGTATTATTATATGATGCGTATTCTTTTTAAAGGAATTGCAGAGCCGGATATGAGCATTGGAGAGATTATGGAACAGGTATAAAGCGTAACAGGTTCCAAAAAGCTTGAAGGAGTAAGAACGGTTAAAGAGAACTTGTCGGCATTGTTTTTATAGAAATCAAGTAACTATTCAGAAGGTAGTATCCCGCGAGGCGTTTTGGCATGTTTTTTGCCAAAATCCCGAGCCATACAAGGCAAAATGCCATCACCGAAGGTGATTTGGAATGCATTTTGACTCGTAACTGTGAGGGTACTGAACAGTTACGAAATCAAAAATCAGGAGGAAATGGAATGAGTCAGGAAATAGAATTTAAAAATATCGTAGCACAGTACAGTAAAGTGAAACCGGAAGAGATGACAGGTGAGATGAGATTCCGTGAAGATCTGGGATTTACTTCCCTGGATTTTATGTCTTTTCTGGGTGAGCTCGAGGATACCTTTGATATTGAACTGGATGAAAACGAAGTGACAAAAATTACAACTCTTGAGGAGGCGCTTAAGCTTCTTGAGGAGCTTCAGTAAGAATCAACAGAGTGTCAGTTCACAGAACAGTGAAGGAGAAAAAATATGCTGATCAGGAATATATTAGAAGAAAGTGTACAGAAATTTGGCGAAGTCAAAGCAGTAAAATGGCTTAACCGAAAAGAAGTTCTGGAGAAAAGTTACAGCGAAATAATGAAAAACGTGATTTCTACCAGAAAAGGACTTCTTGCAGAAGGGTTTGAGGGAAAACATATTGCATTAATCGGAACCAGTTCTGTAGAATGGATCGAAAGCTATCTGGGAATTATTACAGGATGCGCTACAGCGGTGCCGCTGGATGCTGCACTCCCGTGTGAAGAACTGATCGACCTGATAAATCGCTCCGATTCCGAAGCACTCTTCTTAAGTCCGAAACACAGACCATATCTGGAAGCATTTCTTGCAAACTGTCCGAAGCTTCAGAAGGTGTGGATGCTCCAGAAAGAGGTGGAGGATCTGCCTTCAGGAGTGTACAGTATCAATGAGCTGAGAGATATGGGAAAGAGTGCAGCAGAAGATGCTTCCTGTCCGGATGCAGAAGCTATTGCGACTATTATCTTTACTTCCGGAACCACAGGCAAGAGCAAAGGGGTTATGCTGACACAGAATAATCTGGCATCCAACGTTGAGGCAGTTAAGATTTCAGCAGAGCCTGGAACTGCCATGCTCAGTGTACTTCCAATCCATCATGCATTCTGCCTTATCATGGACTGGCTGAAGGGATTTTCTCAGGGGGCAACTATCTGTATCAATGACTCCCTGCTTCATATGGTCAGAAATATGAGCATTTTTAAACCAGATATCATGCTCATGGTTCCGATGATGATTGAGACAATTTATAAGAGACTGGCGGCTGCTGATCCGGAAATCCCGAAGGCGGTTCTTGCAGAAAAAGTATTCGGCGGAAAACTGCAGACGATTTTTACCGGCGGGGCACATCTGGATCCGTACTATATTGACCGTTTTGCAGAATATGGCGTTCAGATACTGGAAGGATATGGCATGTCGGAATGTTCTCCTGTTATCAGTAATAATACACCGGAAAATCATAAACCGGGTTCTATCGGAAAACCACTTGAGAATGTGGAGATAAAGTTTGAAAACGGGGAGATTCTGGTAAAGGGTACAAGTGTTATGAAAGGGTACTATCAGATGCCGGATGAAACAGCAGAAACGCTGAAGGATGGCTGGCTGCATACTGGAGACAAGGGGTATATGGATGAAGATGGATACCTTTTTATTAACGGTCGTGTGAAAAATCTGATCATTCTCTCCAATGGGGAAAATGTATCACCGGAAGAAATCGAGAATAAGCTTGCGCTGAATCCACTTGTTGCGGAAGTGATTGTAACAGGTGAAGAGAATGGTCTGACAGCACGTATCTATCCGGAACAGGCAGTTGTGGAGGCAAAAGCACTGGATACTGAGATGATTCGTTTACAGCTTCAGGCATTTCTGGATGTATACAATAAAAGTCAGCCGACCTATCGTCGTATTACAGGCCTGGTGATCCGGAAAAATCCGTTTATACGTAGTACAACAAAGAAAATCAGGAGACAGGATGTCCTGATTGATGAGCCACAGGCATAAAAAAATCCGTCTGAGTGAATTGCTTAGACGGGTTTTTCTTATGCTTGTTTGAAAGAGTGTTCCCGCAATCTGCACGCCTCATTTTGCGGGAATGCTTTTTCAAACACGTTAGGATAAAAGAGGCAGCATGCCAGTCAGGAAAACCTGAGTCAGAATCTCTGCAATGACTTCTGGTGCAAGATCGAAATGATCCCGGGTCCATTTGTGAAGAACACCGATTGTGCTGCCGATCGCACAGGTGATCACATAAGATATTTCCTCTTTTGTGTGTCTGCCGGGTCTGGCACTGGAGGTAGTAGCGGTGACATAGTGATGAAGCATAGTCAGCATTTTTTCAAAGAGATCATTCCCATGGGGGGTGCTCAGAAGACTGGAAAGGAAAGGATTTTCCATTGTATAGTGGCAAAGTGTCAGAAAATAGGACTGACAGATATCCCGGTCATTTTCAGGATGAAATTTTTCCATTATAGAAAAAACATCCTGGATCGTCTTTTCCTCAACAGCGGATACAAGAGAGGGAATGTCTTGATAATGATTATAAAAAGTGCTTCTCGCGATACCGGCTGTCTTAGTGATATCGGATACTGTGATCTGATCAGGAGTTTTTTTCTTTAGAAGTTTAAAAAAAGCACCCAGGATGGCTTCATCCGCCACAGAATATCTTTCGTCAGGAAATGAATTTTGCATAGTCGCTTCCCTCCCAATATTTTATCAATAAATATAAGGATATGAGTGGCAAAAGACCTTTTGACTCTCATATCATGTATATATGGAAATCTGGAAAATGTTTATTTCTCTATTTCATAGGCAGGAATCAATATACATGCGCAGAAGTTTTCCAATGGCTGGAAACATTTGATAATAAGTTCACGATGAATCCTGGCACTGTAAGTCTTGAGACGACAGCTTCCGCCATTCAAGGCAACATCTGTATATGCGGCAAGGAGCTTCTTATCTCCGTTGGGAAATGCCTGATAAAAAGACTGGTCAAGTATTTCCAGAGTATCCATGCCTTCCAGAAGAAGCATTTCTTTATTGCAATAGCGGAAAACGAAGTCAATTCCAGTTCCGTTTTTATTAAAAATCAGTTCGATTACACAAAAAGCAATGGGCATATCATCTAATACAGAAAAACGCGTACGAATATTTGGAGATAAAGTCTTGGCAGGATCCTGATGCAAAGATTTGTTCAGAAATTTGTGAGTGGCCGCGCCACGCTTACGTCCTTCCAGACGTACGCCATCCTTCATATGATAGGTGCAGTTCTCAATATGATCAATCTGTCCTCTGGAAACCACGGTGCCCTTATTTATGGAAATATAATCATAAGGTATAAGAATTTCATATAAATCTTTGACTGTGATAAAAGTTTTCACAACTCGTCTATCGGTCATATAAATACAGGTCTTATTCTCCTGCCTGAGCAGATATTTGATATTACTGATATGGATATTGTTTTTCCTTAAAAATTTCATGATTTTTTCATCCATATAAATATCCCTCCGGTTATTAGTGTAAGGTAGAAGATGTCAGGTTACTATATTTCTGACATTGCTATCTGCAGATAATGAAATAAGTATACCATAAACGTAAAGATTTTACCAGTGTAATTGGGTAAAATATAAGGCTGCATGATCTGTATGCATCGTGATTTGTTTTGGGCGAAAAGAGCGCAGAAAATCCGGTTTTTTCAGATGAAAAAATGCACGGATATTATAATTGAAAAGCAAATTTGTGATAATTTCACAATAAAAGACGGTATTTTCGAAAATAATTTCGAAGTGGATAAATATATCATAAATACAGTGAAAAAACAGGAATTTTAGTATCAAATATTTCTGCAATAAGTAATAAAAAAGGTATCACAACCGGAAATGAAAGGTTGCGATACCTTTTTTACGTCAAACTGAAAATCGTTTCACCAGATTTGCCGAAACTTCAATTTTACAGGTATGCTGCCGGGGTTCGTTTATTTGAGAGAGAAGCTCTCTGGCGGCAACCTGTCCCATATAATGACGAGGGATGCTGATACTGGTAAGGGAGGGGTCGATAATGCGTCCCTCAGAGATATTGTCGAAGCCTACAATTGCCACCTGCTCCGGCACCTTGTAGCCTCTGAGACGCAAGGCCTTGATGGTTCCGATTGCAATCAGGTCATTGTCCGCAAAATAACAGTCTGCCAGAGTATCTCCCCTGTCAATAATTGCAAGCATATCTGCCATTGCTCCATCAATGGTTGGAGAAAGCTGGTGGATAATACAGCGGGAACGGGACATTCCGTTATCATGGACAGCATGATAAAATCCCTCCAGGCGCTCTGAAAAGTTGCGGAGAGGATAAGCAGACTGCAGGTATCCAGGCTGCTTCATTCTCCGGCTGATCAGATAATCGGTAGCCAGATAAGCTCCCTGACGGTTATTGGGAACAACATAATTACAGTTAAGGTTTTCAAAATAGGCGTCTAGGATCACCACCGGAAAAGGAAGCTTCAGGAAAGGCCGGACCATTTCTTCCCGCATTTCAGTACCAAACAAAATAATTCCAACGCAGTCAGTAGTTCTTAAATCCCCCAGATAATGCTCCAGATTATCCCGCTTTTCATAAAATGTGATTACTTTCAGTTTATAATTATCTTTTTGCACTACGGATTCCATACCCTCCACCATAGCATCAAAAATAGGAGAATAGGACATGATGGCATTATGGGAACGATAGCTTACCGCGTAAATGCTTCCGGCTTTATTTTTCTTTAGAGAAAGTTTGGTAAAGTCGTAGCCGTATTTTTCCGCAGCTTCTACCACCAGCCGGCGGGTTTCCGTGCTGACTCCGGGCTTATTATTCAGCGCCATGGAGACGGCAGTCTGTGAAAGATTCAGTTTTCTGGCCAGTTCTTTAGCAGTAATGGACATTTGCGGCACCTCCCGGAGTGGTATTTAGTAAAGTATCTGCTGTTTAGGGCAGAAAGTTGGTTTTCTGTGGAAACTGTTCATATTTCTTTGGCAGAAATTTTTTCTGTTGTATATATTGTACTTCTTAATTGAAAAATAAACAATATATTTGTGAAAAATAAAGCGGAAATAAAGTCAAAAATACTTTATTTTTTATTGGAATAAAGCTGAAGGAGACCTATACTAGAGCTATAAAGAAAAGCAAACAGAATATCTGGGTAAGTAATAAAGAAAAAGATTTTACAGCTAAGAAAAACCAAAAGAAAATAATAAATATAAACAAGGAGGAATACCAGAATGGCAAAGATCAAAATCGGCTACGCGCCAACCAGACGAAGCATTTTCAGTGCACCGGACGCAGTTAAGTATCGTGGACTTACTGCAGACAGATTAAGAGAGTTAGGAATTGATTTTGTAGATATCACAGATGTAAATGATGAGGGGCTTCTTTATGATGAGGCAGGCCGTATCAAGATTGCAGAGAAATTCAAAAAAGAGAAAATCGACGGACTTTTCCTTCCACACTGCAACTTCGGAACTGAGTTTGAATGTGCAAGACTTGCAAAAGAGTTAAATGTACCGGTTCTCCTGTGGGGACCTCTTGATGAGAGACCAGACGAGAACGGTGTCCGTCTTCGTGATACACAGTGCGGACTTTTTGCAACAGGTAAAGTCCTCAGAAGATTCCGCGTTCCATTTACATACATGACAAATTGCAGACTGAATGATCCGGTATTCGAGCGTGGCCTTCGTGATTTCATGGCTGTCTGTAATGTAGTAAAAACCTTCCGCAACATGAGAATTCTTCAGATTTCCACAAGACCATACGAGTTCTGGTCCACCATGTGCAACGAGGGTGAACTTCTTGAGAAATTCAACATCCAGCTGACCCCAATCCCAATGCCAGAGCTGACAGATGAGATGAAGAAAGCAAAAGCAGAAGGAACAGAGGTTGCAAAGGTTGTTGAGTACTGCCGCCAGAACATGGAAATCTGCATTAAAGATAATGAACTTGAGAATGTAGCAGCCTTGAAAGTTGCCATGAAGAACCTGATCGAGAAATACGGCTGCCAGGCAGCTGCAATCCAGTGCTGGAACCAGCTGCAGAGCGAGATCGGAATTATGCCGTGTGCAGCAAACGCACTTCTCAATGAAGAGGGAATTCCGGTTGTATGTGAGACAGATATTCACGGTGCAATTACCGCTCTTCTTGTTGAGGCAGCAGCACTTGATGACACAAGAAGCTTCTTTGCAGACTGGACCATCCGCCATCCTGACATTGAAAACGGCGAGCTCCTTCAGCACTGCGGACCATGGCCGATCTCTGTTGCAAGAGAGACACCGAAGCTTACTTATCCGCTGGCATTCAGCCATCCGGGAAGCATTACAGCAGAAGCAAAGCATGGCGAAGTGACATTGGCACGTTTCGACGGTGATAACGGAGAATACTCCATGCTCCTTGGAAAAGCAAAAGGCGTTGACGGACCGAAAGGTATGGGAACTTATCTCTGGGTTGAGGTTGAGAACATCAAACGTCTGGAAGCCAAGATTGTAGAAGGACCATACATCCATCACTGTGTAGGTATCCATAAAGATGTAGTTCCGGTACTTTACGAGGCATGCAAATACATGGGAATCACTCCTGATTTATATGATCCTATTGAAGAAGATGTGAAAGCATATTTAAGAGGTGAATGAGAATGGAAAATTTAAAGGCAAAATCTTTTGACTTGAGAAAAGATACTGTAGATATTATCGTTGCCGGAAAGGGCGGTCATATCGGCGGCGACATGAGTGTGATCGATACTTTGATGAGCCTGTATTTCTGCCAGATGAACATTTCTCCGGAAAACATGGATGACCCGAATCGCGACCGTTTCGTACTCAGCAAAGGTCATTCTGTAGAGGCTTACTACGCTGTACTTGCAGCAAAGGGCTTTCTGGACCTGGAAGATATTAAAGCACATTTTTCAAAATTTGGCTCCAAATATATCGGACACCCGAACAATAAGCTTCCTGGAATCGAGATGAACTCCGGTTCTCTGGGACATGGACTTCCTGTATGCGTAGGCATGGCTCTTGCAGGCAAAAAAGACAACAGAGATTACCGTGTTTACACCGTAATGGGTGACGGTGAGCTGGCAGAGGGGTCTGTATGGGAAGGCTTCATGGCAGGACATCAGTACAAATTGGACAACCTTTGTGCAGTAATTGACCGTAACCGTCTTCAGATTTCCGGAAATACAGAGGACGTTATGGGACATGATGATCTCCATGAGCGTATCCGTTCTTTCGGATGGCATGTGATCGATGTAAAAGACGGAAACGATATTGACCAGTTAAATGCTGCTTTTGAAGAAGCAAAAACTGTAAAAGGCAAACCAACAGCTGTAATTGCCAACACTGTAAAAGGCTGCGGCTCTTCCGTAATGGAGAACAAGGCAAACTGGCATCACAAGGTTCCGACTCAGGAAGAATATGATCAGATCATCGCGGATTTTGCAGCAAGAAAGGAGGCCGCTCTTCATGAATAAAATTCCAAACAGACAGGCCATCTGTGAAGTACTGATGGACAAGGCAAAAGACGATAAAGATATTATGGTGCTTTGCAGCGATTCCAGAGGATCCGCTTCCATGACACCATTTGCAGATAATTTCCCGGATCAGTTTATTGAGACCGGTATTGCAGAGCAGAATCTGGTAAGTATTTCCGCAGGTCTTGCAAAATGTGGAAAGAAACCATTTGCATGCTCACCAGCTTGCTTCTTATCCACAAGAAGCTACGAGCAGGCCAAGGTTGATGTGGCATACTCCAATACAAATGTTACTCTTATCGGTATCAGCGGTGGCATCAGCTACGGCGCACTTGGAATGAGCCATCATTCTGCACAGGATATCGCAGCTATGTCCGCAATCCCGAATATGAGAGTTTACCTTCCAAGCGACCGTCATCAGACAAAGCATCTGCTCGAGGCTCTGTTGAAGGATGAGAAACCATCTTACATCCGTGTTGGAAGAAATCCGGTTGAGGATATTTATACAGAAGATAACTGCCCATTTGAAATGGACAAGGCAACTGTTCTGAAAGAAGGAACAGATGTGGCAATCATTGCCTGCGGCGAGATGGTGCGCCCAGCATTTGCAGCAGCCAAATTACTGGAGGAGCAGGGCATTTCCGCAACTGTACTGGATATGTACTGCGTGAAACCGCTTGACGCTGAAGGTGTTGTAAAAGCTGCCAAGAATGCAAAGGCAGTGATCACGGTAGAAGAGCACGCACCATTTGGCGGACTTGGCTCCATGGTTGCACAGGTTGTTGGTGCAGAATGCCCGAGAAAAGTGCTGAACATGGCTCTTCCGGATGCTCCGGTTATCACAGGTACCTCACAGGAAGTATTTGATTACTATGGATTAAATGCTGAGGGTATTGCGAAGAAGGCTGTGGAAGCTCTGAAATAAAAATCAAATAAGAAACAAATTTAAGCGTGACTGACAGACTGCGTGGATGCAGAACCAGGATGCTGCTTAGAAGTGCTGCCCGATTGGGCGTGCTTCTGAGCAGTCTGGTCAGGCACGCTTATTATTTAGTTACAAAACAGACTTAAGGTACAGAGATATTGATTTTAGAGAATATAAAAGTTTTAAGAGGATAGTAAACATGGCAAAATATATTATTAGTATTGATCAGAGTACCCAGGGTACCAAGGCGCTCCTTTTCGATGAGACAGGAAGCATTATGCGCCGTACTGACCGCCCTCACAGGCAGATCATCAATGAAAAGGGCTGGGTTTCCCATGATCCAGAGGAAATTTACAGCAATGTTCTGGAGGTTGTGAAAGAACTTCTGGAGGGGGTAGAGAAGGAATATGTAGTTGGGCTGGGAATCAGTAACCAGCGTGAAACTTCTCTTGCATGGAACCGCGTCACCGGTAAGCCTTACGGAAATGCAGTTGTATGGCAGTGCGCCCGTGCCGTGGATATTTGTGCACGTGTGGAAAAGGCTGGCGCAGCAGAGCTGATCCGCCAGAAAACAGGAATGAATCTTTCCCCTTATTTTCCGGCTTCCAAGATCGCATGGCTTCTGGAAAATGAAGAGGGCGCAAAAGCGGCGGCAGAGCGTCATGAAATCTGCCATGGCACTATTGACAGCTGGCTGGTTTACAAGCTGACAGGGGGCAAAGAATACAGAACCGATTATTCCAATGCTTCCAGAACACAGCTTTTCAATATTTTTGATCTGAAATGGGATGAAGAAATTTGCGGATTATTTGGTATTGATCCGGCAAATATGGCAGAGGTTACGGATTCCGATGCCTGCTTCGGCGAAACGGATTTCGAGGGACTTCTTCCTCATAAGATTCCAATCCATGGCGTAATGGGCGATTCCCACGGCTCTCTTTTTGGACAGGGATGTTTGCAGCCTGGTATGATCAAATCCACTTATGGAACCGGTTCTTCTATTATGATGAATATTGGGGAGAAGCCGATTCTCAGTACTCATGGGGTTGTTACTTCTCTTGCGTGGAAAATCGGCGGCAAGGTTAACTATGTGCTTGAAGGCAATCTGAACTATACAGGCGCTGTGATTACCTGGCTGAAGGACGATCTTCAGATCATTTCTTCTCCTGGAGAAACCGGTAAACTGGCGAAAGAAGCCATTCAGGAGGACAGCCTGTATCTGGTTCCTGCATTCAGCGGTCTTGGCGCTCCTTACTGGGACAGCGAGGCGAGAGCTTCTGTTGTAGGCATGAGCCGTACTACCCGCAAGGCTGAGTTTGTAAGAGCGGCACTTGAATGTATTGCCTATCAAATTACAGATGTTGTACAGGCTATGTCTGAGGACGCTGGTGTTCCGGTGAAGGAGCTTCGCGTAGATGGCGGTCCGACTCGAAACGACTATCTGATGCAGTTCCAGAGCAATATTGCAGATGCCGGAGTTCTGGTCCCGGATTCCGAGGAGCTTTCCGCTATTGGACCGGCCTATGCGGCAGGATTGCAGCTTGGTGTCTGGGATGAAAGTATTTTTGGAAAATTAAACCGCGTGTCCTATAAACCGGATATGGAAGTGGAAAAACGTGAGCAGAAGTATGCAGGATGGAAGAAAGCAGTTGCTTCTGTGATTACAAACAAATAAATTTATTTAAGGGTACAATCAGGAGGGGCAGCGCGGTTAGAAACTACGCCGTCCCTTTTTGTCTGTATGGTGGCTGCATCGCTAAATAAATGTGACACTAAATAAAGAAATTGGACTTGACGGTGGAGGCCCTGTAATCGTAAAATTTTTGTATAAACTATAAAAGGATGGAGTGGGTTTTGATACTTTAATAGGGCAAAATTCACAAGTGAAAATGCAAAGCCAGGGAGAAAGTTTCCGGAGCTTTGTGAAAACGCAGAGCGTATTTGAAAAGGCTCTATACTGGTTAAGAGAAGGAGAACAGGGAAATGAAATTAGGAATTGTTTATACAAGTACCACACCAGAGCTGATTGAGTGTGTAAATGAAGAAATCAAAAAAAATCTTGGCGATGCACCGGAAATCCTGAATTATCAGGATCCGTCTATTCTGGCAGAAGTAAGAGAGCATGGATATGTAACAGCAGGCGCAGCAGCCCGTCTTGTAGGAATGTATATGCAGGCTGTTTCTGACGGCGCAGATGCGGTTTTGAACTGCTGCTCTTCTGTTGGCGAAGTCGCAGATGCGGCTCAGGATATTGGCCGTTATACAGGTATTCCGATTGTCCGTATTGATGAGGAGATGTGCCGCGAGGCAGCCCGCCTTGGCAAGAGAGTGGGCGTTCTGGCTACATTGCCTACCACCCTGGAACCAACTAAGAATACAGTTTCCCGTGTGGCAAGAGAGATGAATCGCCATGTAGAGCTGGTGGATGGCCTGGTAGATGCTTTTGGTGCAGACCAGGATAAATTTAAGGCACTTCTTTGCGGAAAAGCTGCTGAGATCGCAGACCAGGTAGACGTAATTCTTCTGGCACAGGGCTCTATGGCCTATGCAGAGGATGCAATCCACGAGAAGATCGGCAAACCGGTACTTTCCAGCCCGCGCTTTGGAGCACAGGCACTTGCAGCAGCATTGAAAGCGAAAGGCTTATAAAGAATAATATATGGAATATCGCGGAGCAGCTGACTTTCCTATATGGTGATGTCGCTGATAGGCGACATGTCCGTTTAATCAGAATATGAAATTACAGAAGGAGAATAATCATGCTGACAGATACAACCAGATCCCCCTACGCGAAGGTTCATGCCCTGGATGGAATGAAAGTAAAGTGGACCGGCGGTCTTTGGAAAGAACGCTTTGACACTTGCGCAAACAGTACCGTGCCTCAGCTGAAGCACATGTTTGACAGTAAAGATATCAGTCATGTAGTAGAGAATTTTAAGATCTGTGCCGGCGATGCAGAGGGAGATTTTGACGGAACCGTTTTTGGAGACGGAGATTTCTATAAATGGATGGAGTCTGCCATCTATACTGCTTACCAGACAGATAATCAGCTGCTGAAGGAAGAAATTGAGAATTATATAGACCTGATCGGCAGAGCACAGCAGCCGGATGGTTATCTTTCCACAAAGCAGATCATCGGGGAGAGAACCGGGAATGGTGTCTCAAGAATGGGCGATATCAATGATTTTGAGGTTTATAACTTCGGCCACATGTTTACTGCAGCGTGTGTGCACAAGCGGATTACCGGAAAGGAGAATTTCCTTGCAATCGCGGCCAGAACTGCAGATTATCTGGAGCATCTTTACGAAGAGGCAGAGCGTACCGGCGAGGTACAGACCGCAGTCTGCCCCTCTCATTATATGGGGCTTGTGGAGATGTACCGCACCACCGGTGATGAGCGCTATCTGAAGCTTGCAAAGCAGGCAATCGCTCTTCGCGACAGTGTAAAAAATGGTATGGATGATAACCAGGATAAGATTCCGCTGAAGCAGCATGAAAAGATTCTGGGACATGCTGTACGTGCAAACTATCTCTATGCAGGTGTGGCTGACCTTTGCCTGGAAGAGGAAGATCCGGATTATATGGAGGTTCTCCACAAGGTATGGAGAAGTCTTGTGGATAAAAAGCTTTATATCACAGGTGGATGTGGAGCATTGTATAACGGTGCCTCCCCCTATGGATACTTTTTTGACCATCAGCTTGTGCATCAGGCTTATGGTTATGAATATCAGCTTCCGAATATCACGGCATATAATGAGACCTGTGCATCTCTGGGCGGCGTTTTCTGGGCGTACCGCATGTTCCAGCTGGAGCCAAAGGCAGAGTACTTTGACATTCTGGAACGAATGATGTTAAATACCAACCTGGCTGCACTGAGTCTGGATGGTAAGAGATTTTTCTATGAAAACATGTTAAGACGTGCCAAAAAGCTTGATTACAAGCTGATCTGGCCGCTTACCAGAAGCGAATATATTCTCAGCTACTGCTGTCCGCCCAACCTGGCAAGAACCATTGCACAGTCTAGTGAATATGCATATCTGACATCTGATAACAGCGTATGGACTGGTATGTACGGTGCAAGTGAGGCGCAGGTGAAGCTGGAAAATGGTGGAGAATTTACACTTGTGCAGTCTACAGATTATCCATTTGACGGAACAATCCGTTTCACAGCAAAAGATGTGAAAGTAAATGCTCCGGTTCATTTAAGACTGCGCGTTCCGGGATGGTCAGCGGGCGGTTCCATTAAGGGCGCTGGTGCAGACCGTGAACTGACGAAAGAGGATGCTGGAACTTACCTTGATATTCTGGTGGAAGATCCTCAGAATATGGATGTGCAGCTGAGTCTGGATATGAAGGTTCGCTATACTGTTGCAAACAATATGGTGGAAGAAACTGTGGGACAGGCTGCAATCGAGCGGGGACCATTGGTATACTGCTGCGAGAGTGTGGATACCCATGCGGCGGATCTGGATGATGTTTACCTGGATCTGAATGCAGAGTTTACTCCTGTGGAGTTTGAAATCCAGGGAAGAAGAATGATGGCTCTTGAAACTGAGGAATATGCCATTGACCGCTCTGAATTTGACAGAAATGCGCTTTATCAGCCGTTGAAATATCATGGCATGAGCAGAAAGCATGTACGTCTGATTCCGTATTATGCATGGGATAACCGTGATTATGGAGAAATGAGGATCTGGTTCCCTGTCGCATATACCGTATAACAAATTGAGTGTTACTGTTCACTGGTAACATTCCGCGAGGTGTTTTTTGTGAACAAAGTTCACAGAAAACCCGAGAGTTAAGTTTGCGCAGCAAACGCTACTTCTTGTGCTTGTCACAAGAAGGTTCGTCCTTCTGTGCATCGCGAAGCGTGTTACTGTGAACGGAGTGAACAGTAACAATTGAGTTATCACAACCTGGGATATGAATGTAAAAAATCCTGCCGTGCAGAATCCGATGGCGGTGGAATAGCAAATGTCACTCAATTTCTTATTATACTTTGAACGAACAGAATGGAGAGCTATAGAAATTATGGAATGTAAAGTAATTCCTTTCCATACCGTCGAGGAGAGAAGCAAAACAGATGCCGACAAAGCAGAAGCCCTTCTTTCCCAGGCAATGGAAGGTTTTCATAAAAAATTAGTAGTGCTGGATGATGATCCTACAGGTGTGCAGACCGTTCATGATGTGTCTGTTTATACGGACTGGGAGGAAGAATCCATCCGCAAGGGCTTTGAGGAAAAAGAATCCATGTTTTTTATCCTCACCAATTCCCGCAGCTTTTCCGTGGAAGAGACCACAAAGGTACACCAGGATATTGCCGCACGTGTTGCAAAGGTGGCAGGGGAACTGGGACAGGATTTCATGATCATTTCCCGTGGAGATTCCACTTTAAGAGGTCATTATCCGTTGGAAACACAGCTTCTGGCGGAAGGTCTGGCTGACGGGAATACAGCCGGACCAGAGAAAACGGCAGCAGACAATGGAGCTTCTGCAGGGAGCACAGCTGTTGACGGTGAGATCATCTGCCCGTTTTTTCCAGAAGGCGGCCGCTACACAATGGACAATATCCATTATGTAAAAGAGCAGGACAACCTGGTTCCAGCCGGTATGACGGAATTTGCCAGGGACAAAACCTTCGGCTACAAATCCTCGGATCTTACGGAATACGTCGAGGAAAAAACAGAAGGAAAGTATCATAAAGAGGACTGTATCACCATTTCCCTGGACGAGCTGAATGCTCTGGATGTGCAGGGAATCAAGGAGAAGCTGATGTCCGCACAGAATATGGCGAAAATTATCGTCAATGCAGTATCTTATGCAGATTTGAAAGTTTTCAGCGCAGCACTGGTGCTTGCAATGAAAGAAGGAAAGCATTACATGGCAAGAACAGCAGCAGCTTTCACCAAAGTAATGGGAAGGATTTCTGACCAGCCTCTTCTTGGAAGAGAGCAGTTGGAGGGTGACACGAAGAACGGAGGAATCGTTCTGATCGGTTCCCATGTAAAGAAGACCACAGACCAGCTGAACTGTCTGAAAGAACTGGACGGACAGGCTGATTTTATGGAATTTCAGGTAAATACCGTATTCGAAGAAAATGGTCTGGAGAAAGAGGTAGAGAGAACGGTGAAGGCAGCAGAGGAGAAAATCCTGTCTGGACGAACCGTTGTAATTTATACAAGCAGACAGCTTCTTGCGCCGGAGAATATGACTCCGGAGGAGAAACTGCAGATTTCTGTAAAGATTTCCAACGCAGTGACCAGTATTATCGGAAAGTTTTCTGTGAAGCCGAAATTTATCATTGCAAAAGGCGGAATCACTTCATCTGACGTAGGAACGAAAGCACTTCGGGTAAAGAAAGCCCGTGTTATGGGACAGGTGAAGAAGGGAATCCCGGTATGGATGACCGGCGAAGAAAGCAAATTCCCTGGAATGCCATACATTATTTTCCCGGGAAATGTGGGTGAAGTAAGTACGTTGAAGGAAATTGTAGAGGAATTGATCTGAAAAATAGCATGATTGCAGGTCTTCGTTTACGCGAGTGGCAAATTTCAATTACGTAAGAGTTTTAATGACATAACAAGTAAATTTTTAGTCTGTTTTGAACAGCTTACGGAGACTCTGTATGTTAGGAAGATGTCTATTAGAAAGAGGTTCGCTTAAATAGGAGGTTTACATAATGAAAAAAGTAATTATATCCCTGGCACCTGTACAGGCAGGAACCAGTGTGGATGCAGTAAAGCTTGCAGAGGATGTAGAGAAAAGCGTAAAACTTGGTGCTGCTATGTGTCACCTTCACTGCCGTAAACCAGACGGAAGCCTTACACCTGACATTTCTTATATGTCTGAGTGTTTTGATGAGATTCTGAAACGGACAGATGTGGTAGTTCAGGCGTCTACAGGCGGTGTTTCGGATATGAATATCCAGGAACGCTGCAATCCGCTTGATTATCCCAAGGTAGAGAGCGCATCTCTCAATGGCGGAAGTACAAACCTTGGCGAAGCAGTTTATATTAATTCTTTTGATGATATCCGCTACTGCGCAGACGCTGTTTATAAGAGAGGAATCCTTCCGGAAACAGAAGTTTTTGATATTGGAATGTTACATAATATGGCAGTGGTAAAATCTGAGCAGCCATTTGCGGATCCAATGCTGTTTAACCTGGTATTTGGTCACAAAGGCGGCATGCAGCCTACTCCGGAGATGCTGGCAGCTTTCCGTTCCTTTGTTCCATCTGATGCACTTTGGGGCGTTACACACTTTGGACGTGATAACTGGACATTCCTGGCCGCTGCAATTGCTATGGGAGCAACGGTAGTACGAGTTGGTTTTGAAGACAGCCACTATCTGGCAGAAGGTGTAGATGCCGAGTACAACTGGCAGGTGGTTGAGAAACTGGTAAATCTGATCCGCGCTATGGGTCTGGAGCCAGCGACTCCGGATGAGGCAAGACAGATGTTGAATCTGAGAAAACGCTAAAATACGATTTAAAAATATAAAGTGTTGGATCGTAATTATTCAGTAGATGTTATTCTGCGAAGTGTGTGACCATGAAGGTACTGAACAGTTACGATATACCAAAGAAATATATGTCAGAAAGGATGGGTTAAAACAAATGTTGGCAATCAAGAAAATATATATGGATTATGAAACAGCCCCGGTTGGTGTTTCCCATATGCCCCAGTTTGCCTGGGAGCTTGTAAGCGATAAGAAAAATGTAAAACAGAAATCCTACGAACTTCAGATTGCAAAAGACGCTGATTTTACAGATCTGATCTATAACAGCGGAAAAACAGAGTCTGAGGAATCTGCACATGTTTATGCAGAAGGTGCTTCACTGGAGAGCGGCAAGCGCTATTTTGTCCGTGCAAAAGCCAGTGATGATCAGGAAGAAACGGACTGGAGCGAAACCGCATCCTTTGTAACTGCCCTTGCAGGAAAAAATGGTGAGTGGGAGGAAGGCGCACCAGCATGGAAAGCTCCTTTTGTATCCGCCGAAACTGACGATTCCTATAAGAACGTTTCCAAAGGAACCTATGTAAGAGGAACCTTTGAAATCAAAAAAGATATAAAAGAAGCCTATGCCTTTACCACAGCCCTTGGCCTGTATCAGTTTTACCTGAATGGCAAAAAAGTTGGTGAGGACGAGATGACACCGGGCTGGACATCCTATAGAAGACATCTCCTCTATCAGACCTATGATGTAACGGAATATCTGCAGAAGGGCATTAACGGTGCCGGAGCAATGCTGGCTCCAGGCTGGTATAAAGGAGTTATGGGACTGACAAAGGCCCGCAACAACTATGGTGATCAGACGGCTTTTACTATGGAACTTCTGATTCGCTACACCGATGGAACAACAGAATCTGTTTATACGGATCCATCATGGAAAGGCTGCGATTCACCGGTGGTATTTGCAGAAATCTATGATGGTGAGACTTATGATGCAGCCCTTGAGATTCCGGACTGGTCAAAGGCAGAAACCACAAAAGGCGACTGGAAGCCGGTTCAGCTTGTATTCTTTGATACACAGGTTATGCGTGCGCAGTACGCTGCAAAGGTTCGTGTAATGGATCGTATTCCTGCAAAACGTATTTTCAAAACACCGGCAGGAGATACGGTTATTGATTTTGCCCAGAATATGGCAGGACGAATTGAAGTAACTGCAGCAGGAAAACCGGGCGATGTGATCGAGCTTCACTGCTTCGAGGTTCTGGATAAAGATGGAAATGTATATCTGGATAACCTTCGTGCAGCCAAGGCAACGATGAAATATACTTTTGCAAGGGAAGAGACAGTTACCTGGCATCCGACCTTTACGTACATGGGATTTCAGTATGCGCTGATTGTTTCCTATCCAGGTGAGCCGAAAGCTGAGAATTTCACAGCCTGCACCCTTCACTCCAACATGGCTTCAAACGGAAGTCTGGAGTGTTCGAATCCGCTGCTGAACCAGCTGCATCACAATTTCCTGTGGGGACTGAAGAGTAATTTCCTTGATGTACCTACAGACTGCCCGCAGCGTGATGAGCGCCTGGGCTGGACTGGTGATGCGCAGATTTTCTGCCGTACAGCCACTTATCTGATGAATACCTATACGTTCTATAAGAAATGGCTCCATGATCTGGAGGTTGATCAGACACCAGAGGGCGGTGTACCACATGTTGTTCCGAATATTGAGGAAGGCCGTACAGATGGAAACTGGCTTCTCCGCCAGGGACCTCACTCTGCAGCAGCCTGGGCTGATGCGGCCATCATCAATCCATGGACCATGTATCTGATGTATGGGGATAAAGATATTCTGAAAAAACAGTACAACAGCATGAAGGGATGGATTGACTTCATGCGTGCCCATGCTGTTGATTATATCTGGAACTATAAGCTGCAGTTTGGCGATTGGGTAGCTCTTGATGCAGAAGAAGGCAGCTACTTTGGAGCCACACCAAACGATCTGACCTGTACTGCCTATTATGCATACTCTACCGGACTTTTTGTCCAGATGGCGAAAGCCCTTGGAAAAGAGGATGTGGCAGCAGAGTATGAGGAGCTTTATCATAAGATCGTAAAGAAATTCCAGGAGACCTTCTTCGACGCAGAAGGAAATATGACAGCACAGACACAGACCGCACATATTGTGGCACTGTATTTCCAGCTGACTCCTGAGAAATATATCACAAAAACGGTAGAAGGTCTGAAACGCCTTCTGGACAAAGAAAACGGTCATCTGGTTACCGGATTTGTGGGAACTCCGTATTTCTGCCATGCACTAAGTCAGAACCACGCTCTGAAGGAAGCCTATGACCTGCTTCTGAAGGAAGACTTCCCATCCTGGCTGTATCAGGTGAAAAAAGGTGCCACTACGATCTGGGAGCACTGGGATGGCATGAAGGATGACGGAAGCATGTGGAGTGCAGATATGAACTCCTTTAACCATTATGCTTATGGGGCTATTGGTGAGTGGATGTACCGTGCAATGGCCGGAATTGAAGCGGATTCGGAACATCCGGGCTTTAAACATGCGATACTCTATCCGCGCATTGGTGGAAATCTGAAGTACACTGCAGGAAAATATCATAGCATTTATGGTGATGTTGGTGTAAAATGGGAAGTCCAGGGAAAACAGATTACTTTAACTGTTCAGATTCCGGTAAATACAACAGCAGAGATCCGTCTGGATAAGGCGAAAGCTGTTCTGGAAAGCGATGGACTGACATTTACCAGGGAAGCAGACTATATGGCTGCCGAAGCGGGAAGCGGTACATACCATATCGCATTTGAACAGTAATCATAACGCAAAATGCGAAAGGGTGATGAGAATATGGAAAAGAAAAAGGAACCTTCAGGAATACAGAAAGCGTGGAGACAGCTGAGTATTCAGAATCAGATTTTTTTATCCATGTTTCTTATCACCCTTTTGGGTGTGGGCGTTTTGATGAATATTGTATACAAAACCTCTATTGATGCGATTGAACAGAATTACAGGGCATCTTATCAGTCTACACTGAAGAATTCCAGCCGCGTTATGGATATGAATCTGAAGAACATTGTAGACGTAGGGCGAAGCTTTCTGAATGATGAAGCTCTTCAGCAGATTTTGGAAAAAGGCAATGAATACGGAGGCAGCAAGTTTACGTCCACAGACCGTGTGAAGCTTCGTGTGATTGCAAATGAAATGGCAAGTCAGCAGGTGTGGGTGAATTATATAGTATTTACGGATCTTTATGGTCATGTGTATCAGCTGAACAATGTGAACCAGGGTACTTATGATTTCTATAATTATTATAGTGATAAGGATATTCTGGAAGAAAGCTGGGTGAAACAGGCAAAGGCTGCGCAGGGAAAGGAAATTTTTTTCCGTGACAGTATTTTAAAAGCAGGAACAAAGAAAGGATTTTCTTATGCGAAATATATGATCAATCCCTCTGATGGACAGGGAATGGGCTATATGGTGGTGGGACTGAGCCGGAAGCTGTTGGGAAAATCCTTTGTTATGGGCAATGAAAGCTTTGATTCCAGTAACTTTATGGTTGTAGATGAGGATGATCAGCTGGTTTATTTTGTGGGAAATGAGGAAAGGGAGAATGCAATTATGCAATCCTATTCTAATCCGGGAGAGAACCATCTGTATCTGTTTTCTTCTGTCACCAATTCTACTACAGGCTGGCATATTGTAAACGTAGTGGAGAAAAATGAGATCAGTGAAGAGAGCAAAAATATCCGTCTGACCTCGTTTCTGGTAGCCGGCTGTGTTCTTGTAGTGGGCTTTCTCATGGCACGAATCATTTCCAGAACCATCAGCCATCCTCTGAAGCAGCTGGAAAATACCATTGCACAGGTTGGGGAAGGAGAGCGTCACATTACAGAAGAGTTTGACTACAGTGAAGTTGGCCGGATTGGACGGAAATTCAAGGAAATGGTCAATACGAACCTGGAGCTTTCCGAGCATCTTATGGCGGTGAAGCTGAATGAACGGGAAGCAGAGCTGCTTTTGCTTCAGTCCCAGATCAATCCCCATTTTCTTTATAATACACTGGATTCCCTGTACTTTGTTGCAATCATGCATGGGGATGACCAGATGGCAGAAATGGTAGAAGCACTTTCTGATAACTTTAAGCTGGCGCTGAATAATGGAAGCAAATATATTAAAGTTGCGGATTCTGTGAAATGGATGCAGGGCTATATGAAGCTTCAGAATATGCGCTACAATAATCGTTTTGAACTGTTCGTGGATATCAGAAGGGAAATTCTTCAGCGTGAAACGATTACCTTTATTTTTCAGCCATTTATTGAAAATGCCATGTATCACGGTCTGGAGCCGAAGATTGGAAAAGGAAAGATTTCCCTTCGCGGCTGGCAGGAGCAGAATAATATGATTTTCACTATTGAAGATGATGGTGTGGGAATTGACGATATGTCCAGACTGGAGAACGGTTATGGAGTGCGCAATGTAATAGAGCGTATAAAGTTGAATTACGGGGAAAAATACGGCGTAACATTTGAAAGCAGTCCAGGCAATGGAACGAAGGTAACGATTGTGGTTCCGGTAAGATAAGGGATAGGGAAATGCAGATACAAGGAGGATTTTCATGTATCGCTTAGTGGTAATTGATGATGAATATATAGTTGTGCAGGGAATTAAGGCTTTAATTTCCCGCCTGAAGCTGGATTATGAGGTAGTAGGGGCTGCTTATGACGGAATCCAGGGACTGGAAGTGATCCGAAGTGAGAAACCGGATGTAGTAATTACGGATATCCGAATTCCGGGGCTGGATGGTCTGTCTGTGATCGAGGCGGCGAAGGAAGAATGTCCGGATACATATTTTATTGTGATCAGTGGCTATTCTGAATTTGTGTATGCGCAGAGGGCGCTTACTCTTGGCGTAAAAGATTATATTGATAAGCCGGTTACAGCAGACAAACTGAAAAAAGCCCTTACCAGAATTGAAGATGAATGGGCGAAGACTCGTCATGAGGATAATCGTAAGGCACAGGCTAATCGCGAGAAATTTCAGGAATTGGAAAGAACTTTTGAGAGAAGTGTAAAATGTATTACAGACTGTGATGCTGCAGCATTTCGGGAAGAATGCCGGCAGGCAATCAGATGCCTGCAGGAACTTTACCCGGAGTTGCAGGATTTTCGCAGGGAATTTTACAAGCATCTCTGTGTGCTCAGCGATGTACTGATCGAAAGTCAGAAGCAGGTGGAACGAGGGTCCCTTGTCTCTTTTCAGGAGATGGCAAAATGTCAGAGCATAGAAGCAGTACAGGCCTATGGAAAAAGCGTTCTGTCTGATATCAGCAAGCATCTGACCGCAGACCAGACCGGAAGCAAACACAGAGTTATCCTGGAACTTCTTACTTATCTGGATGAGCATTATGATCAGGATATCGGACTTAGTGAGCTTGCAGACAGAGCCGGAATGAGCACGGCTTACTTAAGTGTTCTTTTTAAAACAGAGGTTGGCACATCTTATGTGAAATATCTGACGGATCTTCGCATAAAAAAGGCGAAGAAGCTGTTGCAGGATGGATATAAGGTTAATGAAGTCAGTGAAATGGTGGGATATAATAATTACAGATATTTCTGTGATATTTTTAAAAAACACGAGGGCATGACTCCCAATGAGTATAAGGGAAACGTGTGGAAAGCAGAATGATAAAAACAGGATTTGCAAAAATGCACATATTCAAATTGCTGAATATGTGCATTTTATATATTTGGCACAATTGAATGCCTGAACAGGTAGAATTTTTTATAAAAAACAGTCTAAAAAAACTGTACATTACCAAAAAAATTAGGCACTGGTAAAAAAACAGAACAATGGTATTATATAACCATAAGATATTTCCCGGGGATACAAAGAAACAAATTAAACGTGACCGAAAAGTAAATGGCTATCAAGAGTAAATTATAACAAAGTTCAATAATTTTGAAAATTCTGGAGGAATTTATAATGAAAAAGAGAGCATTAGCTATTTTAATGGCAGCATTAACAGCAAGTACCATGTTTGCAGTTCCTACATTTGCAGCAGATTACTCAGGAGAGGATCCGCAGCTTGAGAAAAACATCAAAATCCTTACCATCTGGGCAGAAGATAATGACAATGGTATGCTGTTAAATAAAATCTGCGAAGACTATCAGAAAAATGTAAACCCGAATTTTACATGGGAATATGAGATGGTTGCTTCTGACAACCTTCAGCAGAAAATTGCTACACTTGCAGCATCCAATGATCTTCCGGATCTGTTCGCTTACGAAGCAGGTGCTCCGCTCAGCGTTCTCATCGATTCCGGAAAGGTTAAAAATATTACAGAAGCTGTTGACGAGATCGGAACAGCAGATTATTTAAACAGCGGTGCTGTTGAGCTTCTGAAAGGATTATCCGGAACAGATGATCTTTATGATCTTCCTCTTGGACTGAACGTAGAAGGCTTCTGGTACAACAAAGCCCTGTTCGAGCAGGCAGGATGCGAAGTTCCTACTACATGGGATGAGTTTGAAGAGGTTCTTCAGAAACTTTCCGATGCAGGTATCCAGCCTCTTACAACCGGCGGATCTGACAAATGGGGTGCAACCCGTCTGATCAATGCATACGCAGTAAGAACCGCAGGAAACGACATTATGACAAAAGCAGCTGACGGCGAAGTTCCTTATACAGATGAGAAACTTGTTGCAGCAGCTGATAAGATTGCAGAGTGGGCAGAGAAAGGATACTTCGGAGAAGGTATCACAACAGTTGATATGAACACAGCTGGTTCCATGCTGATGAGTGGAAAAGCAGCCATCTTCTACAATGGTTCCTGGTTTACACAGAACCTGACTGATGATTCCCAGAACCCGGCAGGCGAGGACGGAATCGGATTCTTCAACATTCCGGTTGCAGATGAGTCCATCAGCTCCGCTACTTCTTACTCTATGAACTGTGGTAACATTCTTGCACTTGACAATGACAAATATGATGAGGCTACTGGCTGGTTCCTGAAATACTTCATGGAGAACATCGGAAACGTAGCTATGGAAGATCAGGGAACTGTTAAAGGTTACACATATGATGTTGCAGCAGATGATATGGATAACTACACCAAGCTTGTTCTTGACGAGATTGACAAATCCACAGAAGGATTTGCATGGTGGGAAGCAAAAATGCCTAGCGAAATCTCCAAGACAGCTCAGGAAAATGTACAGCCTCTGTTAAACGGCGAAATGACTGGCGAAGAATATATGCAGTCCATTCAGGATGTATATGACATGCAGTAAGTAACAGCTTTGGCAATATAAGCTTTGAACTTCAAATGGGAGTGTTTGCCAGCAGACACTCCCGTTTTTGTTGAAAAAATTCGAAATTTTAATGGTTTTTGACACAGAAAGGAAGGAATTTTATGAACAAGGTATTAGGTAATAAGAAAGCGATATCCCTTTTCGTAGTTCCGGCACTGATTATTTACACCATTATTGTAATGGTACCGGTTATCTGGTCGTTGTATTATTCATTCTTCAGCGGCAGCCCGGGACTTCAGTGGGAATTTGCCGGATTTGATAATTATGCAAGACTTTTCAGAGACAAGAACTTCTTAAATGCATTGACAGTAAACTGTAAATATGTATTGGTAGTAACCGTTGGCCAGGTTGGAATGGGACTTTTACTTTCCCTGATGTTTAAATTCTGGCTGAGAAGATGCAAAACTATCGTAAGAACTCTGGTTTTCTTCCCGGTAGTACTTCCTACTGTTGCAGTAGGTCAGCTGTTTGCAAAGATATATGAGATTCAGCCAAATTATGGTCTGTTAAACTCATTGCTTGACTCTCTTGGTTTTACGAACCTTGTTCAGCCATGGATCGGCCAGTCCAGTACAGCTCTCTGGGCATTGTGCGTAATGGATATCTGGGTAGCCATGGGATTCTATTCTGTAATTTTCTATGGAGCACTCCTTGATATCTCTGATGATATCCTGGAAGCAGCCAGAATCGACGGCTGCGGTGGATGGCAGTTATTTAAAAACATTCTTCTTCCGCTTCTTCGTCCGATGGTAATTACCAGCCTTGTATTCAGCTTCTCCGGAACTGTAAAAATGTTCGAGTCTGCTATGGCTCTTACAAAGGGCGGACCTGGAAGTGCAACAAAATCACTGTCCATGTATATGTATGACGTTGCATTTACTTATAATAAGGTTGGTTACGCCAGCGTTATCGCAATCGTGATCTTCCTGATCTGTGTAGTTGGATCTCTTGTTATCAACAGATTTGATGTGAAAGACTGAAAGGAGGAAATATTATGAAAAAAGTAAAAGCAGCTTTTCGAGGAATTGTAATTTTCCTTCTTTGCGTAATTGAGATCTATCCGTTATTCTGGATGCTTACTGCATCCTTCAAGAAACAGGCTGAGTGGAGTGAGAAGCCAGCTTATGCGTTAAATGATGGCTTTTATTTCCAGAACTATTCTGATGCATGGACAAGGGGACATATGTCCACCTTCTTTAAGAACAGTTTGATCACTACATTAGTAGCACTTGTATTTATTGTATTTTTCTCAGTAACTGTAGGATTTGCTGTAACAAAGATGAAATGGAAATTCAGAAATGCAGTTGCACAGTATTTCCGTTTCGGTATCATGATTCCGGTAGCAATTGCTTTGATCCCGCTGTTCCAGATTTACAGCAGATCAAACCTGTTAAATACCAGAACATGTCTGATCATTACGTACATAGCATTTGGTCTGTCGCTGTCCATTTATCTGGTTCAGGGATATCTTCGTTCCTTCCCGGATGATATTATGGAGGCAGCCGTTATTGATGGCTGTGGTATTTACAGACTGATGTGGCATATTGTAACACCACTTATGAAGAACTCTATTGTAACCGTACTGGTTCTTCAGTTCTTCTTCAAATGGAACGACCTTCTGTTTTCCATGACATTCATCAGTGATTCTGCACTGAAGACTGTTCAGACAGGACTTCTGTACTTCTCTGATGAGTTTGGATCCAAGAACTGGGGTGCAATTTTCGCTTCTGTATCCATGAGTGTATTCCCACTTCTGATTCTGTACATGGCACTGAATAAGAAACTGATGGAAGGTATGACAGCCGGAGCTGTAAAGGGTTGATTTTATGGAAGATAAAAGGACAGAGCAGTATAGACAGGAATTAAAAGAATTTGTAATGTCTCATACGGAGGATGTGCTTAAGAATCCGCGAAGCTTTATCCGTTACCCGTTTATTGATCCGGGCTCTGTTTACGATGGAAATGTATGGGACTGGGATACTTACTGGTCCGTATATGGCTTTCTGAATCTGGCGGATTCCTACCAGGATCCGTCTGTGAAGCCAAGAATTATAGAGCATGCACAGGGAAATATCCGCAATTTCTTCGACCATCAGTTGGAAGATGGATATATTCCCATGATGATCGAGGTGGCAGACTGGCCGGAGCCTTATCTGAATATGAGGCATAAGGAAGGCAAGATCATGAATATGCATAAGCCTTTCCTTTGCAGCCAGATGTGCCTGATCAGTGATTATACTGGTGATTATGCCTGGACGGAAGAATTTCTTCCCGGTGTGGCGAAGTATTTTGAATGTTATGATCACTATTATTTTCATGAAAACAGCGGACTGTATGTATGGCAGGATGATATTATGATCGGCATGGACAATGATCCGGCTACTTTTGGCCGTCCGCCATTTTCCACTGCCAATATTTATCTGAACAGCTTTATGTGTGTAGAACTGGAAGCTGGTGCGAAATTATACAGACAGTTTGGAAAAGAGGAAGAGGCAAAGAAGCTCCTTGAGAAACGTGAGGCGCTGATTGACGCGATTCAGCAGGAATGCTGGGACAAGCGTGACCATTTCTTCTATTCTGTTGACGTGGATGTTAAGACCAGAAAATATGACTGGTTCCACCAGGGACTAGGTGTTTTCTGGAAAACACTGCCGATCAAGGTACGTGTATGGTCTGGCTTTATTCCTATGTATGCAGGAATTGCTACCAAAGAGCAGGCTGCAGATATGGTGAAACATATTTTTGATTCCGATACCTTTGGTTCTGACTTTGGTCTGACCACGCTTTCAAAGGATGAAAAAATGTTTGACCTGTCTGTTACCAATAATCCGTCCAACTGGCTTGGCCCGATCTGGCTGGTTGCAAACTATGTGGTATTCCGCGGACTTTTGAACTACGGATACCGCATGGAGGCGGAAATTATGTATAAGCGCACCATGCGCCTTCTGGGAGAGGACCTGGAGAAAACAGGATGTCTTCATGAGTATTACAATCCATTTAACGGGGAACCGATTATGAATGGAGGTTTTATCAACTGGAACATACTGGCGCTGAATATGGCAGATGAGCTGGAAGGGAAGAAACCTATGTGTCTGCCGGAGCTGGATGGAAAGCTCTAGAAAATTGTAATTTTTGAAAAACGTAAAACGAATAAAATCATAAAAAACGTGAAATGAATGAAATTATAAAAAACGAGGATACTGTAATTGATTTTCGGATTACAGTATCCTCGTTTTTACGTTTCAACGAATATCCCTGGTACTTTTTCTCACGATCAGCTGAAGATCAAATTCTTTTACCACAGGTTCGGTATCAGGCTGTTCCGCAGCATGGATTAAGATTTCCGCAGCTGTTTTTCCCATTTCGTAAATCGGCTGATAGACAGTTGTCAAAGGCGGATTGATAATGGCAGAAGTAAAATTATCATCATAACCGACTACTGATACATCATCCGGAATGTGTAAATTGTATTTCTCCAGACTGTTATAAACCCCGTATGCCATAAGATCATTAAAGGCAAAAACTGCAGTAAATTTCTGGCTGATCAGGCTGTCAATGGCTGCATAGCCAGATTCGTAGCTGTAATTTCCCTCAAAAACAAGGGAAGGATTCCAGGGAATCCCTGCGTCGGACATAGCTTGCTGGCAGCCACGCAGACGGCTGGAAGAACCTTCCAGAAACTGCGGGCCGGTTATAAAAGCAATCCTGGTATGCCCAAGAGAAAGCAAATGCCTGGCAGCCATATAACCGCCCTTGAAATGGTCGGAAATAACTGCGTTTGCAGGCTTGTGGTAGTCGGTCATATCCATCTGTACCATGGGGATGCCATAGGACAGGATCAGGTCACGGTTGCCGGAAAAAAGACCGGACTGGTTGGAGGGCGTTGTAATAATGGAAAGGCCATCTACGTTTTTTGCATGGAGAGTTTCTATGTATTGACGCTCTTTCTCTGGATTGTTATTGGTGGTGCAAAAGAAGGTAGACCAGCCTTTTGCCTGGCAGGCGTCTTCCATTCCTTTTGCGTATTTCCCATAGTAATCGTTACAGATTTCGGGAATGAGCAGCCCCAGGGTATAGCTTCTCTGGGTTTTTAGAAGAACAGCGGCAGAATTTGGTTTATAACCAAGTTCTTCGGCTGTTTTTTTGATCCGTTCTTTGGTTTCCTCTGCAATGCGGGAGGGGCGATTGTTTAAAACCAGGGATACCGTTGCGGGAGAAACACCCACGGCAGCTGCAATATCTTTGATTGTGATTTTCATTTCTTTACCTCACTACTAAAGATTTATCAAAAGTTTATCATAAATTACCAGCAATTGCAATGCAAAAGCACTGTGAAATATACACAAAAACAAATAAATAAAATTGTAATATACGACAAAACCAACAAAACAAAGATGATAAAACTTGACTTTTTATTTTACCAATGGTATTGTGAAAACACGAAAGAGATAAAACGTTTTATCAAAAGTTTACCAAAAACAGAGACAGTAGAACAGATCAAGTAAAAGCAAAGAAAGCGAGAGGAAAAAGAAAATGGATAAGAAAAGAAAAATTATTATTGACTGCGACCCAGGACATGATGATGCTGTAGCAATTATGCTGGCAGCAAGAAACCCGAAGCTGGAGCTTCTTGGTATTACCACAGTAAGAGGAAATCAGACACTGGAAAAGGTTACAAAAAATGCCCTGAATGTATGCCAGTTTCTGAACATTGATGTTCCGGTATGTAAAGGACTGGCAGATGCGATTGTTCGTCCTTCCCTTCCTACAGAAGAGAGAGTACACGGAGATTCCGGCCTTGATGGTCCTGTATTTGGTCCATTGGCGAAGCAACTGGATCCCAGACATGCGGTAGATTTTATCATTGAAACTGTGATGAATTCCGAAGACAATGTGACACTGGTTCCAACAGGACCGTTAAGCAACATTGCAATGGCCATTAAGAAAGAGCCACGCCTCCTGGAGAAAATAGATGAAATCGTGTTGATGGGCGGCGCTTACCAGCATGGAAATGTAACTCCGGCAGCAGAATTTAATATTATGGCTGATGCAGAAGCTGCTTATGTAGTATTCCACTGCGGAAGACCGGTGGTAATGATGGGACTGGATCTGACCAGACAGGCTCTTTGCTATCCGGAAATTGTAGAGAGAATGTCTCATGTAAAGACAACAGCAGGAAAATTATTTGTAGATCTGATGAAATTCTTCTGCATGACACAGAAGAGAACCTTCGGATGGGAAGGCGGCCCGCTTCATGATCCTACTACAATTGCTTATCTGATCGATCCAAGCTGTATGGAAGTGAAAGAGATGTATACGGAGATTGATATTTCCGGAGGCTGCAGCCATGGACGTACCAATTGTGATGTATTCCATTTATCAGACAAACCAATGAACTCCAAAGTGGCAATGAAACTGGATGTGGAGAAATTCTGGGATATCGTGGAAGACAATCTGAAACGTTATGACAGTCTGGAATACGAAAGCTTATAAATTTTACAGGGGGAAAAATAAATGAAGAGAAGAGTATTAGCAGCTGCAATGGCAGCGATTATGGGAATTATGGGAACTGGAATGACAGTACATGCAGATGGGGAAGAACCACTGAAGGTGGCACTGGTATATTCCGGATTCCTTGGGGACAAATCCTTTAATGACCTGGCACATGAAGGCGCACAGAAAGCAATTGAAGATTTTGGTGTAGAAGTACAGGAACTGGAATCTGGAGAAGCAGCTGACTGGGAGGCAAACTTTGTAGCTATGGCAGATGCAGGATACGATCTGGTAATCGGTGTTTCCACACAGTTTTCAGAAATTATGAAAAAACACTGCCCGGATTATCCGGATACAAAATTTGCCATGATCGACGGAGTCAGCGATGCAGGTGATAATGTTGTTTCCACGTTGTTTGCTCAGAATGAAGGCTCTTTCCTTGCTGGTGCGGCAGCCGCCATGCTGACTACCAAAACAGATATTCCTGGCATTAACGATAAGAAAATAATCGGATGGGTAGGTGGAATGGATATTCCGGTACTGCATGATTTCTATGTTGGATATGAGCAGGGGGCAAAATATATTGATCCGGATATCGAAATTCTCCAGTCATTTGCAGGAACCTTCACAGACGCATTAAAGGGAAAAGAACTGGCAAATGCACAGATCAACCAGGGCGCAGATGTTGTTATGAATGTAGCAAATATTACTGGTATGGGTGTGCTGGAAGCTGCAAGCGAGCAGGGGGTATATGCAATCGGAGTAGATACAAACCAGGACGATCTGTATCCAGGCTCTGTTTTTACCTCAATGACCAAAAATGTTGATAACTGTACTTATCAGATCATTCAATCTGTAGTTGACGGAACCTTTGAAGGCGGAACCTCTACTTATATGGATCTGGCACATGACGGTGTGGGACTTACTGATTTCGCTGTAATAAAGGAATCTCTGGGAGATGAATTCCCGCAGGATATTGTTGATAAAGTAGAGGAATTAAAGGAAAAAATCGTCAGCGGTGAGATTGTAGTAGATTCCTACGAAGGCTATGGAAAACCGGAGCAGTAGAAACAAAGAATAATGACAGGTACTTTTTCGGGGGATGAAAGTCCCCTGGAAAAGCGAAAGAGGGCAAGGTTACTATGAGTGCAGAAAATTATGTTGTAGAAATGACAGATATTGAAAAAAATTTTGCAGCCGTAAAAGCGGTAGATCATAGTTTTTTTAATCTGAAAAAAGGAGAAATTCATTCCCTGATAGGAGAGAACGGAGCTGGCAAATCGACCATGATGAAGATGCTGTATGGCCTGTATCAGCCAGATGCTGGTGAAATCAAAATTGGCGGAGAAAAAATGCAGAATCTGACGCCGGGAAAAGCAATTGAAAAGGGAATTGGAATGGTTCACCAGGAGTTTATGTTGGTAAATGAACTGACTGTTCTGGAAAACGTGATTCTTGGATTTGAGCCGAAGAAAGGTGTAACCATCAATTTCGAAGAAGCCAGGAAAAAAATCCAGACTTACATAGATAATTATCATATGGAAATTCAGCCGGACAAGCGTATCGACCAGATCTCAGTAGGAGAAGCACAGAGGGTTGAAATTATCAAAACTCTGTACCGTGGGGCAAATGTACTGATTATGGATGAGCCTACTGCGGTACTGACACCCCAGGAATGTGTAAAGTTTTTTGAAATTTTACAGGAACTGAAAAAAGATGGAAAATCTATTATTTTTATTTCTCATAAATTAAATGAGGTAATGGAAATTTCAGACAGGATCAGTGTCATGCGGGCCGGAAAATATATTACAACTGTGGATAAAAAAGATACAAATCCTACAGAACTTGCCAAGCTGATGGTGGGAAGAAATGTCAATCTCCACGTGAAGTCGGAAAACGCAGTAAAACCAGGAGAAACCGTATTAAAGGTAGAGAATCTCTGGACTTCCGGTGAAAAAGAAAATTCAAAAATCCGTGGAATTTCCTTCCATGTGCGTGCCGGAGAAACGGTCGGAATTGCCGGAGTAGACGGAAACGGACAGAGTGAGCTGATTGAGGCAATCACTGGTTTACGGAAAGTGGAAAAAGGGTCTGTGATCTTAAATGGAAAAAACATTACCAATTTTTCACCGAAGAAAGCCAGAGAAGCAGGCTTAAGCCATATTCCGGAAGAACGTAACATCCGTGGCTTGAATCGTGCAATGTCTATTGAAGATAACCTGGCAGCATTGAAATTTGAACAAAAACCATTTTCCAGTCATCATAACAGGAATAAAAAAGAAGTAAGGAAATTTGCAGAAGACCTGATTGAAAAATTCGATATCCGTCCTAAGAAAGCAGAAGTTATTACCCAGTCTCTGTCTGGTGGAAATGCGCAGAAAATTGTTATTGCCCGTGAAGTAGATGCAGGTGGAGAGCTTCTGATCGCAGCACAGCCAACCAGAGGTGTTGACATCGGTGCAATTGAATCCATCCGCACTATCCTGGAAAATGTAAAAAAAGATGGAAAAGCCATTTTGCTGGTTTCCGCTGATTTAGACGAAGTTATGGATATGTCAGACCGGATCGTAGTTATGTACGAAGGAAAAATCACAGGAATACTGGATGCAAAGACTGCAACCAAAGAAGAAGTAGGTCTGTATATGCTGGGACAGGCGGAACAGAACAGGGAGGAGGCGTAGAGAGGATGAAAAAATCCAATCGTTATGTGACGCTGTTATTAACATTGCTTTTGTCTATGGTGATAGGCGCCATTTTCATGTGGCTGGTAGGCTACCATCCATTAGATGCATATGTACAGCTTTTTAAAGGTGCGTTTATAGGAAAAGTAAATCTGGGAACCACACTTCAGAAATTTGTTCCGATTCTTCTTACCGGACTTGGTTTCGCAGTAGCCGCAAAGGTAGACTGCTTTAATGCTGGAATTGAAGGTGAGCTTTATCTGGGCGCTATGGCAGCAGCCTGGGCTGGACATTATGTAACCTTTTTACCAGGAATCCTGCATATTCTGTTTTGTTTTCTGGTGGCAATGGTTGCCGGAGCATTATGGGCAGCAATTCCCGCTATTCTGAAGGTGAAGTGGAATGTAAATGAAATCTGTGTATGTATTTTGTCAACTTACGTGGCAAAGTATTTCTGTTCCTGGTTATGTAATGGTCCGTTGACCGCAGGAAGCGGAATTCCACAGACACCAAATGTAACAGATGATGCATTGCTTCCAAAGATTCTGGATCCAAGCCAGGCAAACTTTGGTTTATTTATCGGTATTGCAATTATTGCTTATATTGGATGGTTCATTTACAAATCTACAATTGGCTTGAAATTCCAGATGGTAGGTCTGAATAAGAAAAATGCGGAATATCTTGGTGTGAATGTGAAAAAAGTTGTAATCCAGGGCATGATGGTATCCGGTGCTCTTGGAGGAATTGCAGGTGCTATTGAGGTCCTTGGATCTTATGGATATTTCCTGGACAACTTCTCACTGAACATTGCCAATGATGGTATGCTTGCTTCCTTGATTGTATGGAATGATATTTTACTGGTTCCTGTTATGTCCCTGTTTGTTGCAGCGCTGAAAGCAGGTGCACTTTCCATGGAACGTTTCGCAGGAGTTCCAAGATCCGTTGTAGATACGATCACAGCAGTGTTTATCATTTTTGCAACAATGGAAACCTTATTTCAGTTTTCGAAAGGTAAATTTGCAGCGAGAAAAAAGAAGAAGCAGGAAAGCAGTAAATCGGAAGGGGGAAAATCAGTATGAGCAAGATATTTGATCTGACGCTGATTTATGCAACGATTCGATCTGCAACACCGATTCTGTTTGCAGCTCTTTGTTGTACGATTACACAACAGGCAGACATTCTGAATATCGGTACGGAAGGAATTATGCTGACTTCGGCTTTCGTAGCGGTTCTCACAAGCGTTATGACAGGAAGCTGGCTGATCGCAATTCTTATGGCGATTGTCAGTGGAGTGGTAATGGCGTTGATCATGGCGGTAGCCAATATCAAATATTCAGCCAATATCTGTGCTATTGGCATGGCAATCAATATGTTTGCACTGGCAATCACAAAATTTGGAATTAAACGCTTTCTTGGAACATCCGGAACTTATTCCGGAAGTGATATTATAGGAATCCCAAGAATCCACATTGCAGCATTCGATAATAATATTTTCCTGAATGAAGTGTTGAATAATTGGTGTGTGACAGAGGTTTTGGGCATCATCATGGTAGTTGTCATGTGGTTCTTGTTATTCCGTACAGCCTGGGGACTTCGGGTAAGATGTGTAGGCAGATTTCCAATGGCTGCTGAAACTGCCGGAATTAATGTGCGAAGGCTCAAATATCAGGTAATGATTATATCTGGTGTTATGGGAGGGCTGGCTGGTGCACATTTGTCCCTGGGCTATTCTAAAATGTTTGCGGAAAATATTACAAACGGACGTGGATTTATGGGAATCGCAGCAATGAATTTCGGTGCCCAGAATCCAATTTTGGTGTGGGTCGGAACGTTAATCTTCGGATGCATAGATTCCATCGGAGCAAGACTGCAGTCTTATGGTATTCCGTCCCAATTTATTTTAATGCTTCCATACATTTTTACAATTACCGTTCTGGTACTTGCTATGTGGAAAAAATCAGCCAGTGAGGCGAGAAAGAAGAGTGCATTGTGAAAACAAAGGTTTTAAATTTTGGTTCTTTAAATATGGATCATGTCTATCAGGTGCAGCATTTTGTTTCGCCAGGTGAAACACTCTCTTCTACAAAATTACAGCATTTTTGCGGGGGAAAAGGACTGAACCAGTCCATAGCCCTTGCAAGAGCCGGAGCAAATGTGTATCATGCCGGTGCAATTGGCATGGATGGACTGCAATTAAAAAAACAGTTGGAAGAGGATGGGGCAGACACTTCTTTTTTACAGATAAGAGAAGAGCTGGAAACAGGACATGCCATTATTCAGGTAGATGAAACAGGACAGAATTGTATTATTTTGTATGGCGGAGCCAATCAAAGTATTACCGGAATGCAGGTAGACGAAACTCTGAAGTATTTTGAAAAGGGCGATATCATACTGCTTCAAAATGAGATCAATGAGCTGAAATACATTATGGAAAAGGCATATCAAAAAGGACTGCGCATTTTCCTGAACCCTTCACCATGCGATGAAAAGATCATGGAGCTTCCGCTGGAACTGGTGGACACGTTGCTTTTGAACGAAGTGGAAGGTGAGCAGATCACTGGGAAAAAAGAGCAGGTGCTGGAAGCGTTGAAGGATAAATTTCCGGAGATGCATATTATTCTGACGTTGGGAAGCAAAGGCTCTGTATACGCAGATAAGGAAAATTGTGTATTTTGTGAGGCGAAGAAGGTGAATGCGGTAGATACCACGGCTGCTGGAGATACCTTTACAGGATATTATATAGCGGCGGTCAGTGAAGGGGAAAGCGTGAAAGCAGCTCTGGAGCTGGCAACAAAAGCGGCAGCAGTGGCTGTTACCAGGCAGGGGGCAGTTCCATCAATTCCCTATCGGAAGCAGTTTTGACAGACGAAAGGAGATCATGGTGAAAAAAGTAATTCTTGATGTAGATACCGGGTCAGATGATGCGATCGCAATTATGATGGCGGTATTGTCTGGAAAGTTAGATGTTATTGGAATTACAGTGACGTGGGGAAACAGACCGGTAGAAGACTGTGTGAAAAATACACTAAAAGTGCTTGAGTTGGTAAAAAAAGATATTCCTGTATATCAGGGATGTCCACAGGCTATGGTGAGATATCTGACCAGACAGCGAAATGCAGCACTGGATCAGGATGGAATCAGTATTTCAATAGATGGAAAGGAATATACGGTCCATCCAAAAGAATTTCCATTGCCGGAGCCAAAAGCGAAAGCGCAGGAAGAACATGCATGTACATTTTTAATGAATGCAGTAAAAAGCAGTAAAGAGAAAGTGATTCTGGTTGCGGTAGGTCCTTTGACCAATCTTGGCATGGCATTGCGGATGTGTCCGGAAATGAAAGAAAATATTGAAAAAATAGTGCTCATGGGAGGAGGCGTACATAAAGGGAATATCACGCCTTGTGCGGAAGCCAATTTTTATCATGATCCAGAAGCAGCTAAAATTGTTCTGGAAAGCGGAATCCCATGTGATGTTGTGCCTTTGAACGCAACTCATTCTGCTGAAATTTCTCTGGATAATGCAAAGACATTAGAAGAAACTGAAAAGGAGCCAGCAGTATTTGCGGCAAAGCTGATTCGTCAGAGAATAGAGGCTCTGGATAAAATGCATGCAGGAAACGGGTATTCAGATGCAATTCACGATGCATTGGCAGTAGCAAGTTTGTTGGATGAAAGTGTCATTGAGGAATGGAAAACAAATGGTTTTGATATTGATATTAATGGCGGTTCCGGGGATGGCGCGCTGATCGTGGATGAGCGAAACAACCAGGAAATAAAGTTTCCGGTACGTTTTGCCATGAAAGCGAACCAAAAGAAATTTTTTGGACTGATGAAGGAAATACTGGGGAAATGATTTATTTGGCATTAACGCTGATAGGAAGCTGTTTTATTTCCTATGGATTTAAGCTGGCTAGTATTAAAAAGACCGATCAGGACTATATTGTTTTCCTGAATTATTTTACTGCATTTCTGGGAATGGCAATCTACTGTGCGGCCAGTGGAAATATAGAAGTGTCAGGATTAAAAAATGGGCCGATGCTTATGCTGGCGATTTTTCTGATGCTGTTTATGTTTGGAAATCTGGTTGGAAATAATGCCAGTACAGACAGAAATGGAATCAATAACACTACCTTTTTTAACAGGATCGGTTTCCTTCCCTGCATTCTGCTGTCGGCAATAATCTGGATGGATATTCCGGGCATATGGCAGATTATAGGAATGGTAATCCTGGTAGGAAGCCTGATGCTTATGATGAAAGACCTGAAACAGATAAAGCGTGAAAATCTGTGGATGTTATTTGGGCTGACTTTTACCAATGGCATGGTCTCGTTTCTGAATATTGTTTATGGCAGATATTTTTCAAGCAAAACGGAAATCCTGTTTTTAGCCACTGTGTTTTTGATGGCGGCTTTACTTGCAGCTGTGATTCTGGTAAAAAAAGGGAAAATGCCGTGGAAATGTAAGAAGGATGATTTTCTTATTGGAGTATTTATCGGATTGTCTAATATTTTAACCACTTTGTTTATGTTGAAAAGCTATACGGCAGTTACCGCCAATATTGTAGCACCAACTACAGCTGCAGGAAATATGATATTTGCAGCGGTGGTAGGAAAACTGGCGTTTAAAGAGAAGATAAGCAGGAGTACGGTGGCGGCGCTGATATTGGCAATTGTGAGTGTGGTATTGGTGAATATTTAAAAAATATATAAAAGGATCTCTGTCATCTCGGAATGAGAGACAGAGATCCTTTTTGTTAGGCTTTTTTCAAAGCTTTCTGCTTCTTAAAGGTCTGTACACCCTCAGCTACCAGGAACAGTGCCAGGATAGCCATTGCAGCTGCAAAAACCAACTGGTATATGAAATTTCCTGCAAATTGTAATGCGTATTTTGTAGAAGATTTTTTCTTAATATGTCTTAATTGTTACTGTTCACTGGTAACATTCCGCGAGGCGTTTTTTGTGAACAAAGTTCACAGAAAACCCGAGAGTTGCGGCGCGAAATCATGCAAAGCATGATTTCTGTGCATCGCGAAGCGTGTTACTGTGAACGGAGTGAACAGTAACTCTTAATTTATGGTTCCTGACGAAAGTGAACTCGCAGATTGTTATAATTAGGGTGTAATGTTATACTGATTTTATGGGAAGTCAGAACACCACAAGGCGGTCTACCCTCTTCGGAGGGGTAACCCTCCGGACGAAAGAAAGGAGGGATGCCAATGTACGTTACATATTCGGATCTGGTCCAGATAGGTATCTTCATTGTAGCTCTCATAGGATTGTGCTATACGATCTTTGGGAAAAGAAAATAGCCGCCCACTACTGCCATAGTGAACGGCTGGTGCTGAAAAGCATTTAAGTATTCATTGTCGGAAGGTAGGCCGTGTGTCGCTGGCTTCCCTTTCTTTAATTAAATATAGCACATCTGGCAGTTGGAGGCAAGTAAAATTGTCAAAACGGCTGGCTCTATACAGCGGTATGTATAGCAAAATAAATATCAATGATTTTACAAAATGGATTACAGCAGCTGGAAACTATGGTAAAATATATAGCAATAACACTGTAAATTAACACGAGGAGGAAACCGAAAATGATCCAGAATCCCATTCTTCCGGGCTTTTGCCCGGATCCAAGCATTATCCGCGTAGGGGATGATTATTATATTGCAAATTCCAGCTTTGAGTGGTGGCCGGGAGTGAAAATTTACCATTCAAAGGACCTGAAACATTACGAGCAGCTCCCATCTCCGCTGAACAGAATGAGCCAGCTGAACATGGTGGGAGAAGGTGATTCCTGCGGTGTCTGGGCACCGGATATCTCCTGGAACGGAGAGTATTTCTGGCTGATCTATACAGATGTAAAGACCCGTACAGGTGGACTGTTTAATACATATAACTATCTGGTGAAATCGAAAGATATCCGTGGTGGCTGGTCTGAACCGGTTTATCTGAACAGCTCAGGCTTTGACCCCTCTGTTTTCCATGACACAGATGGAAAAATGTACATTGTGAATATGATCAATAATTTCAAGGGAATTCTGGTACAGGAATATGATCCGGTACAGGAGTGCCTGGTAGGAGAAGCGAAGAATGTTTTTCCGGGAACTGGAAGAGGCTATACAGAGGGACCTCATATTTATCATATTGGAGAATATTATTATCTGTTAATGGCAGAAGGTGGAACTGGTTATGATCATATGGTAACAATGGCCCGTGCGAAATCCATCTGGGGACCTTATGAGGAAGATCCGGGGAACCCGGTGCTGACTTCAGACATAGAGAATCCAGATGAGCTGCAGCGTTGTGGACATGCAGATATTGTGTGCACCCAGAATGGTGAGTGGTATATGGTTCATCTTTGCAGCAGACCACCTATGGGAAGCAGACAGTGTGTATTAGGCCGTGAAACTGCGATTCAGAAAATGGTATGGAACGAAGAGGGTTGGCTGAGAATGGCCTGTGGTGGTAACTTTGGACAGTGGGAGACGGAAGAGCCAGAAGGGCTTGCTGAGTATACTTTTCCAGAAGAAGCAGAGAAAGATTATTGCAGAGATGAGTTTGATATTGAGACTTTGGATGTGCGCTACACCTCCCTGCGTCAGCCCTATGACAGCTACACCAGCCTGACTGAGCGTCCGGGTTATCTGCGTCTTTATGGACAGGAATCCCTGAACTCCTGCTATAACGTAAGCCTGGTGGCAAGACGACAGATGGAGCGCCATGTCCAGGTGGAAACATGCGTTGAATTCACCCCGACCTGCCGGGAGCAGATGGCAGGTCTTGCCTACATGTATGATACCGGTAATTTTTATCTTCTGGTAAAAACCAGAGACGAAGAGTTTGGAAATCAGACTCTGGACTTGAAAAGTCCGGCCAAGCTTCGCCTGATAAAAAGCGATCATTTTGACGTCACAGACGTGGTTCAAGAAATCTCCATTCCAGAAGAAACACCACTGTTCCTGCGGGTTGTGACAACCCAGGAAGGTCTGTATGCGAAGTTTTTCTACTCTCTGGATGGAAAAGAGTATAAAGAACTGGCAGAACTGCCGACCAAAATTCTCACAGATGAGCAGAGCGACGGCTTCACTGGGGCACATTTCGGAATGTACTGCCATGATATGACAGGGTTGAGACGGTATGCGGATTTTGATTATTTTGAAATGAAGATGTGTTAAAAAGACTGTATTGATCAGGAATAATTTTTATTAATAAATTCTAACATTTTCATAATAAAGTAGCATTGCAGGACCTATGCTTTCTGTAGTATGATGATACCAGAAAGTATAGGCTTTTCTATTTAAAACGAGAGAAACACAGTACATATCAGATCATATCTGAGACGGTATTAGTTTTGCGAAGGAGTAAAAAACTATGGGAATAAGCTATGCAAAAACAGTGGAAAAATGGGGCACTTTTGAAGTGACAGTGACCGGCCCGAAGGATGGAAATCCGTTCTGCGACCAGTGGATCCGGGGAATCTTCGAGTGTAAAAACGAGAAAAAAACAGTGGATGGTTTTTATGATGGGGATGGGATTTATAAAGTAAGATTTATGCCTTCTTTTGAAGATACATATAACTTTGAGATTGAAACATCATTTGAAAACACCGATATGTTTACGGGTAGTTTTACTGCCACACATCCATCCGCAGACAACCATGGCCCAGTCCGTGTAGCCGGCACATACTACCTGGCTTATGAGGATGGAACACCCTATCACTGCATTGGAACGACCTGCTATGTATGGAATCTGCAGAACGAAGAATTGCAGAAGCAGACACTGAAAACTCTGGAAGAAAATGCTTTTAATAAGATCCGGTTCTGTATTTTTCCCAAGCACTATGACTACAACCTTCATGAGCCGATTACCTATCCTTATGAGGGAACACCCTGCGACAGCTCTGTGTTAAATGAGAATAATTTCGCGGAATATAATGGCTGTGCACCGGACAATGACTGGGATTTTACCAGATTCAATCCAGCCCATTTTCAACATATTGAAAAGTGTATTCAGGCACTTATGAATTTGGGAATCGAGGCAGATCTGATTGTTATGCATCCGTATGACAGATGGGGATTCTCCATGATGAAAGCAGAGGATGATGACCGTTACTGGAAGTATGTGCTGGCACGTTTTTCCGCATATCGAAATGTATGGTGGTCCCTGGCTAATGAATATGATCTGATGCATGAGAAAACGCTTTCTGACTGGGAAAGATATGCTGGCATTATCTGTGAGAAGGATCCTTATCATCATCTCAGATCCATTCATAACTGCAAAGCGTATTATGATTACAACCTGCCCTGGATCACCCATTGCAGTATCCAGAGAACTGAGACATACCGCTCCTCCGAGCTGGTAAATGAGTGGCGCGAGAAATATCATAAGCCTGTAATTCTGGATGAAATCTGCTATGAGGGTAACATTCAGTTTGGCTGGGGAAATATCAGCGGTGAGGAAATGACAAGAAGATTCTGGGAGGCATTCTGCCGCGGAGGATATCCGGGACACGGTGAAACTTATCTCAGTCCGGATCGTATTCTCTGGTGGTCTCATGGCGGCGTTCTTCATGGAACCTCACCGGATCGTATCAGATTTCTTGCAAAAATCATGGAAGAAACACCGGGACTTGGTGTGGAACCTATGCCGTGTAAGTGGGATGAGGTTGCCTGCCGTGCTGCCGGCTTCCCAGCAAGGAAAGATTATTTTATTTACTATTATTCCTTTATGCGACCGGGCTTCCGAGACTTCTACTTTGATGATACTACAGAGTATCAGGTGGAAATAATCGATACCTGGGAAATGACTGTTACAGATGGAGGAATTCATAAAGGAAAGTTCCGAGTAAAGCTGCCGGGGAAAGAGTATATGGCGGTGCGCCTGCAGATAGCGAAATAATAACCATATTCATACAAAAAGCCCAGTTGTGTATGCAGCTGGGCTTTTTGAGCATAAAATTCTTGAATCGTTTTTCAGAATTTGTTATGATTCATATCAGAATTTATGAGAAATAAACAGAAATACTTTTAAACAGGGGAGGAGATTTTTTGGAAGAAACAAACATCAGTCAGGAGCAAAATCCATTGGGAACGGCTCCGGTAGGTGGTTTGATCGGGAAATTTGCAATTCCGGCTATTATCAGCATGCTGGTCAGTGCTTTGTACAATATAGTGGATCAGATTTTTATTGGCCAAGGCGTTGGAATGCTGGGAAATGCTGCTACTAATGTTGCGTTTCCTGTAACAACTATTGCAACGGCGTTGGCACTGCTTCTGGGAATTGGAGGTGCGTCTAACTATAACCTGGAAATGGGCGCCGGAAGAGAGAAGAAGGCAAGCTCCATAGCCGGAACGGCGCTTTCCACACTGGTAATCACAGGTGTGATTCTGGCAGTGGCAGTACTTCTGTTTTTGCGTCCGCTTCTAAGCTTATTTGGTGCAACGACAGATGTTATGCCCTATGCGGTGGATTATCTTGGCATCACAGCTGTGGGACTTCCTTTTTATGCGTTATCCATTGGAGGAAATCATATTGTCCGTGCAGACAGAAGTCCTACATATTCTATGACCTGTGTTCTTACAGGTGCCATTATCAACACAATTCTGGATCCCCTTTTCATCTTTGGGTTTGGCTGGGGAATCAAGGGTGCTGCCTGGGCAACGGTGATCGGACAGGTTGTTTCCGGAATTTTGGTGGTTATCTACTTTGGAAAATTTCGTAAAATGTATCTGGAGCTGAGCATGTTAAAGCCTTCTTCAGAGTGCCTGAAAGCCATTATTTCTCTCGGAATGGCGTCCTGTATTAATCAGATTGCTATGGCAATTGTTCAGATTGTGCTGAACAATATTTTACGTTATTACGGCGGTTTATCTGTCTATGGAAGTGATATTCCAATCGCCTGTGTAGGAGTTATTTCAAAAGTAAACCAGGTGTTTATGGCGATTTGTATTGGAATTTCACAGGGCTGTCAGCCAATCTGGGGCTTTAATTATGGAGCAAAAAAATACGACAGGGTAAGACTTGCATATCGTTATTCCATGATTTCATGTACTGCGATTGCAACTGTATTTTTCCTTTGTTTCCAGTTATTTCCCCATCAGATTGTAAGTATTTTCGGAACTGGAAGTGACCTTTATTTCCAGTTCGCAGAACGCTATCTGAAGATATTTATGTTTATGACTTTTGCAAATGGAATTCAGCCAATGTCCTCAGGATTTTTTACATCTATCGGAAAAGCAAAGCTTGGAATCGTCATGTCCCTGACCAGACAGGTGCTATTTCTTTTGCCATTGATCGTTGTTTTCTCATTAATAATGGGAATTGACGGGGTGATGTATGCTGGACCGATCGCAGATGCAGCGGCATTATCATTGGCGATATTGTTTGCACGAAGAGAGCTTGTGGCCATGAAGAAATAATAAAAAAGACTGATATAAATGATACTGTACTTCAGGAGGTTGTTGGAGTCCGGTATGTTATATCAGTCTTTTTTATAAATACAGCTGATTAACCGTTAGGTTAAATCTGTGTCAGATATTAATGGCAGGAATGACTTCCGCAGCCATGATCGCCACAGCTGTGACCTGCTTCATGATCATGGTGATCGCAATGTACATTGGGGTTATAGCCAAGATTTCCTGCGAGTAATGCGTTTACAGCTTCATCAGCGTTGCCGCTGACACCACCGAAAAGACGGATTCCAGCCTGGGCAAGTGCATTCTGGGCACCGCCGCCAATACCGCCGCAGATCAGGGTATCTACGCCATGTGCAACCAGGAATCCAGCCAGTGCGCCGTGACCGCTTCCATTGGTATCGACTACTTCGGCACTTACAACCTTGCCATCTGCAATGTCATAGATCTTGAATGCTTCTGTGTGTCCAAAGTGCTGAAAAATTTCTCCATTTTCATAAGTAACTGCAATCTTCATAATGATATCTCCTTCATTTTGTAAATTTGATTTAGAAAGTGAACTATTAAATCGGTCAGCGGCTGGCAGTTCCTGTGAAAGGTCTAAGCTGGTAAGCGGAGTCTGTTTAGATCCCTTTCGGCAACAGCATTTCCCGCAGCGCGTATGCTCCCGACCTTCGCAGAGCCGGTAATTTCCCCCGGCTATGACAAGGCGCTGTCCAAGGACGATGCACCGGGCAATTTTTTCCCGGGCAGTTTCATAAATTTCTGTGACAGTTGTCCGGGAAATATCCATCTGGGCAGCACATTGCTCGTGAGTTTTCTTCTCCAGATCTACCAGACGGATGACTTCATATTCATCCAGAGTCAGAGTGACAGCTTCCGACTCTCTGGGACATTCTTCAGGAGAAAAAGTTTCATATTGGGGTGCCTGGCAGATTCTGCGGCATCTGGGCGGTCTGGGCATATATGTCACCTCCTTGTTTTCGACATATGTCGATTATAAACCAAAAGAAGAGAAAATTCAATACTATTATTTTCTGAGCGCTATTCAAAGTTGCTCCAATATGGTATAGTTTTGTTACTATTCATTTGCAACGCTCTGCGAGGTGTTTTTGGTGGATAAAGTTTACAGAAAACCAGAGAACTAAGTTTGCGTAGCAAACGCTATTTCTTGTGCCTGTCACAAAAAGGTTCGTGTTTCTGTGCGTCGCGAAGCGCGTTGCTGTGAAGGTCGTGGTTGACAATTTTTTTTATTTGGAGTACAGTCCAAGAAGAGATAAAATCGTTATTGCTCAAAAGCAATTTTTTTCTGGAATTTCGGGCATAATTGGAGCAGTAATGTAAAATTAACAGAAGAGGTACGAATATGCTGAAAGTAAAGAACCTGACTTTTGAAGTGAATGAAGAGGGGAAAAAGCGCTGTCTGGTAAATCACATCAGTTTTGATGTTCAGGATGGAGAAATGCTGGTAATCACCGGACCAAATGGAGGTGGAAAATCCACCCTGGCCAAGGTACTGGCTGGCATTGAGAAAGCAAACAGCGGAGAAATTTATCTGGATGATGAGAACATTACAGGATACGATATTGATCATCGTGCAAATGCGGGAATTGGCTATGCATTTCAGCAGCCACCCCGCTTTAAAGGTATGACCGTGGCAAGAATGTTATCTCTTGCAGCAGGAAAGAATTTAACGGAAAAAGAGAGCTGTGACCTTCTCTCAGCTGTAGGACTTTGTTCCGAAGATTACCTGAACCGTCAGCTGGATGGAACCCTTTCCGGCGGTGAAATGAAGCGAATTGAGATTGCCACAGTTTTAGCGAAGTCTCATAAAGTAAGCATTTTTGATGAACCTGAAGCAGGAATCGACCTGTGGAGCTTTTCCATGCTGATCAAGCGCTTTGAGGAGATTCATCGTGAGAAAAAGGAGTGCCTGATCTTGATTTCCCATCAGGAAAAAATCATCAATATGGCAGATAAGATCATGGTAATTGAAGACGGTGAAGTAAAGAAATATGGTACGAAAGAAGACGTTTTCCCAACCTTATTTCAGCAGGAAAAATGTCAGAAATGTCTGAATGAAGGAGGAAAATGTTGATGGTTAAAGTAGAAGAAACAACCCAGGGTGTGCTTGATAAGATCAGCGAAGGCTTTGCGCAGAAAGGTGCTTTTAATCTCCGTCAGAATGGTATTTCCATCTGTCACGGTGACAGCGAACATATCAAAATAAAGAAAAAAGAGGACAAGCCGGGAATCGATATTTTCATTGACGGGGAGACAAAGGGAGAGAAGGTTTTCATCCCGGTAGTGGTAAGTGTATCTGGAATGACCGATCTGGTTTACAATGATTTTTATGTGGCAGACGGTGCAGATGTTGACATTGTTGCAGGCTGCGGAATCCACAATAGTGGCTGTAATGACAGTCGTCACGATGGTATTCATACTTTCCATGTGGGTAAAAATGCTAATGTACATTACGAGGAAAAACACTATGGAGAGGGGAATGGAACCGGAAGCAGAGTGCTGAATCCCGTAACTAATATTGAGCTTGGAGAGAACTCCGTATTTACGCTGGATACCGTTCAGATCAAAGGTGTTGACTCCACAATCCGTACCACAAATGTTTCAATGGATGCAGATTCCAAGCTGTTTGTTCTGGAACGTCTGATGACAGATGGGGAGCAGAAAGCGGAGTCTGATATTGAAGTCTGTATGAACGGAGCGGGATCTTCTGCACAGATTATTTCCCGTTCTGTTGGAAAGGGAAACTCTTCCCAGGTTTTCCATCCGAAGGCTGTTGGAAAGAACAAATGTCACGCACATATCCAGTGTGATTCCATTATTATGGATCATGCAGAGGTGGGTTCTATCCCGGAAATCCAGGCGAAGCATGTGGATGCTGCAATTGTTCATGAGGCCGCTATTGGAAGAATTAACGATGAGCAGCTTCTGAAGCTAAGAACTCTTGGAATGATGGAAGCTGAGGCGGAAAATGTGATCATTGAGAATTTCCTGAGTTGATAAAAACTTAAACAGAAAAATAACTATTCAGTAGGTATGTACTATTTTGCGGAGGTTGTAACTGTGAAGGTGCTGAATAGTTACACAGAGAATATAGAATCTTCAGGTAGGTTTGGAAGATTTATGAAAAAATGCCAGGCAGCGTCGTTCAAAGACGCTGCCTGGCATTTGACATTATCTAATTTTTACGGATTTTTTGGAACTCCATTTGGAATAATATTTTTTGCCGCTTACAACTTTGTAGGTGCAGATCCGTACATAATATTTTTTCTTTGAAACCAGTTTCTTTAAGGTTGCGCGTGTAGCAGAGCCTTTTACGGTAAGGGTTTTCGCCTTTTTCATGCTGCTGTTCTGGTTGCCTTTATCGGAATCATCTTTACCGGAGTTATCTTTACCGGAGTTATCTTTACCGGAATTGTCTTTACCAGAGTTATCTTTACCAGAATCATCTTTACCGGAGTCATCTTTACCAGAATCGTCTTTACCAGAGTCATCTTTACCGGAATCATCCTTACCAGAATCGTCTTTACCAGAATCATCTTTACCAGAATCATCTTTACCAGGATTATCTTTTCCTGCGTCCGAGTCATCCTTGCCAGGAGCTGCTGTGATCGTAAAGGTTGTGTTAATAATGCCGGTGTAATTTCCAGCTCCAGTAATAGTTACAGTAGCAGTACCTTCCTTCACATTATCTTTATAAGAAACTGTGAAATCAGTGCCTGCCGCAAGTGTCTTGTCTCCGTATGTAACGGTAACATCCGGGCATTTCTCTGTTCCGTCACTGGTGTAGGAATACTGGGAAAGGGAAGCGGAATAGCGGTTGATATCCAATGGTTTAATGGTAAAGTCTCTCGTAACAGAACCAGTGTAATTTCCAGTTCCAGTGAGGATTGCGGAAGCAGTACCTGCATCTCAGTTGTTTCTGTAGGAAACGTAATAATCCTGGTTCAGGGTTAATTCCTTGTCCCCGCTTTTTACTGTGGCGGTTGGGCGTAAAGAGGAGCCTGTGTAGGTAAGGCTTTCATCGGAAAGCGTAACCGTGCAGCTGCTGATGTCAGCTCTGTTTATAGTAAAGGATTTGGTTACATACCCCTGGTAATTTCCAATTCCATCAATTCCAACCCACGGAGAATTGTAATAACTGCTTGGTTCAATGTTGTTGTGGTATGTTACAGTGAAATCCCTGTCTTTTACTAGGGTTTTACCACTGTGGGTAACTGTCACTTCAGGAGTTACCTCGGAACCAGTGTAATATGCCGGGGCAATGGAGAATCTGGCATTTGCCATGATCTACAATACAATCACTGGAAATACAGATGCAGTAGAGGAAAATGGAGAGGCAGTCCGTTTGTACCAGAATTTCTGGAGATTCACAAAGGAAAATATGAAAAGGGACACAAATTTAGTTTTTTATTTAAGATAAATGTGAAAAAAATGTGAAATTAGCACTCTCCTATTGACAGTGCTAACAATGCGTGTTATATTACATGCAGAACAAAGGAAGAGAGAAAAAGAAATCTTCCAGTTTCAACAACGATGTTAATTAAACACGCAAGTGTTCACAATATAAGGAGGAATGGATTATGTTAATGCCTAGTATTTTTGGAGAAGATTTATTTGATGACTGGATGAGATTACCTGTAGAAAGAGAGAATCACAGAGGTTACAGAGCTGCTGAATTGATGAAGACAGATATTAAGGATGTGGATGGAAATTATGAGCTGAGCATTGATCTTCCAGGCTTCCATAAAGAGGATGTGAAGATTCAGCTGAAGGATGGCTATCTGAACATTCAGGCTTCCAGAACCGAGAATAAAGATGAGAAAGACAATAACGGCAAATACGTTCACAGAGAGCGTTACACCGGACAGTGCTCCAGAAGCTTTTACGTAGGTAAGGAACTGGAGCATGAGGACATCCATGCGAAATATGACAATGGTGTTCTGACTGTTACTTTCCCGAAGGAAGCGAAGAAAAAAGTGCCGGAAGAGAAGAAGTTTATTTCTATTGAAGGCTGATTTCCGGGGAAAGAGCTGTTTTAACAGATAAGAATTCCCGTGGGAAACTGATAACAGATAATAACTGGCGCGGAGCAGTTCACCTGCTTCGTGCCGATGAAATAAATAATTGAAATAGACGATTGAAATAGATAATTGAATTAGATAATATAGAGTGTGCATTAGCCGTAAATCAGAAGCGGCGGCTGATATTGCCGACTTACATAAGTAACGAGTGAAGGCGGCAGAGCATGTTTTGTTTGATGTGCTTGCAGTGTATGGATTATTCAGCAATATTGAAATAATGGTAAACAGCTTCTTTTATATAGATTGTGTTCATTTTAAGACGATTTTCTAATTTACATAGATTTTGTTTCATACCCCCTCATTTCCTGCCGGCTACCCACCGGCAGGTTTTTTCTTATGTCTTTACATCATTTCACCTGTCTGCTATACTTGTCTGGAATTGTTGATAACTGCAAAGGACAGAACAAAAAATCTCCCACAAATTATGATGTACATCTTGCAGAAAGCCTTTTCAAACAGGCTCCAGAGCGTGAAAACAAGATGTTGCTGCAGTAATCGTGGATGGCAAAAACATGTTACTGCTTACCTGTTCACAGTAACAAAAACATTTTCAGAAAAGGAATTTACCCATGAATTACATTGTATTTGACCTGGAATGGAATCAGAGTCCGGGGGGAAAAAGGTGGTCTAACAGCCGTCTGCCTTTTGAAATCATAGAAATCGGCGCCATAAAACTAAATGAAGAGAAAGAAATTGTGGATAGCTTTCAGCGTCTGATCAAGCCCCAGGTGTACAATTGGATTCATGACAGCATTCATGAAGTGATTCACATGAATTATAAGGATCTGCAGAATGGAACTCTTTTCCCACAGGCCATCACGGAATTTTTGGAATGGTGTGGCGAAGAATATATTTTCTTTACCTGGGGAAATCAGGATGTAATGGAACTGCAGCGGAACATGAAATATTATGGAAAACTTTCCCTGCTCAAAGGTCCGGTGACTTATTATGATGTGCAGAAATTATTTGCTATTCGTTATGAAGAAAATGACGAGCGCCGTGCTCTGGAATTTGCTGCTGATAAAATGGGCGTGGAGAAGAAAATGGATTTTCACCGCGCTCTGGGAGATGCTTATTATACTGCATGTATTCTCCAGAAAATAGAAGATAAATACATTTTTCCAAACTCATCCCTGGACGTGTATCAGAATCCCAAGAGCAAGCGTGAAGAGATTCACATATCCTATCCAACCTATGATAAATATGTATCCCGGGAGTTCTATTCCCGCGAAAAAGCCATGAAGGACCGGGAAGTAACCAGCACGAAATGTCCATTGTGCCATAATCCTGCCAAGCGTAAGATCCGTTGGTTTATGAATAATTCCAAGGTTTACTACAGTGTGTCCCTCTGTCAGGAGCATGGCTTTGTACTGGGAAAAATCAGGATTCGCCGAACGGAAGACAATAAGTACTATGTAATTAAGAAGCTCACCAATGTAACCGATGAAGAAGCCGATGAAATCCGCCAGAAACGTGATGCGCATCGTGCCAAACGGAGACTGAAGAAAGAAGAGCAGTAAATCCGTGAAACTACTTCTTGTAACGAATGAAAAACTAACATTTGGTTAATAGAAAAATCCCCTCCAATCACATATGCTGATTATAAGTAATACAACAACAGCGTATAAAAAAGGAGGGGTTTTTATGAGTTTAAGAAATTATTTTTACAGGTTTGGGAAATACATTCTGACATTTTTCTTTGTAACACTGCTGATGGTTCTCTTTGGTCCGCTGCGGGCGCAGGCGGCTATCACCAAGGAAGTTACCTCGGATGGTTTTAAACTCAGCGGAATGGGCAGCATGAATGTGTGGGATGGAGACGAATTCCGCTATTATATCGGCTATCAGATCCCTCATGAAGACTCCATGGATTACAAGGTAGATGTGACTATGACTTTTCAAAGCTCCAGTCTGACGCCAGGCAGGGCAAGCGTGTATCTGGATGACGACAGCATTCCCTTATATTCAAACGGAGGTACGGTGCTGCAGGGCTCAGCCACGTTCTCCAAATCTGATGAAATGGAATTGATGGAAATATTTGTAAATTATGATAGTTTTCCAAGTGAGCAGAACGTAGATTTTTCCATCACTGTAAATGTGCGGGAAAATCGCAAAAACGCAGATATTGCCATTTATCCGCCGGAAAACAATTACGATAAAACCACAGGAATGTTCCTGGTAACGGTTGACGATCCTTATGTTTTTTATTCAAATAAGGATTCGTCCAAATATTCTGTAAGTATTTCGGATTCATCAGTGGCACAGGTTACAGGCATTACTCCAAAATCCAATGACAGCTTTGAGGTGAGCGTATATTTTGCAAAAGCAGGTTCGGCGGATTTCGTTTTTAAATATGGAAATCAGACGAAAAAGGTGACCTTCACAGTAGCGAAAACAGTCATAACTGTTTCCAGCTCCATCTCCCTGAAGGTGGGGGATACCACCATGTTTTCCAATTATGTTTTCAAAACCGGCGGTGGAAGCATCACCATCAAGAAAGTGAAATCCAGCAATAAAAAGATTGTTGATGCAGCCGGAGGATTCCTGATCGCAAAGAAGCCTGGCACTGCCAAGGTAAGTGCCCTGGTAAATGGCAAGCGGAGAACCATAACCGTGATCGTCGGCAAAAAGCCTGCCCCCAAGCCAAAACTGAAACAGCTTCAGGTAAAAGTGAAAGGCTATAAATATTATCCGGATTCCGGCAAAACCATTTACACAACCCGCTTCACCAATAAATCCAAAAGCACCATCACAAAAGTGAAGCTGAAATTTACCATGACCATTAATGAAGAAATGACCCGCACCAAAACCTTTAAGGTCAATATAAAACCGGGAAAGACAAAAACCATGAAGCTGAATATAGGAAAACTAATAGCAGATCCTTCAAATATTACGGTGAAATGTCTGAAATTCTGGTATAAGAGTTGAGAAATGAAATTGTAGTAATAGGAGCATTTCGAATAAAGAGATAAAAGAACATTGTGTAAAGTAGAGGAACTACAATAATACAGGGCTAAGAACGAAAATGCGTAATGCAGTTTTCATTCTTAGCCCTTATTCTATAAAGTCGGTGTTGTCAGCAGACTGGTCATGATCGACCGTTCATACTGCATTCCCCATCCAACCATCTGGCCATTGAAATAATACTTGCTCTTTAATCTCAATGGTCCCACAGCGTTGGAAAGAATGGCCTGTTTCTTGGTAAGAACACTGAGGTCTGTTCCTGTGGGGACGGTCACGTATACATTTTTTGTGTAGTAGAATGGATAAGTATTTCCGCAATTATTCAGCAGATACTGTTCACTTGGAAGATTTTTCTTCGGGACAGGATTCTTGCTGATTTTCATTTTTTTACATTCGAAATTGTCGAAACCGTAATCCAGGAGACTTTTTGTGTCAGCCCAGGCGCCATTTACGGAATTCATCACAACTGCAACCAGGGTCATATTGCCGCGCTTGGCATAGGTGATCAGAGTCGCACCAGCAGCATCTGTGTAGCCTGTTTTTCCACCCAGAACACCATCGTAGGCGTAATCCCTGCCAGCCATCATCTTGTGATGATTGAGCAGATAGCGGGTTTCTGTAAAAATATTGGTAGGCGGAATTTCATAAAGATCTGTGGTGAAAAATTTCCTGCAAAGTGGATTCTGCCATGCAGCCTTGGCTATCTTTGCCATGTCGCCTGCGGTGGTTACATGAGTCTCATCAGGAAGTCCGTTAGGGTTATTAAAATGGGTGTTTTTGCATCCAAGCTGCTGGGCTCTGGTGTTCATCAGCTCTACAAACTTCTTCACAGAACCGGAAACCTCTTCCCCAATACCAAGTGCCATTTCATTGGCTGATTCCAGCATCAGTGCCATAAGACATTGTTCAACTGTAAAAACCTCTCCGGCATCACCATAAATGGTGGAGCTTCCCGCTTCAATTCCGTAAGCCGCCTGCTGGGAAAGGGTAAGCTGTGCGTTCACGTCCAGGTTCTCACATCCAAGAAGACAGGTGAGAAGCTTGGTAATACTGGCCGGGTAAAGCTGAGTATTAGCATTCTTGGAATACAGGACCGCCTCTGTATTTAAGTCCATGAGAACTGCTGACTGCGCCTCAATCTTAGGACCCTCCGGCCAACCCTCAATGGAATCGGTATCAGCTGCCTGTGCATAATATTCGGTATGCGGATCCGGAGTAGGAGTGGGAGATTCGCTGGCAGTGTCTGTAGCTTCTGCCCAGACAGCGCCCGTCTGCCCAAGTAGCATTGCTGCTGTCAGGATTCCACAGAAAATCCGCTTTATTTTCATATGAAGATTTTTCCTGATCATATAAAATCCTTTCTTAAAATAGTACATAAAATTCCCAATACGTAATTGCATTATACCACTTTTCTTTATGTAAAACTATTAAAAGAGTGTGAATTGTTCACAGCACCCCGGAAAATCCACAAATTCAGCATTATTTTCCCCTATTCTCCCCATTTTTTCAGCGGAAAAACACTTGACATATAGAAATTCAGACCCTTATAATAGATAGGAAACAGAATAGTTAAAGACTGTGATGGAGACAGTAAGCTGATTTTGAACGTTTAAGGTTGTGCAGACACAGACAGCAGCAATCTTTTCAGCGAGACGGGGATGGTGTAAGCCCGCCGCAAGTAGATTCAGCCGAAGATCACTCCGGAGTTTTATCTCTGAAGGAACAAGTAGGAGATAACGGAATTCCCCCGTTACAGGGAGCGTGTATCGGCTGCGTGTGCAAGCCTGTACAATGTAACAGGTGGTATAACGAGTGCTGACAGCTTTCGTCCTTTTGCAGGATGAGAGCTTTTTTTATGCTATAGGAAATTCCGTTGGAATTCCCTATAGCATAAAAAGCCCTGCCGGGCAGGATCGCACTGCGGCGGAAAGGTAGATGTCGCTTATAGCGACCCGCCGCAGGCGGAGAATCCTGCTTTGCAGGATTCTTTATGTAACAGGAAATCCCAACAGCAATCGACTGATAATTTTAAAGGAGGAAAAAGCTTTGTACCAGAAAGTAGACACGAATCTGAATTTCGTTGATCGCGAGAAAAAAGTAGAAGAATTCTGGAAAGAAAACCATATTTTCGAAAAAAGTATGGAAAACCGTAAAGAAGGCCCGACTTACACATTCTATGACGGACCGCCAACAGCAAACGGCAAGCCGCATATCGGCCATGTGCTGACACGTGTTATCAAGGATATGATCCCAAGATACCGTGCAATGAAGGGTTACATGGTTCCGCGTAAGGCTGGATGGGATACCCATGGTCTTCCGGTAGAGCTTGAAGTAGAGAAGAAGCTTGGTCTGGATGGAAAAGAGCAGATCGAGGAATACGGTATGGAGCCGTTTATCCAGCAGTGTAAAGAAAGTGTCTGGAAATACAAAGGAATGTGGGAGGATTTCTCCTCAACAGTTGGTTTTTGGGCTGATATGGAGCATCCATATGTAACTTACGAGGACAATTATATTGAGTCCGAGTGGTGGGCACTGAAAGAAATCTGGAACAAAGGCCTCTTATACAAAGGCTTCAAGATCGTTCCTTACTGTCCACGCTGCGGAACCCCGCTTTCATCCCAGGAGGTTTCTCAGGGCTATAAATTAGTAAAAGAGCGTTCTGCGATCGCACGTTTCAAAGTGGTTGGAGAGGACGCATATTTCCTGGCATGGACCACAACACCGTGGACACTGCCTTCTAACGTTGCACTTTGCGTAAATCCGGATGAGACTTACTGTAAAGTAAAAGCAGCAGACGGATACACTTACTATATGGCAGAAGCCCTTCTTGACAAAGTACTTGGCAAGCTTGCAAAGGAAGAAGAGCCCGCATATGAGGTTCTGGAAACCTATAAAGGTAAAGACCTGGAATACAAGGAATATGAGCCGCTGTTTAAATGCACAGGTGACTATGTAGCATCCAAGGGCAAGAAAGCGCATTATATCGTATGTGATAACTACGTTACCATGAGTGATGGTACCGGTATCGTTCATATCGCTCCTGCATTTGGTGAAGACGACAGCCGTGTAGGACGTGAATATGACCTTCCGTTTGTACAGTTTGTAGATGGCAAGGGTGATCTTACTGCTGAGACACCATATGCCGGTGTATTTGTTAAGAAAGCAGACCCAATGGTATTGGCTGATCTTGAAAAAGAAGGCAAGCTGTTCGATGCTCCGAAATTTGAGCATGATTACCCACACTGCTGGCGTTGTGATACACCACTGATCTACTACGCAAGAGAATCCTGGTTTATTAAAATGACAGCTGTTAAAGATGACCTGATCCGCAATAACAACACCATTAACTGGATCCCGGAGAGCATCGGTAAAGGACGTTTCGGTGACTGGCTTGAGAACGTTCAGGACTGGGGAATCAGCCGTAACCGTTACTGGGGAACTCCACTGAATATCTGGGAGTGCAGCTGCGGTCATATGGAATCTGTTGGAAGCCGTCAGGATCTCTATGAGAAAACTGGTGACGAGCGCGCCAAGACAGTAGAGCTTCACCGCCCATACATTGACGAGCTTACCATGAAGTGTCCGGAGTGCGGCGGCACTATGCACCGTGTACCGGAGGTTATTGACTGCTGGTTCGATTCAGGAGCAATGCCATTTGCACAGCATCATTATCCATTTGAGAATCAGGAGTTGTTCAAACAGCAGTTCCCGGCAAACTTTATTTCTGAGGCTGTTGACCAGACAAGAGGATGGTTCTACTCCCTTCTTGCTGAGTCTACTCTTCTGTTTAATCAGGCTCCATATAAGAACGTTATCGTTCTTGGACATGTTCAGGATGAGAATGGCCAGAAGATGAGCAAGTCCAAGGGAAATGCAGTTGATCCGTTTGATGCACTTCAGACATACGGTGCAGATGCCATCCGCTGGTACTTCTACATCAACAGTGCACCATGGCTGCCGAACCGTTTCCATGGCAAGGCTGTTCAGGAAGGTCAGCGTAAATTCATGGGTACTCTGTGGAATACCTATGCATTCTTTGTACTTTATGCAAATATTGATAACTTCGATGCTACCAAATATACACTTGACTATGACAAGCTTCCGGTTATGGACAAATGGCTCCTCAGCAAGCTGAATACACTTGTAAAGACTGTTGACGAGGATCTGAACGACTATAAGATTCCGGAGACTGCAAGAGCACTTCAGGGCTTTGTAGACGAGATGAGTAACTGGTATGTAAGACGCTGCCGTGAGCGTTTCTGGGCAAAAGGCATGGAGCAGGATAAGATCAATGCGTACATGACTCTTTACACAGCACTGGTAACAGTTGCCAAGGCTGCAGCTCCGATGATCCCGTTCATGACAGAGGATATTTACCAGAATCTTGTAAGATCTCTGGACAAAACAGCTCCTGAGAGTATCCATCTCTGCGACTTCCCGGAAGTAAAGGAAGAGTGGATCAACAAGGATCTGGAAGAAAACATGGAAGAAGTTCTGGATGTTGTTGTTCTTGGCCGTGCATGCCGTAACACAGCAAACATCAAGAACCGTCAGCCAATCGGAACCATGTATGTAAAAGCTCCGAAGGTGATGGATAAATATTTCACAGACATTATTGCAGACGAGCTGAATGTAAAAGAAGTGAAATTTGCAGATGACGTGGAATCTTTCATTTCCTACAGCTTCAAACCACAGCTTCGTACAGTTGGCCCGAAATACGGCAAGCTTCTCGGCGGAATCCGTATTGCACTTGCTGAGATTAACGGAAGCAAGGCTATGAGCGACCTGAAGACAAACGGTGTACTTGTACTTGATATCGATGGAAATAAGGTTGAGCTTACAGAGGAAGACTTGCTCATCGAGACTGCACAGACAGAAGGTTATGTAACAGAGTCAGAAGGCGAGACAGCAGTTGTTCTGGATACCAACCTGACACCTGGGCTGATCGAAGAGGGATTTGTCCGCGAGATCATCAGTAAAGTACAGACCATGCGTAAAGAGGCTGGCTTTGAGGTTATGGATAAGATCCGTGTATCTGTAAAAGATAATGACAAGATTATCGAGACCATGAAGGCAAACGAGGCTGAGATCAAATCTGAAGTTCTGGCTGAGGAAGTCGTTTATGGCGAGACAGATGGTTATGTAAAAGAGTGGAATATTAATAAAGAGCATGTAACTCTTGGTGTTACAAAGCTTTGATTTAACATACAACAGGAGGATCAAAATGATTGACAAACAGTTTGACAAAGAAACCTTCAAGAAAAGTGTAAAAGACAACGTTAAGTTTCTTTACCGCAGAAAGCTTGAAGAGGCAACTCAGGAGCAGCTTTTCCAGGCAGTAAGCTACACAGTGAAGGATGTGATCATCGATAACTGGCTTGATACACAGAACGCTTATGAAAAGCAGGATCCGAAAATCGTATATTATATGTCCATGGAGTTTCTTATGGGACGTGCCCTTGGAAACAACCTTTTAAACCTTGGTGCATACGGTGAAGTGAAAGAAGCTCTGGAAGAGCTTGGAATTGACATCAATGCACTTGAGGATCAGGAGCCGGATCCGGCACTTGGAAACGGCGGTCTCGGAAGACTTGCAGCATGCTTCCTTGATTCCCTTGCAACACTTGGATATAGTGCATATGGCTGCGGAATCCGTTACCGCTATGGTATGTTCAAACAGGAAATCAGAGACGGATACCAGGTTGAAGTTCCGGATGCATGGCTTGAGGAAGGCTATCCATTTGAGCTCCGTCGTCCGGAGTATGCAAAAGAGGTACATTTCGGCGGATATGTAAGAGTTGAGTATGACCAGGCAACCGGCCAGAACAAATTCATCCATGAAGGATATCAGGCTGTAAAGGCTATTCCATACGATATGCCGATCGTTGGATACGAGAACAATGTAGTAAATACACTTCGTATCTGGGATGCAGCGGCTATCGAAGAGTTTGGATTTGATTCCTTTGACAAAGGTGATTACAAGAAAGCCGTTGAGCAGGAGAACCTTGCAAAGGATATTGTAAACGTACTTTACCCGAACGATAATAAAATGTCCGGTAAAGAGCTTCGTCTGAAACAGCAGTACTTCTTCGTATCTGCAAGTATTCAGGCTGCAATTGAGAAATACAAAAAGACACATGATGATATCAAGAAGCTTCACGAGAAGGTTGTATTCCAGATGAATGATACTCATCCGACTATGGCTGTTGCAGAGCTTATGAGAATCCTTATGGATCAGGAAGGGCTTGGCTGGGATGATGCATGGGCTGTAACTACCAAATGTGTTGCTTACACCAACCATACCATTATGGCTGAAGCTCTTGAGAAATGGCCGATCGAGCTGTTCTCCAGACTTCTTCCACGAGTATATCAGATCATCGAAGAGATCAACCGTCGTTTCATCATTGAAGTACAGAACAGATATCCTGGAAACTATGAGAAGATCAAAAAGATGGCAATCATCTATGACGGACAGGTTAAGATGGCTCACCTTGCAATCGTTGCAGGCTTCTCTGTAAATGGTGTTGCAAGACTTCATACAGAAATCCTGAAGAATCAGGAGTTAAAAGATTTCTATGAGATGATGCCAGAGAAATTTAATAACAAAACCAACGGTATCACTCAGAGACGTTTCCTTCTTCACGGAAACCAGAATCTTGCTGCATGGATCACAGACCATATTGGACCAGACTGGATCACAGATCTTTCCCAGATCAGCAAGCTGAAGGTATATGCTGACGATGAGAAGGCTCTTCAGGAATTTATGAACATTAAATTCCAGAATAAACAGCGTCTTGCAAAATACATTCTGGAGCACAATGGTGTTGAAGTTGATCCTCACTCCATTTTCGATGTACAGGTTAAGAGACTTCATGAGTATAAGAGACAGCTTCTCAATATCCTTCATGTAATCTATCTGTACAACCAGATTAAATTACATCCGGAGATGGAATTCTATCCAAGAACTTTCATCTTTGGTGCAAAAGCTTCTGCAGCATATGAGCGTGCGAAAAAGATCATCAAACTGATCAACTGCGTAGCAGATGTTGTAAACAACGATCCATCAATTGGCGGCAAGATCAAAGTTGTATTTATCGAGAACTACAGAGTATCTAATGCTGAGATGATCTTTGCAGCAGCAGATGTTTCCGAGCAGATTTCTACTGCAAGTAAAGAGGCTTCCGGTACAGGTAACATGAAGTTCATGCTGAACGGTGCTCCTACACTTGGAACCATGGATGGTGCAAACGTAGAGATCGTTGAGGAGGTTGGTCAGGAGAATGCATTTATCTTCGGTATGAGTGCTGACCAGATCATTAATTATGAGAATCATGGTGGATATGATCCAGACTTTATCTACAACACAGATGCTGAGATCCGTCAGGTACTGATGCAGCTGATCAATGGAACCTTCTCCAGCGATACAGAGCTGTTCAGAGATATCTATGATTCTCTTCTGAACACTAAAAACTGCTCCAGAGCAGACCAGTATTTCATTCTCGGAGACTTCAGATCCTATGCCGAGGCTCAGAAGAGAGTGGAGGCAGCTTACAAGGATGAGAAGAAGTGGGCGAAGATGGCACTTCTGAACACTGCATGCAGTGGTAAATTCTCCTCTGACAGAACCATCCAGGAGTATGTAGATGATATCTGGCATCTGGATAAGGTTGTTGTAACCAAGAGCGAGGCTGCTGAGAAATAAATAAGGGCAAATTTGTTTTGCGAAAAAAATTATAAGAAATAATAAAGGCTGTATCCATGCCAGAACCTGAAAAGGTTGGTGTGGATGCAGCTTTTTTTATGCGGTAATAAATTTCAAGGAGGAGCAAATGGAAAACATCATTGATCTGAAAAATCCGAGAAAACAAAAAGTAGCCTGAATTATTCACGGCTTTGCCGTGAAAGTGGCTGAAAGCCACATAGTTACTAAAATAAATTTTGATGGAGAGATCTATCAGGTCATCTCTGCATATTTTCAGGATGACTGTGCGGATGAGCTGATTGAATTCAAGGAAACTGTTTCAAATCTTTGCAGTATTGAGCATTTCTATATGCCCATGAATAATTCAGGCTTATATTTGTAAAAAATATGGACTTCGTGCAAATAGTATACTCAAAAAATGGATAAAGCAGTATAATAGTGCTAGGAGTTGATCTTATGTCGAATAATATAGAAGCTGTTGGAGGTACACGATCATGAATGAGTATACCATCCTGCCACTGATCAATGCATCATTTCAGCCGGGTGAGGCGAAAAGGACGGTAGCCGGTTTTGAAGACAGGGATTTTCAGAAAATTGCACGTGCTGAATATTATTATTTTACCGGGCAGGCGGAGAAATGCAGCCATATAGCAGAACGTTACCTGATGAGCCATAATATAAAGCTTAAGATGTCTTCCTGCCTGTTATATGTATATTCGAATCTGACACTTGGCAGAGCCGTGGCATCCCAAAAAGGGATACGGGAGATTCGGGAATGTCTTGAAAAAGAAATAAAATATTCTTCGTCTGCGGAGGATAAAGCAATTAGTGTATTTGCAGGATATATGTCTTCCGTACTTTTGCATCTTCCGGTAGATGAACTTCCGGATGTGGAATTTTATGCAGCAGCACTGCCTCCTGGAATTAAGATGTTTTCTGCCTATGTGACAGCTCATATGGCGTATTTGAAAGGGGAGTACGGCAGAGCGCTTGGAATTTGTGAGGCAGCATTCATGTTCAGGGACGGCACCTATCCGATTAGTATGATTTATCTGTATTGCATGATGGCAATGTGCCAGATGAATCTGAAACATCAGCAGAAAGCAAAAGACGCATTGATGCTGGCATGGAATATGGCGAAAGAAGACGAATTCCTGGAACCCTTTATTGAACATCATGGTTTGCTGCAGGGACTTCTGGAGTCATGTATCCGTAAGGAAGATTCAAAACTATATAACAAATTATCGGATAAGGTTATCAGTTTTAGCAGAGGATGGATGGCAATCCACAATCCAATGTCAGAGAATTTCGTAACAGATGCATTATCCACGGTGGAATTCTCGATTGCCATGCTGGCAAGCCGTGACTGGAATAACCAGGAAATTGCAGATTATCTGGGATTTTCACCCAATACGGTTAAAACTTATCTGAGCAGGATTTATGTGAAGCTGAATATAAAAAAGAGGGATGAACTGAAAAAGTATATGCTGAAATAGCAAAATATACTTTTTCGAGGCGAAACGGAGATTATATAGAAGCAGTCAACATGATAAAATCTTCATATACAGAAATTACCAACAAAATTCGATGTTTATTGGGAGGAAACTATATGAAAAAAGGATTTTTGAGCGTCCTGCTTACGCTGGGCATGGTGCTAATGATGCTGCCAACAACGGCATATGCTGGGAATGCCTATTGCGGAACTTGTGGTAAATGGGTATCTGTAAACTATAGTAACTATGAATATTTTGACGCGCAATTTCATCGGAGGCCTACTTATTGCCAAGAATGTGGTAGGCATCTTGCGAGTCCACGCACTAAACATAATTGGAGTGGAACGGCAACTTGCACAAGCGGACAGACTTGTACAGTTTGCGGCGGAACATCCAATCCACTCGGACATGCTTGGAGCTTAAACTGGATTTCGGATGAAAACAATCATTGGCATAAGTGTAATGCCTGCGCAGAAACGACCGATGTTGGGGAACACATTTGGAATAGTGGGGTAATAACTACTTCTCCAACCTGCACAACAGCGGGTGAGAAAACATATACCTGCTCTGCATGCGAAAGAAAAAAAACAGAGGTAATTTCTGCCACAGGTCATGATCTGAAAGCAATTGAGAAGAAGGAGGCCAGTTGTACAGAAGATGGATATGAAGCCTACTGGAGATGCCAGACCTGCGGAAAGCTTTTCTCAGACGAAGCCGTGGAAATCAGCAATCCGACAGCGATTAAAGCAACCGGTCATAATCTTGAAAAGGTAGAAAAGAAAGACGCCGGCTGCACAGAAGCCGGATATGAAGCCTACTGGAGATGCCAAGCCTGCAAAAAGCTTTTCTCAGACGAATCAGGGACTGCGGAAATCATCAATCCGAAAGAGATCAAAGCGACAGGCCATGATCTGAAAGCAGTCAAGAGAAAAGACGCCGGCTG
>NZ_CAXUBQ010000001.1:0-18589 GCF_964249465.1 Ruminococcus sp. Marseille-P328 | reverse complement strand
GGAGATGCCAAGCCTGCAAAAAGCTTTTCTCAGACGAAGCTGGGACTGCGGAAATCATCAATCCGAAAGAGATCAAAGCCACAGGCCATGATCTGAAAGCAGTCAAAAAGAAAGAAGCCGGCTGTACGGAAGCTGGATATGAAGCCTACTGGAAATGCCAGACCTGCAAAAAGCTATTCTCAGACGCAGCAGGAACCGTGGAAATCAGCAATCCGACAGCGATTAAAGCAACCGGCCATAATCTTGAAAAGGTAGAAAAGAAAGACGCCGGCTGCACTGAAGATGGACACGAAACATGCTGGAGATGCCAGACCTGCAAAAAGCTTTTCTTAGACGAAGCAGGAACCATGGAAATCAACAATCCGACAGCGATTAAAGCAACTGGCCATAATCTTGAAAAGGTAGAAAAGAAAGACGCCGGCTGCACCAAAGATGGATATGAAACATACTGGAAGTGTAACACCTGCAAAAAGCTTTTCTCAGACGAAGCAGGAACCATGGAAATCAGCAATCCGACAGCGATTAAAGCAACCGGTCATAATCTTGAAAAGGTAGAAAAGAAAGAATCTGGCTGCACTGAAGATGGACACGAAACATACTGGAGATGCCAGACCTGCAAAAAGCTTTTCTCAGATGAAACGGGAAAGACTGAGATAAGTGAGTCGATAGAAATCCCAGCTTTGGGACATAGCCTTGAAAAGATTGAGAAGAAAGAAGCCGGCTGTACGGAGTCAGGTTACGAAGCTTATTGGAAGTGCCAGATTTGTGAAAAACTCTTCTCAGATGAAGCTGGAACAGATGAAATTGTCAGCCTTGATGATATTCAGATTCCAGCAAAAGGTCATGAAGAAGGAAACGAATGGTTATCCGATGCTGAAAAACATTGGAAAGAGTGCGCTGTGTGCCAGGAAAAAACAGAAGAAGCAGATCATGTTTATGTCAACGAAACTGATACTGTCTGCGTAATCTGCGGATATGAACGAACCATAAAATCCGAAGTCCCGGAAATATTAGAAGGGCACAATGGAAAATGGCAGATGAACTCAGGAAAAACACTTTCCTTCAGATTAAGTGCACCATTTGCAGAATTTATTAGTGTAACAATTGATGATGTGGTTGTCGATGAAAAGAATTATGACAAAGCAGAAGGAAGCACGATTATAACTCTGCATCCGGAATTCCTGTCAACCCTGTCAGTAGGAACACACACGTTAAGCATTAATTCAGCAAGTGGTTCCGCAGTTACAGAATTTACCATTGAAGAAGCTACGGCAGAGCCCTCCATCACAGAGACACCTTCCGTTACACCGACCACCGCACCTTCTGCAACCACCGCACCTTCTGCAACCACTGCATCTACAGCTGCCACTGTTACACCTGCGCCTACAGCTTCTCCTGAAACAAAAGCTCCAAAAACTGGAGACGAAAGCAACGTGGCAATCTGGATGTTGCTCCTGTTCCTCTCAGCCGAAGGAATCATAGTAGCACTGCAGAAATCCAAAAAGAAAACCAGATAGGTAATTCCCCTACCGGGCGGGTGCTCCTAGACGAGCCACCCGCCTATTGCTATGTATTAATTTAAACTTTTTCAGATTGAGTTTACTCTCTAAGTGTGCCATAATGAATACATACATATCGGTTCGGGAAAAATGCGGATAAGGAGAGTATCCTAAGCAATTGGATTTATTGACTAATGTGATTAAATGTATTTAAATATACTCAAAGGAGTAAATTATTATGAACACATCAAATATCACAAATTACAAGCCAAAAGATTTTGCTGAACTGTTAGGTGTATCTGTAAAAACATTACAGCGTTGGGATAGAGAAGGAACTCTAAAGGCAAACCGGACTCCAACTGATAGACGTTATTACACTTATGACCAATATCTACAATTCAAAGGAATAAATACTGAAGATGACAAACGTCAGGTAGTTATTTATGCCAGGGTATCTACAAGAAATCAAAAAGATGATTTACAAAACCAGGTTACATTTTTACGACAGTTTTGTAATGCCAAAGGTATTATTGTAGACCAGTGTATTGAAGATTATGGAAGCGGTCTTAATTACAATCGTAAAAAGTGGAACGAATTATTAGATGAAGTGATGGAACAAAAAATCAAAACTATAGTCGTAACTCACAAAGATAGATTTATCAGATTTGGTTACGACTGGTTTGAAAAATTCTGTACGAAGTTCAATACGACCATCGTGGTAGTGAACAATGAAGAACTATCACCACAAGAAGAACTCGTGCAGGATATTGTTTCAATACTCCATGTGTTCTCTTGCAGGTTGTACGGACTTCGTAAGTATAAAAAACAAATAGAAAGGGATGTGGAAATTGCTAAAGAGCTTCAAGACGGAAATAAATCCGTCAGAGGAACAGAAAGTCAAGATTCATAAGACGATAGGAACTTGTAGATTCATTTATAATTTCTATCTTGCTCATAACAAAGAACTTTACGACAACGGTGAAAAGTTTACGAGTAGTAACAAGTTTAGAGTCTGGCTTAACCATGAATATCTTTCTGAGCATCCAGAGTATTCGTGGATTAAGGAAGTTTATTCAAAAGCAGTAACACAGGCAGTAAATAACGGACAAACTGCTTTTGCAAGATTTTTTAATCACGAGAGCGCTTTTCCTAATTTCAAAAAGAAAGGCAAATCTGATGTAAAGATGTATTTTGTAAAGAATAATCCAAAAGATTGTCGTTGCGAAAGGCACAGGATCAATATTCCGTCACTTGGTTGGGTTCGCATCAAAGAAAAAGGATATATTCCAACAACTAAAGACGGATATGTGATTAAAAGCGGCACGGTCTCAATGAAAGCTGACAGATACTATGTTTCTGTTCTTGTAGAAATTTTAAATAACAAGATAGCCAATAATTCCAATGCAGGAATTGGCATTGACCTTGGATTAAAGGATTTTGCCATTGTTTCTAATGGTAAAACTTATAAGAACATTAATAAATCTGCAAGATTAAAGAAACTTGAAAAACAGCTTATTCGAGAACAGAGAAGTCTTTCTCGAAAGTATGAAAATTTAAAGAAAGGAGAGTCCACTCAAAAAACAAATATACAAAAACAAAGGCTTAAGGTACAGAAACTTCATCATAGAATAGATAATATTCGTACTGATCACATCAATAAAACAATCGCAGAGATAGTAAAAACCAAACCATCTTATATTACGATTGAAGATTTGAATGTAAAAGGTATGATGAAAAACAGACATCTTTCAAAAGCTGTTGCTTCACAGAAGTTTTATGAATTTAGAACAAAGCTTCAAGCTAAATGCAATGAAAATGGAATCGAACTTCGAGTAGTAGACAGATGGTATCCATCATCTAAAACCTGTCACTGCTGTGGCGCTGTTAAAAAAGAATTAAAGCTTTCAGATAGAATATTTAAATGCAGTTGCGGTTATGTCGAAGACAGAGATTTCAATGCTGCACTTAATTTGAGAGATGCGATAACTTACGAAGTTGCATAACTAAAACGCAAACGTAAGTATGTACCGAAGGCTATTTTCGGGAATTTACGACTATGGAGTGTACAAGAACTTGCGAGTAGATATGATTTCGGTCAATCCAAAGCATACACGATGAAATAGTAAGTAATGTTCGTGAGAACTTACATTATCTCGATGTGAGCATATTTAATCACATTTTGAGTGGCAGGAACCGGAGCGGTTTTATCATGGCTTTGTACTGGGACTGATGGTCGACCTTGCAGATAAATACAGAATTACCTCCAATCGGGAAAGCGGTCTGGGACGGTACGATATTATGATGGAGCCCCTGGAGAAAAATAAAAGAGCATATGTAATAGAATTTAAAGTGCATAAAGCAAAGCGTGAAAAGGATTTGGAGGAAACCGCACAGAATGCTTTGCAGCAGATTGCGGAAAAAAATTATGATGCAGAGCTTATGGCACGGGGAATTCGAAAAGAAAATATCAGACATTTGGGATTTGCATTTTGGGGAAAGAAAGTGCTGATTGAGCAGGAATAAATCAGGAACGGGCAGCAACTCTTAGTTGAGTTGCCTGCCCGTTGGTGTTATACATTATTTTTCTATTGCTATTTCCTGCCAGTATTCATACGGCAGCATATGATACATCTTTCTTACGGTAGTCCGTTGGCTGGCGTAGAGCTTAGCCAGCTCGCGCTTCTGTATATAAAGATCTTTGGGCATTTCTTCAAGGTCGTAGGGAACCTTGTCATTTACATAATACTTTCCAAAAGAATAGAAAGCAGCATTGCAGTCTGTCTCTTTATAGGCTTTTTTCACAAGCTGGTGAGTCATCTGGTGGTGGTGATGGCCGTACTCGCCGTCTGCGTTGTGAGTGGCAACCTGCTTCCAGTCTTTGTAGTTCAGGACTGTGGCAATATCTGCTTCCATATCTTTTTTCCAGTAGTTCCAGCTGCTGCGATCTTTTCCGATTTTGTCAGGGTAGGAAAGAATCAGATATTTGTCCCCGGTAGCTTCCATTACGGATTTAAATTCTGCACTTCGAACCGGATCATTTCCACGGGTCATACATACTACCAGATAATCGTCCTCAATCAAATGCTGTCCTCCCCAGAGCAGATCATCATCTGGGTGTGCCACAAACATCACCTTGTCGTAACCATCCAGATCAAGGGCGTCCAGATCAGCAGCAGTTACATGGGGCAGGTTCAGATAAGGATAAAAAAGATAAAGCTTATGTCCGGCAAAGACAATCGCGCTTAGTATTACAATTGCCGCCAGTAACTGTTTCCAGTGCCGCACTGACCAGGAAAAAAGACCGATAATGCTGGAACTGGCAAAAAAATTATTTTTCATATCAGGTACTCCAGTCTGAGTTCATTAGTATAAACGAAATGGTTATCATAATTATACTATATTTCTCATAAGTTACAAGCCAGAGCGTGTTTGAAAGAAGATGAAGATGGTTTTTTTCAAAACGAGCTGTTATACTTAAGGAAGAACAGTACCCGAGGTGGCAGAATATGAATATAGATTACATCTGCAGTCAGTTGGTTAGAATGCTGCACTGCAATATCGTATTTCTTGATGAGCACGGAAAAATAGAAAAATACTATGGAGATATGGTAAAGGAGTGCAATCCTCTTTTGACGGACAGAGATTTTTTGCAAAAGACAGCCCAAAGACCTTTAAAGGATTATCCGGAACTGTTATGTGAAAACAATTGTATTTTTTATGCAATTCTTTCTCAGAAGCAGACAAAAATGTCGGTAGAAGGCACAAGGCTGATATTAGGACCTGTGAGTATTGAAAAACATACAAGAGAGCTGGAAAAATATATAATTGAGGAACATCATATCAGAGATGACATTGGATTTCGTTTGCCGTTTTGTGATTTAATGGTTTTTGGAGCAGGAATCCTGATGCTTTATCACTGGATATCCGGTTGCGAGATGACCCTGGATGAGCTGTGGCGGAAAAATGAAATTGAAGAATCAGATATTTCTCAGGTGGAAGAGGAAGTTTCTCAGGTTATTTTCCGGCATCAGGAATGTGAAATGCCGCACAACCCTTATGAACTGGAGCTTAGGGAGTTGGATAGCATCCAACAGGGAAATCTGGAAATGCTGAAGGAGAGTCTGAAGGAAGCATACAGAGGAGAGGTTGGACAGCTGGCAAAGGACAAGCTAAGACATACAAAGAATATTGCGATTTGTGTGATTACCCTTGCATCCCGCGCTGCAATCCGTGGCGGAATGATCCCGGAAGAGGCATTTTCCATGGTAGACGGTTATATTATGAGAATTGAGGAAATGAATAATATTGTCAAAATTGCAGCTATGATGCGGCAGGCTGAGTTTCAGTTTACCAGCTGCGTGGCTGAGCAGCGTAGGGGGAGAGAAAAAAATCAGCTGATCGAGCGTACCAAAAACTATATTTTTCAGAATCTTCACAGTGAAATTGTTATAGGTGAAATGGGGAAAAAGCTTGGGGTAAACAGCAGCTATCTTTCTCAGCTCTTTCATAAGGTAGAGGGCATGACTATTCAGCAGTATATTCGTGAGGAAAAGATCCGTCTGGCCCAAAACATGCTTCGCTATTCTGAGTATGAAATAAAAGAGATTTCCAACTATCTATCATTTTGTTCACAAAGCTATTTTGGAAGTGTCTTTAAGGCACAGACCGGAATGAGTCCGGCTAGCTATCGGAAGAAGTATGCGTCTGGAAATAAAGGACAATTCACCTGAAATAAACGACAAATGACTAAAATAAACGATATAAATGCGGCCAAAAAACTGTTACTATATGAATTAGAAGAAATTAAAGCTGACAAATAAAAGTAATGGAGGAAGAATATGAAAGAACTTCTTTACGGAGCAGCATATTATGATGAGTATATGCCGTATGACCGCCTGGATAAAGATGTGGAAATGATGAAAAAAGCGGGAATCAATACCGTTCGAATTGCGGAGTCTACATGGAGCACCTGCGAGCCACAGGCAGGAGAATTTGATTTTTCCCATGTGGAAAGAGTAATGGATGCCATGGAAGAGGCAGGAATCAATGTGATCATCGGTACGCCTACCTATGCTGTGCCTACCTGGATGGTGAAGGCACATCCGGATGTTTTGGCTGAGACAGTAAAGGGAAGAGGTATTTATGGCGCCCGTCAGATCATGGATATTACCCATCCGGTGTACCTTTTCTATGCGGAGCGTGTAATCCGAGAACTGATGAAGTGTACAGCACATAGAAAGTGCGTCATTGGTTTCCAGCTGGATAATGAGACGAAATATTACGGAACTGCTGGCAAAAATGTGCAGGAGCAGTTTGTGAAATATATTCGTGAAAAATTCCATGATGATCTGGATGCCATGAATTATGAATTTGGCTTGGATTATTGGAGCAATCGAATCAATGCATGGGAGGATTTTCCAGATGTACGTGGTACGATCAATGGAAGCCTTGGCGCCGAATTTGAAAAATTCCAGAGAACTCTGGTGGACAAATTCCTCGGCTGGCAGGCTGATATTGTAAATGAATATAGAAGAGAAGACCAGTTTGTAACTCATAATCTGGATTTTGAGTGGCGTGGATATTCCTATGGCATTCAGCCTTATGTAAACCATCTGCATGCGTCCCAGTGCCTGACAATTGCAGGAACCGATATTTACCATCCTACACAGGACGACCTCACTGGCGTAGAAATTGCATTCGGCGGAGATCTGATCCGCTCCCTGAAACAGGATAACTATCTGGTAATTGAAACCGAAGCACAGGGATTTCCTGGATGGACACCATATAAAGGACAGCTGAGATTACAGGCATACAGTCACCTGGCATCGGGAGCGAATAGTGTGATGTACTGGCACTGGCATTCCATTCACAATGCCTGTGAAACCTACTGGAAGGGAATTCTTAGTCATGATTTTCAGGAGAATGCCACTTACAGGGAAGCCTGCATAATTGGTAACGAGTTTGCCCGCCTTGGAAAACATCTGGTTAATCTGAAGAAGAAAAATGAAGTGGCAGTACTGGTCAGCAATGAAGCGCTTACTGCCCTGAACTGGTTCCGAATCCAGGAACAGGCACCCGGCGCGGATGCTAAGAGTATCTATTATAATGACGTTATGCGTTGGATGTACGATACTCTGTATCACATGAACGTAGAATGCGATTTCATCTGGCCAGAGTCCGAGAATCTGGAGCAATATAAAGCAATTGTAGTACCAGCCCTGTATGCGGCACCTGATGAGCTTCTCATACGGTTAAAACAGTATGTGGAAAATGGCGGAACCCTGATTGCATCCTTTAAAACTGCTTTTGCAAATGAAAATGTGAAGGTAAGTCATCAGGTGCAGCCACATATTCTGAGCAACTGCTTCGGAGTCCATTACGATCAGTTCACTTTCCCGAAAAATGTAGGCTTAACAGGGGAAGTCATTCCGGAAAAACCAGATCAGAAAGGCAATGCACACCCAGCTGCGAATGTATTTATGGAGCTTCTGGTTTCGGAAGGAGCAGAAGTGCTGGCATCTTACGAGCACTATAATTGGAAAGATTACGCCGCTATCACCCGAAACCACTACGGAAAAGGCCAGGCCGTATACATCGGCTGCATGACAGACGAGGAAACCCTGAAGTCCGTTTATAAAGCCGTGCTCCCGGAAGCAGGCGTAGAAATCCCAGAATACCACTACCCAATTATTGTGCGAAAAGGTTTGAATGATCTGGGAAAAACTGTTTGTTATTTCTTGAATTATTCTGGTATGGAACTGGAAATGCCTTATGATTATAAAAATGGCATAGAGCTGTTAGAAAACACCGCCGTAGAAAATGGCACCGCTCTCCAAATGCCTGCATGGGGTGTGAAAATCGTGGAAGAAGCTTAAAAAGAAACCATAAAAAGTCCCGGTAAACGGTGGAAAGACATCGGTTACCGGAACTTTTTGTGTTACCAGTATTTGTTTGGAACACCAGTAGCGTGATTTGTTTGGTCCGTGTGTTGGTTTATATGCTGGCGGCTTTCTGCCTGGTCTGATTGTGGTTGTAAGGAAAGCGGATATAGGTCTAAATAATTTAATGCACATAAAACGTGATTTTTGTGTTAAGATAGTAATGAAAAACGTGAGAAAATTGCGAATAAAAGCTTATAAAACGTGATGACTTTTCTTGAAGGGGTGAGACTATGTATTTTAGGACGATAAGCGGGAATCCTCGGCAATTCAATTACCGAGATGAAAGCGTAGAATTGTGCATATCTGCACATTGAAATAATATAATAATCTCTTTACTCTTTGATATTAAGCTCTTTGATATTAATGCCGTAACCGGCATACAACAAGTCGAAAATATGTTCGGTTTTCATTGCATGTTTCAATTCATTATGTTATACTATATGTATAAAAGAAAATCTAATACATTATAGAACTTGTGTATGTAATATTAACTACCATATGGTATGGTCGGTGAAATACCGACGGAAGATATTAACCCCAGATATTGAGGAATACCTTCAGGAACTGGTGCAGCAGATTGCTGAGGATAAGGGCTTTACTGTTCATTTATTTGAATGTGGTGAAGGAGACCATGTCCATTGCTTTGTATCAGCTCCACCAAAGCTGTCTATAACAGCAATTGTCAAGTATCTGAAAGGGATCACCGGCAGAAAATTATTCGAACGTTTTCCGGAAATAAGAAACCAGCTGTGGAAGGGAGAGCTATGGAATCATTCCTATTATGTGGAAACAATCGGGTCTGTATCTGAAGAAAATATCCGCCGTTATATTGAACATCAGAGCAAATCGTATTAAATCAAGGTGAAGGGTAAATTTTTATCTGCATAGCTGCTGGAAGGGGGAAAGAGGAATGCTGCTGTCACACAGGACATCTGTAAAAATCCGGCCGGAATATTCCAACATTATAGGACATATGTGTTATGCAGCTTCCAAACTCTGGAATGTCTGCAACTATGAACGCCATCATTATAAAGAACTGGGACTGGAAAAGTATCCTGACTGGTATTATCAGAAAAAAGCACATAAAGAAAATCTGTGGTATAAACAGCTTCCGTCACAGACAGCGCAGGAGACCTGCAAGCAGCTGGACAAGGCATGGAAATCTTTTTATGTCCTGAAAAAGACCGGAGGAATCAAAGCTCCAAATCCGCCCCGTTTTAAACAGGACAATATCCCGGTTACATACATGCAGATGGGGATCCGGCATGAGAAAGGTTCAGATCAATTGCGTCTGTCGCTGCCAAAAGATCTGAAAAGCTATATGGAAGAAACATACGGGATCCATGAAAAATTTCTATATCTTGAAAATAAGATTTTCAGGGACATGGATCATATAAAACAGCTGCGGATCTATCCGCCGGAAAATGGAACATGTGACCTTATTGTTATCTATGAGATTGAAGAGCCGGAACAGCTTTCTCAGAATGGACATTATTTATCTGTTGATCTTGGGCTTCATAATCTGATGACCTGTTATGATTCCGGAAATGGCCGGACTTTTATCCTGGGAAGGAAATATCTTTCGTTGGAAAGATATTTTCATAAAGAGATTGCCAGAGTACAGTCTGTATGGTATGCACAGCAGTCGGAAAGAGGGATAAAATATCCAAGATCATCGAAACATATCCAGAGGCTTTACAGGAAAAAGCAGAATGCAGTGAAGGATTATCTTCATAAAGTGACCAGATGGATTGCAGAATACTGCAGAAAAGAAGACATCCGCTGTGTGGTTGTGGGAGACATCCGAAACATCCGCAAAGAAAATGATATGGGGCATAAGACCAACCAGAAGTTACACGAACTGCCATATAACAAGCTGTATATCATGCTGGAATATAAGCTGAAACTGTATGGAATACAATTGATAAAACGGGAAGAAAACTATACCAGCCAGTGCAGTCCGTTAGCACCAGAAGTATCAAAAAGATATGCAGAAGCATCAAACCGAAAAGAACGGGGCATATATATAACCAACGGAGTAAGATATAATGCCGATGCAGTAGGAGCATTTAATATCCTGCGGAAATATCTTTCCGTATCCGGAAAGCAGAAGGAACTGTCCGTAACCGGACTAAAAAATCCAGAAATAATAAAAGTAGCTGTATAGCCGAAAGGCAAGCAGTATTGGTGTCATGGACGCACCCTGAAAAAAGGCGGTATCCCGCCAGATTTCAGATACTCTGGTAACTTAGTTGCCGAGTAGTTCACGAGAAAGGTAGATAGTTATTTAAGACAGTGGAAGGATAAAGAAAACAGGCTTCCGCTAATCATTAAAGGTGCAAGACAGATTGGGAAAACGGAATCTATTGTTCATTTTGCAAGTGAAAATTATGAGAATATAGTTTTTATAAATTTTGTGCTGGAGGGGCAGTATAAAACTATATTAAGTGACGGATATTGCCACTTCTTTGAAGGCTTTTAAGCTGGATGGAAGATTTGATGTAATTTGCAGTGGATCTCTGCTTGGAATTAACTATAAAAAGATCCACAGCAATAGCGTTGGCTATAAAACAGATTACGAAATGTTTTCCATGGATTTTGAGGAGTTTCTCTGGGCAAAGGGTTACTCAGATTTACACATCGAACAGATCCTGGAACATATGTGTTCTGGGAAAGCATTTTCTGATACGGAGCTGTCTGTTTACAAAAAAATGTTTCTTGAATATTGCGTGCTTGGGGGCATGCCAGCAGTGATCAGACAATATATAGAAACGAATACATTTTCTGATACTTTGGAAATTCAGCATCAGATTCAATTAGATTATGAAGAAGATATCAGAAAATATGCAGAAGGGTTAGACCAAACGAAGATTGCCAGTGTATATCGAAGCGTTCCGGTACAGCTGGCAAAAGAGAATAAAAAATTCCAGCTAAGTAAAATTGAGAAAAACGCAAGAAGCAGAGAGTATTCGGGCTGTATTGACTGGCTTAAGGATGCGGGAGTTGTTTCTGTCTGCTACTGTCTGGAATATCCGGAATTGCCGTTAAAAGGAAATTATGATGAATTGAAGTTTAAGCTGTACTATCCAGACACAGGCCTGCTAATTGCCTCTTTAGATGAAGAAGCGCAGGAAGATTTACGTGCAAATAAAAATATGGGTGTTTATAAGGGGGCTTTATATGAAAATTTCGTTGCAGAGGCGTTTCTGAAACAAGGATTAGGATTATATTATTACAAAAAAGAAAATGCAACTTTGGAAGAAGATTTTTTTGTCAGGACAAAAGATGAACTGGTTCCGGTTGAAGTAAAGGCAAATAAAAATCGCTCAAAATCTTTAAGAAAACTGATTGATAATGAAAGTTACAGCGATATTAAGTGGGGAATAAAACTGGCTGACAGCAATGTGGGAATAGAAAATGGCATTTATACATTTCCATATTTCTGCTCCTTTTTGATTAAAAGGTATCTGGCAAAAAAAGGTTAAAGTTAAACGGCTGCCGCATTGTTCAAAGTGTTTTGATAATGTGGCAGCTGTTTATTAATTAAATTCTCTTCAGTTCATAGCTTCTTGTTCCAAGTCCAATCTTCTCACCATGATCCAGAGTTGCTTCCCACTCTACATTCGGATTGGAATCCATAAAGTGGTTGTGGTGGCAATGCCATTCCGGTTTCGCAAGGTTGTCACCAAGCTGGCTGTTGCGGATTGGCTCCGCAGCAAGACATGCATCTACGCAGGCCTGATCAAGAGCAATGGGATCGAAGCTTGCGAACATTCCAATATCCGGAAGGATAGGAGCATCATTTTCGCCGTGGCAGTCACAGTTCGGGCTGATGTCCTGAACCAGAGCAATATGGAAGCATGGGCGTCCATGACAGACTGCCTGTGCATACTCTGTCATCTTACGGCAGAGAAGCTCATTGGAATTGCTGTGCGGGTTGTGAATTGCATCAAAGCTGCAGGCACCGATACAACGGCCGCAGCCCTTGCATTTATCATAATCAATGACCGCTTTTTTCTCCGGATATGTAATAGCGTCACTTCCGCATTCCTTTGCACAGCGTTTGCAGCCGCGGCAAAGGTCTGTTTCGATAACTGGTTTACCACTATTGTGCTGAGCCATTTTTCCGGCACGGCTTCCGCAGCCCATACCAATATTTTTGATTGCGCCGCCGAAACCGGTGGCTTCATGTCCCTTGAAATGAGTAAGACTGATGAATACGTCAGCGTCCATTACAGCACGGCCGATTCTGGCAGTTGGACAATACTCTGCATTCGCTACAGGAACTTCTACATCATCTGTACCGCGAAGTCCGTCACCGATAATGATCTGACAACCAGTGGTGATAGTATTAAAGCCATTCAGATTCGCACAATCCATGTGCTCCAGAGCATTCTTACGGCTTCCCGGATAAAGGGTGTTACAGTCAGTAAGAAACGGCATTCCTCCAAGTTCCTTACAAAGATCGGCTACTACTTTTGCATAATTGGGGCGCAGGAAAGCAAGGTTTCCAAGCTCTCCGAAATGCATTTTGATGGCCACGAATTTACCATCCATATCAATGTCTTTGATTCCGGCTGCAATGCACAGTTTTTTCAGCTTGTCCAGCTGGCTTGTGCCGACTTTGCAGCGGAAGTCGGTGAAATATACTGTTGATTTTTCCATAAAATTCCTCATTTCTCTGTTTTATATATATGTCGATAGCGCCAATGGCAACACGAATGTTTAACACTATATTATTCTTTTGATTCTTTAAATGTCAAGCTGTTTTCGTAAATTAGAAAAAAGTGCAACATATTTAAAGTACTTTGCAAGAAAATACATTTAAAAATATTCAGGAAAAGTGTATTCTGAATATACCAACAAAGAAGAATAATAAAAGGGAGGTTAAAAAAATGAAAAGAAAAATGTGGGCTGCAGCACTTGCTGCAAGTATGGTAATGTCAGCATTCTCTGGAATGACGGTATCAGCAGCGGAGGCCGATTCCGATTTATCTGGAACACTTACCATTTTATCCTGGTACGATGAGACAAAAGCAGCACCGGTACTGGAAGCATTTAAGGAGAAATATCCAAATGTGAACGTAGATTTCCAGTATTCACCGCCAGTTCAGGATTATGTTGAGAAGCTTTCAACTCTATTATATTCAGGGGCAGGTCCGGATATCTTTTATATGGCTCTTGAGAACAGAGAAGACTTGATTAAAGGTGGTTATTGCCTTGATCTTTCTGATGAAAGTTATATGACAGACGGAACTATTCCAGATTCTGTAAAAACTACATATGGAAAAGATGGAAAAGCCTATGCGTTGGCAGTTGACTGCTGGGTAGGTGGAATCCTTGTTAATCAGGATCTGTTTGAACAGGCTGGAATTGAAAGTGATCCAACTACATGGGATGAACTTCTGGAAGATTGTCAGAAACTGCAGGATGCAGGAATTACTCCAATTATGGATAACTGTCAGGATGCAGCAGTAAACTTCACTGCTCCGTTATATGGATCAGAGGTGGTTTCTAAGAATCCTACCGTTGTACAGGATATTTATGATGGAAAAACGACTTTTAAAGATACCTGGACAGAGCCAATTACAATGTGGAAAGAACTTGTTGATAAAGGATATTTAAGCTCTGATCTTCTTGGCTCTACAAGTGATGAAATTGTTACGGCATTTGCAACCGGTCAGGTTGGCATGATTCTTAGTGGTTCCTGGAACCTTGATACCATTAATTCTATTAATCCAGATATGAACTACAAATGCATTCCGGTACCAGGAACATCTGAAGATTACTATTGTGGTGCAGTAAATGTAGGGCTTTGTATCAACTCTGCAAGTGAAAATATAGAGTTGGCAAAAGCATTTCTTGATTTTGCTGCATCTCCTGAGGGACTTGAAAAACAGTATCAGGGCTATGGAGGTTTTACAATTGCAGAAGGATATACACCAGATCTTCCTGCACAGATTACAGATGCTGTAGAAGGCGTTAAAGAAGGAAAATATTATATTCCAATGGCAGACTGGCTTTCCTATACAGAATCATTAAGACTGACATATGTACAGAGCTTACAGGATTGTATGGCCGGAACAATTACTCCAGAAGAGGCCGCATCCAGACTGGATGACAAACTGGCAGAAGTTTCTGCTGAATAAGTGTATTGAAAACACCCCACGGTTCGCTGCCAGGTAAAAATGTTCCTGGTAGCGGCTGTGGGGATTTTAATTGGAGGAGAAATATGAAAAATAAGAAGTTAAAAAAAGCAATTCAGTACGAAATATTTCTTTTACCGGCATTTATTGCTTTTACTTTGTTTACAATTATTCCGCTGGTAAAAACAATTATGTATAGCGTGACAGACTTTAATGGAATCAGCCATGAGTATAATTTTGTGGGATTGAAAAATTTTATCGGTGTTTTTAAAGATCAGATGATGAGACATTCTTTGTTTAATACTATTTTTTATACATTTTGTACAATGATTCTGATCAATCTTCTTGCTATTCCACTGGCAGTATTTCTGGACCGAAATACAAAAATGAAATCTGTAGAACGTGCAGTTTTCTTTTTCCCATCCATTGTCAGTGGCCTTTTGCTTGGTTATATCTGGGGTTATATTCTCTCCCCAATGAAAACAGGTGCACTTAATACATTACTTGCAGTATTTGGAGCAGGACCTATTGGTTTTACAGCAACAGAATGGGGGGCAAAAATTAGTATTATATTAGTCGCAGTATGGACAAGCACAGGATGGTATGCGACTATTTATCTTGCCTATCTTCAGGCAATTCCAAACGAATATTATGAAGCGGCAGCAATTGATGGTGCAAGTCGCTGGCAACAGTTTACAAAGATCACATTTCCTTTGCTCGCACCTGGACTTACAGTAAATACTCTTCTGCTTCTTACAAATGGACTGAAGGTTTATGATCTTCCTTATGCGTTGACAAAGGGAGGTCCTGGATATTCCAACTATACTGTTACACAGGTTATCATTCAGCGTGGTTTGTCAGAAAAGCAGTATGGAGCTTCCACGGCACTGGCAACGATTTTCATTATTATTGTTGCGTTGATTGCCGGTATTCAATATATGGCAATGAGTAAGAGGGAGGAAGACATATCATGAAAAAGAAGAAAAAAATTCGTGAGAAAAAATTTTATCTGTCAGATCTTGTTTTATTGCCGATCTGTATTATATTCCTGTATCCATTTTATTATATGGTAATTAATACCTTTAAAACAATGTCTGAGATGTCTTTCAGTCCTACGGCTTTTCCTACACAGTTGTTTTTGGATAACTATAAAGACATTCTGACAAATCTTCAGATTTATCGTGCATTTGGAATCACAGCAGTAATTACAGTTTGCTCCGTACTTGCCATTGTAGTAATCGGTGAAATGGCAGCATATCCTTTGGCTTTTCGTGCAAGTAAGCTGGATAAAGCATTTACTATTTATCTGATGATTGGTTTTTTGGTTCCTTTCCAGGCAATTCTTTTGTCCTTATTTGAAGTGATGCAAACTCTACATCTCATTGATTCTGTTGCTGGAATGATTATTTTCTACTGTAACGGTTCGGCACTTACGGTTTTTCTTGCAGTGGGTTACATGAAGAGTATTCCAAGAGAGCTTCAGGAAGCTGCAATTGTAGATGGCTGCAGCATTCCAATGGTATTTTTCAGAATTGTATTTCCACTGATGAAACCAATTACTTCAACATCTGTAATCTTTAATACAATGTGGATTTGGAACGATTTTATTGCTCCGAATATCTTCCTTAGTACTCGTTCTAAAGGTACCATTGTTTTGGAGATTTTTAGGGCAAAGGGACAGTTTAGTGTGGATTGGCCAAGATTTATGACCTTGTCTGTAGTTGCTATTTTTCCAGTGGTTGTGTTCTATTTGCTGATGCAGAAAAATATCATTAAGGGGCTGACAGCAGGGGCCGTAAAGGGATAAATAAGATCATTTTTAATATTAAAAAGATTTTGTTCTGAAAAATTAAATCTGTGGTACACTAAAAGTGGTGATGAAAGATGTTTAAGAAAAGAAAAAAAGATTCTTCTTTAATTGGAGCAGTACAAAATTATTATCTGATCTGCAATACATTACTGCTTTTGGTGTTTGGAATTTGTATGCTTGGAATTTCTACCAGGGTTTTGATTAATAAGGTAGAAGATAGCAGTGAAATGATCACAGAGCAGGCAGTGTATACTCTGGATAAGACATTTAATGATATTGCATCTCAAATGGTCAGCTTTTCCAGTTACCGTGATCTTTGGAACAAATTCAGTAAATCCAATATGTCCATTCAGGATAAATTGGATGTAAACAGAGAATTGAATAACATTCTGAAAAAAACAGATCTTTTTAATTCGGTAGTACAGGATATTTTAGTGATTTCAGACAATGGCTATTACTTTACAACAATAGGTCAGGACGGTCTGGCTGCAAATTATGATTACTGGTCTAAGGAATGGTACCAGAAGGCGAAGGATACAACCGGGAATGTATATGTTCATATTTTAGGACTTCATAATCAGGATTTTTATAGTAAAAAAAGGGCAATTACAGCCAAAAACAAAACTTTTTCTATTTCATTTGCGCTGCAAAATTCCAAAGGAAAAGTATCAGGAGCATTGATCTATAACTTTGACATTACACAGTTGGCAGAGGTTTTGGGTGCCAGTAATTATGAAGAAAATGGAAAAGTTGCGATTTTAAATGAAGAGGGAGTTATCATGAGCAGAAGTGATAATTCCGATATTGGAAGTATGCTCAAGGTGTCAGAGAGAGACCGTGAGATCATGAAGAGGGAAAAAACTGGAAGCTTTTGGACTAAGGTAGATGGAAAAGAACATTTTGTAAGCTTTCAGACAACCTCTATGGGATTAAAGTTGGTGTCTTACATTCCTCAGTCTGAAATTTTCCGACATACTCGTACTATGATCTGGCTTTTGATATTGATTATTTTATGCAGCTTGGTGTTGAATCTTCTGATTACATTTAGAGTCAGTGGTTCTATAAAAAGACCCATTCAGAAACTGATGGACAATATACAAAAAGTAGATTCGCAAAAGCTGATTCTGGAGACAGAAGGATATCATTATAAAGAACTGGAGCAGATTGCAAATAGATTTAACGGACTTTTAGAGCGACTTAATTCTCTTATTGATAAGGATTATAAGTCCCAGATTCTGATTAATAAATTCAGGCTTTATTCTCTGCAGTCTCAGATAAATCCTCATTTTCTTATGAATACTTTGCAGCAGCTGCAAACAGAAATAGTGTATGGAAATGTAGAAGAATCCAATGACATTATAGTGGATTTAAGCAAGATGTTACGATACAGTTTATACAATTATGAGGAGATTGTGCCTATTGGAATGGAACTTCAATATATTCAGAGCTATCTTGAACTATTTACCAGAAAATATGAAGGAGAGCTTCAGGTTAAATATGAGATAACAGAGGAAATTGAAGGTTATTATATGCTCAAAATGCTGCTTCAACCTATTGTGGAAAATTGTATTATGCATGCTTTTGGAGAAAATCCTCATGGTGCATTAATAAAACTTTCTGTGAAAAAAAAGAAAGACGAATTCTTATTTTGCATAGAAGATAATGGTGCCGGAATGACTGAGAAACAACTTGCAATTCTCATTGAGGATCTGAATATATCGGAAATTGATAACCGCAGGATTGGAATACGAAATATACACCAGAGGATACGTATGAAATATGGAGAAAAATATGGGGTTTGTATAGAGAGCAAAGAAGGGTATGGAACCAAATTTGAACTTAAGCTACCATTGATTAATCACTCCTGAATATTTACACCTGAAAATCAGAGAGGCTAAAAAACATGTTAAAGAAGGTGAGTAAGTGCTATGAAGCTTTTAATCACAGATGACCAGAATTCTGTACATATGTTTTTTGATCGTATGCTGAATTATGAAGAGCTTGGAATCACACAGGTATTTCATGCTGGAAATGGTGAAGAAGCATTGGGAATTATAAAGGAAGAGTGGCCAGAACTAATGCTTTTGGATATTCGCATGCCCGTATTAGATGGTTTGGGGCTGTCCTGAAAACGTAGTTCAGCGATAACCTATAAACAAGTATTCTAAATAAGCTCGCCTTTTGGCGGGCTTA